>PLWW01000087.1 GCA_003153125.1 Candidatus Dormiibacterota bacterium | reverse complement strand
TAGGCAACCGCGCCGAGATGCCCTCCTGGCTCGCACGGAACAGGCGGGCCGCGCTCGCCGCCGCTGCGATCGTGCTGGCCGTGACCGTCACGGTGGCCGCTCACCTGCCCATGCTCGGCAACGGCGAGTTCGACTGGGACGAGGGCGTGTACTGGATCTCCATGCAGACGATGCGCTCCGGCCACGCCCTGTTCAGCTCGGTGTACAGCTCCCAACCGCCGGCCTTCCTGCTCCTCACGGAGCCTCCCTGGGCGTTGCTCGGGGGCGGCATCGCGGCCGCCCGTGCCGTGATGTTGTTCTGGGGCGCGGTCGCGGTGGTGGCGGGTGGGGTCATCGGCTGGCGCCTGGGCGGCAAAGTCGCCGCCGTGGCCGTCGCGGTGACGCTGGCCGCCGACCCGCTCATGGTGCGCCAGGCGTTGGTTCTGCAGGCCGACGGCCCAGCGACGTCGCTCGGCCTCGTCGCGGTCGCATTCGCTGCGGTCGCCGTGACCACACCTCGCAAACGCTGGGGCACGCTGGCGGCGGCGCTTGGCGGCGCCGCGCTGGCGATCGGCCTGCTCACCAAGCTCCTCGACATCGCCGTCGTCCCGCCGATGGTGGTGGTGCTCGCCGGCCGCGGCCTGCGCCACCGCCTCTGGCCGGCTGCAGCGGGGGGCGCGCTGATCGCTGCCTGCGCCGTTCTCCTCCCCATGCGCGACGCCTGGGCCGCGATGTGGAACGACGCCATCGGCCTCCACCTCTCCTCGCAGTCGCTCACGTCGGGGATCACCCTCTCCGGGGCGCTCCACCAGCGCTGGCAGCTGGGGGCGCTGGCCGTCGCGGGGGCGGTGGCCGGCTGGCGCCGCCATCGCCGGCTTGTCGTCGCCGGCGCCGCGTGGGTCGCCGGAGCCCTGCTGGCCATGGATGTGACCCACCCGCTGTGGCCGCACCACACCGTGTCGGCGTCGCCCGGGTATGCGCTGCTCGTCGGGGCGGGCGTGTCGTCGGTCGTCGCCTGGCTGGTCGCGCGCCCGTGGAGGCGCTCGACAGAGGCGGCGACGGGCCTCGGCCTCGCGCTGGCCGCGTTCGCCGTCCTGTACATGCTCTCCGGCCTCCGCCACCTGGGCAGCCTCGGCTTCGACGGATTGGCGAGCCAGATCGCCCACGACACCCCGGCCACGGCGCAGGTCCTCGGCGACGAGCAGTTCGCCCAGGCGCTGGCTCAGCGCGCCGCACCGCCGGCATTCGTGGACACGTCGAACACCCGCCTGTACACAGTGAGCGGCGACCTGCAGCGACTCAAGGACACCGCCGCCGGCCGCGCGCCAGTCTGCGCCGTGGTCTTCTCGAGCGGCCGCTTCGCCAGCCTTCCCGGCTTCGAAGCCCTGGTGGCACGGCGTTACCCGCTGCGGCTGAGTCTGGGGGCGGCGGATTACCTCTACCTCGTGCCCGGGTGCCACTGACGGTGCGGACCGGTCCACCGGGTGGCCGCCGGCTCGCCATCACGGTTCCGCTGCTTGCGGTGCTGGTGGTCGGCGTGGTCGCACGGGCGATCCTCGTGCCGATCACGCACGGGGCCGACTTCCGCGTCTGGGACCTGGCGTCGAGAGCGACGCTCAACGGCGTCAACGTCTATGCGCACCACCCCGCGTACACGGGCGGCCCGTACGCCTACCTGCCTCTGTTCCTCTACCTCGAGGTGCCCATGCAGTGGCTGACAGTGCACACCGGGGTGTCGTTCACGGTGATGGGCAAGCTGCCGATCGTGGCGGCCGACCTGGCGGCCACCGTGCTGATCGTCCGCGAGGTGCGCCGTCGCGGCCATTGTCCGCGCGCTGAGGCGCTGGCGGCGGCGCTCTTCTTCCTCAACCCGGTCGTCCTCTACAACGGCGCGTTCTACGGCCGCTTCGACAGTGTCTGCGTCGCCCTGTTCATGCTCGCGTTCAGTGCCTACCGCGCCGCCCGGCCGGCCACGTGGCGGTTCGCCCTGGTGTACGCGTTCGCGGTCGCGGCAAAGACATTTCCCGTCTTCGTGCTGCCCTGGCTGGTGGCGCGGGGCCGGGCCACTGCGCTGCGCGTGCTCACCGCGTGCGTGGGCGTGGTCGCCGCCCTGTCGGCCCCGTACCTGCTCACCAGTCCGCACGCGTTCGTCCGCGATCTTCTCTACAGCGCGGACAAGCTGCCCGGCGGACTGTCGTGGCAGGTGGTGCTGCACGGTCTTCCCGCCGGTGTGCAGGTGTCCATCGGTGATGTGCTGCTCGGGGCCTTCGTGGTGGTGGCGATCGGGCTGGCCTTCCTCGACGACTTCGCGGTGGCCTCAGTGGCCGCGATGCTGCTCTTCCTCGTCTTCAGCAAGCAGGTGATCGAGCAGTACCTCGTGTGGCCCCTGCCGCTGCTGGCGCTCCTCGTCGTCGATGAACGGTCGCGCGTGGCGCTGTTCCTGGTGGCCGCTTTGACGGCTGCGGGCCTGCTGGTGAATGCCTACTACCACCCCTTCGGCCTGCAGCCGGCGGCGATCAACGTGGCCTTGGCCGCGATGGTGTCGGCCGGTGTCGCACGACTGCTGTGGGCGCACCGTCGCGGCGCGACGGTGCGCGTGGCGGCGCCCAGCGTCGGCTAGGACCGGCGTCGCGTCAGCTGGCGCGCCGCTCCCGGCGCGCGTGGTTGCGCTTGCTCAGTTCGGCTCGCGAGCGCGTCAGCATCAGCCCGTCCGTGGCGCGCACCACCACCCAGACCGCCGGGGCGATGACCACGACGGCGAGCAGGATGATCCCCAGCTCCAGGTTGCCCACCTGTACCAGCTTCAGGCCTGACGCGAGGAGGACGAAGGCGAGCACGCGGCGCAGCAGGCGCGCCGGCGCCCGTGCCGAGACACGCGCGCCGAGGTAGACGCCGGGGATGCTGCCGATGATCAGCGAGGTGGTCAGGGAGAGCCGGAAATCGCCGAACAGGAGGTGACCGAGGGACGCTGCTCCCACCAGCGGGATGGCCTGCACGAGGTCGGTGCCGACCAGTTGCGAAGCACGGATCCTGGGATGAAGGAAGAGCAGCAGGACGATGATCAGCGACCCCGACCCGACCGAGGTCATGCCCACGACGAGTCCGCCGAGGGCGCCGATCATGAGCGTGGGCAACGGCTTCACGGTGATGTCCCGAGACCCGCTGGCGGTGAGGTGCTCACCGCGGGCGCGTGAGCGCAGGTTGAGGAACGCCTTGAGCACGATCGCTCCGGCGGCGACGAGCAGGGCGATGCCGAGCACCACCTGTACGACACCCTGTACGTGGCTGCCGGTGCCGAGGGCGCGCAGGATGAGCACACCGCAGAAGGCGGAGGGCACCGAGCCGAGCACCAGCCACTTGACCAGCTGCCAGTTGACCGTGCCCTGACGCAGGTGGACAGCCGCGCCGATGGGGCGCATGAAGAAGGAGGCCACGAGGTCGCTCGAGACGGCGGCCAGTGGCTGCACGTTGAACACAACGACGAGGATCGGCGTCATCAGCGCGCCGCCGCCCATGCCCGTGAGCCCGACGACGAACCCCACCAGCAGGCCCGCCAGCGCGAGGGACAGATCGATGTGCATGAACTGCGGTCCCTTTCCCCGCCGTCAGGTGTCGTCGAGCGTTGCCCCGGCCCGTTGTTGCCCTGAGGCGTTCGACGCGTTCTGCCGCATCGTATGGGCGGGGCCGGACCGAGTCAAGAGGTCAGTATCATGGCGGGAACGGGCTCAGCGAGGTGCTTGCTCCTCCGACGCCTTTGGCTATAATGACGCGATTGGCCCTATCCGTGCAAGCGGGGGGTGGTCGCGTAGGGTAGGGGCGAGGCAGCGCCGCACTGGGCGCTCGTCCATGGGAAGGGGGACCGACGTTGCTCACAGGTGCAGACATCGCCATCGAATCCGACCACGAGGTTGCGCGGCACGTCGCCGAGATCGCCGGCCAGGCCCTGGTTGCGCTCCGCGATGCCGCCGGAACCGGGTTCGACCCACAGCGCCTCCGCGACGACGGCGACCGCCAGTCGCATGAACTGATCGTCCGGCTTCTCGCCGAGTTGCGTCCCGGCGACGCCGTGCTCTCCGAGGAGGGGGCGGACGACCCCTATCGTCTCGGCCAGCGCCGTGTGTGGATCGTCGATCCGCTGGACGGGACGCGCGAGTACGGGGAGACAGGCCGACCCGACTGGGCGGTGCACATCGCCCTGGTGGAGGACGGGACGCCGACGGTGGCGGCCGTGGCGCTGCCGGCCAGTGGGCTCGTGCTCTGCACCCACCCAGCCCCCGTCCTTCCTGACGCGACCGGTGGGCGCCTGCGCCTCGTGGTCAGCCGGTCGCACACGCCTCCGGCCGCGACCGAGATCGCACGCCTCCTCGATGCCGAGTTGATCCACATGGGGTCGGCAGGCGCCAAGACGATGGCCGTGGTGCGCGGCGACGCGGATGCCTATGTGCACCTCGGCGGGCAGTACGAGTGGGACTCGGCCGCGCCCGTGGGCGTGGCCCTCGCCGCCGGCCTGCGGGCCACGCGCGCCGATGGCTCGCCGCTGCGCTACAACCAGCCCAACCCGTGGCTGCCCGACCAGGTGGTGTGTCGCGCCGAGCACCAGGAAGCCATCCTCGAGGCGGTGCGGTCGGTGGTCGGCGCCGGGCAGTGAGCCTCAGCAACGGCGCCACGCTCCACCTCCTGGTGGCGCTCAGCCTCATCCTGCTCGCCGCCCACGGGATGGGGTTTCTCTTCGTGCGGCTGCGCCAGCCCCAGGTGGCGGGCGAGATCGTCGGCGGCCTCCTACTCGGGCCCACCGTGCTGGGCGCGTTGCGCCCCGACCTGACCCACGACCTGATCGCCGGGAGCACCACGACGACCGCGGTCCTCGGGGCCATCTACCAGCTTGGTCAGCTACTGCTCATGTACTGCGCCGGCGCCGCTCTGCGCTCTCGCCGTCGCCAGGGGGAGCGGCAGACGACGGCGCTCATCGCGCTGGTCGGCAACGTCATCCCGTTCGCGGCCGGGGCCGCGTTCCTGGGCATCGTGCACCCCGCGAACCTGCTCGGTTCCGCGAACAACAACACCGCCTTCCTGCTGGTGTTCTGCTGCGGCGTGGCGGTCACCAGCATCCCTGTGATCTCGCGCATCCTCGCCGACCTCGGCATCCTCGGGACGTCGTTCGCGCGCATCGTGCTCAGCGTCGCGGTCATCGAGGACCTGGTGCTCTACGTCATCCTTGCCATCGCCATCGGCCTGGTCGCGCCGGTTCACGGCGACTCGTTCACGCTGCCGCACCTGCTTGCCATTGCTCCGGGTAGCGCGGCGTCGGACGCCTACTACGTCCTGATATCCATCGCCGCGTTCGCCTTGCCCATGGCACTGGGAAGATCGTTCGTTCAGCGGATCGGGTCATTGCGCATCAACGTGCTGGGGCGTGGCAATGCCCTGGCGTTCCAGGTCGTGTTCATGATGGCGATGACCAGCGCCGCGCTGTTCCTCGGCATCTCGCCGATCTTCGGCGCCTTCATCGCGGGCATCCTGGCGGGCACTCTGACCGGCAGCGCGGCGAGCGCGCAGGCCACCATCCAGTCTTTCTCGTTCGGCTTCTTCATCCCCGTGTACTTCGCCATCGTCGGCCTGAAGCTCGACCTCATCCACCAGTTCGACATCGGGTTCTTCGCGGTCTTCCTCGCGTTTGCGTGCATCGTCAAGGCGGTCAGCGTGTACGGCGGCGCCCGCATAGCCGGGGAGCGCCGCGACAGCGCGGTCAACCTCGCCGTCGCCCTCAACGCGCGCGGTGGCCCGGCGATCGTGCTGGCGTCCGTGGCCCTCGATGCGCACGTGATCGCCGAGCGCTTCTACGTCGACCTCGTCCTGCTCGCGCTGCTCACCTCGATGCTGGCGGGAGCGTGGCTGGACCGGGTCATCAGGCGTGGCACATTCTTCGAGAATGAGCGCCTCGAAGGGCACGTGACCGACGGCGCGGCGACACATGTCTTGGATGCCGTTGCGGTCGCCGAGCAGGATGAGAGCACAGCGACGTTGACAAGCGCAGACACCGCCGATAACATTTTTTCAGAGCTGCCGGGGGCCGACAGTGCGTCCCGGCTCAGCCGGGGGAGGGAATGACATGACCGATGTGAACACCATTCGCGCGCCGCGAGTCAGAGCTGTGGAAGGCCCCTGTCGTGTCTTCCTCGTGCGCCACGGGACCACGCGCATGAATGTCGAGAACCGCTATCGCGGTCGCGCCGATGTGCCGCTGGACGCGCAGGGGTACCAGGAGGCCGTCGACGCGGCTCGCACGCTCTCGTCCGCCGGCCTGACGGCGATCTACACGGGCCCATTGCGGCGCACCATCGCCACCGCGCAGATCATCGCCGACGAGGCCGGCGTGCCGGACATCCGCATCCTCCAGGGCCTGATCAACCTCGACTACGGCGTGTGGCAGGGCATGACCACGACGGAGGCCGCGGCGCACGACCCGCGCGCGTTCGAGCTGTACAAGAACAACCCGCTGCGCTGTGTGTGCCCCGATGGCGAGCGCATCATCGATGCACAGGACCGGATGCTGGCGGCGGTGGAGTTGATCGGCTCGCGCCACCAGGGTGAGACGGTCACGGCCGTGTCGCACGCGGTCATGATCCGCCTGCTCATCGCCAAGCTCGAGGGTGCGGCGGGCAACGGGTGGCGCGTTCCCGTCAACCGCGGCGGCGTCATCGAGTTCCACGTCCAGGACGGCACAGTGACGCTGATCACCGCGGTGGGCGCGGGCTCCGACGAGGAGGAGGGCAGCGCCGGTCAGTCGCAGCCGCGGGCGGCCAACGGGGCCTGACCCCAGGTCAGCGCCGCACCTGCCGGTGACCGCTCAGGTGTAACGCCAGCGCTTCAGTAGCGGCCAGCTGAGCAGCGTCACCGCACGCCGGCTGGAGCGCGGCAGCGAGGCACGCCATGCATCGTCCTCGCGCATCGCGATCGCCCCGTGCGCGAAGCGCATGTCGTTGCCCACGGCGGTGTGGTCGACGTGGAGCTCGACAGCCGTGGGGGAGATGAAGTCGAGGTCGCCCTCGCGCACCGGCCGGCCGGCGAAGGCGGCGATGCGGGTGAGTGCCTTGCGCGGCTCGTGGACCACGTCCTCATAGCGCGCCACCAGTCGCGACGCGCCCAGGACACGCATGACGTCAAAGAGGAGGTGATAGATGTCCCAGCGCAGCGTGATCACCGCCGGTGCGTAGTGGTGCTTGTAGACGACGCGGTCAACGCTGTCCCGCATGATCTGCCGCTTGGTCGCCGAGTACGCGGTGCCGCGCGAGTCGCGCACCAGCTGGAGTATGTGCAGCTCGAGGCCGGGCACGCCGCGGAGCACGAGCGCGTACGCAGGTGCCTTGGTCGAGTCGACCACCACCTCGTCGCCACTCACGGTGTGCAGGGCCTCGTACATGCGCGAGAGCAGCTCGCGGTAGCGGCGCAGCTTCCGGGAAAAGCTTGGTGACAGTGCGGGGACGAACAGCAGCGGCAGGTGGCGCTGCCTGGTCAGCTGGGGATGCAGGGCCACGACCTCTTTGGCCTCCGCCGTGTCCCAGCCGCCAAAGGCCTCCTGGCCGACGGCCTGCCAGAACGGGCACTCCATGAAACGCAGTCCGCACCCGCAGAGGCGGTTCTCCACCAGGCTGTGGGTGGTGAGCAGGCCGAACTCACCGGTCGACAGGAAGCCGGGGATCTGCCCCAGCATGCGGTCGACGAGCGTGCTGCCGCTGCGCGTGCAGCCGCCGATGTAGAGAACCTTTGCCACTGCGGAACCTCCCGTGTCCCGGCATCATCATTGATCGGGCGATCTTGGCGGCTCGGCCGCGACCGCTCTTCGCAGCATTGTCACGGCCACGGATCGCCGCCGAGCCTGTTGTGCGTGCGAAATCGCCGGCGGCACCTGCGCCGGCCGCAGTTCCCCGCACGGGGGGCCAAAGGCTACAACGGAGAGCCGCCACCACCAATGGACGTTGGACTGTTGTTGGTGACAATCGCAAGTGCGGCGAAGATTGCCGCGATGTCGTGCGACCAACCGTCGGTCCCGTTGACCCCTGTGGTCTCGAAGGGGAAACCCCACATGGTCTGAAACTGGCCCGGGTCGGTGGGCGTTGCTGCCACGCTACCGCTGGGCCCGAGCTCCGTGACGATGTTGTTGACGGAACGCTCCCGCGTTGCGCTGCTGGCGTCGTTGCTGACGTAGGCGCCGAAGTTCTTGAAAGCCGTCGCCAGGATCCTCCCTGCGGGGGTTTCCAAACCGAGGCTGTCGATCGGTACTGACGGAGGCAGAGCAAGCAGCGCTCCCATCTTCAGGTGGGGATTGGTGCCGCCGTAGCCGGTGGGGCCGTATGTATCGCATTTCGTCGCGGGCCAGACGAAACAGGTTGGTCCGGTGCCCGGATACAGGTTGGCCCATGCGTCGACGTCGATCTGCAGTGCATGAGAGATGACTCTGCCCAGGACGAACTCATCAAACCGAATCGCACCGCCCAAGGCGGACATACCGCTTCCGCCGTCGAAGCCCTGGAGGCCATCGCCCAGCAGGTCGGCGCCCGACCTGCTGTCAAGGAATTCCAAGGTGGCCGGACCGCCGGGAGCGCAGCGTGCGAAGGGTTCACCCTGGATCAGCGTGTGTCCATCGGCTGCCACCGCGACCAACGGGTCATTCATTGTCGACGACGGGATGACGAAGCTGTCGGGGATGGGTGCACTGCCCGGAGGTGAGAACAGACCGCTCGCGACGCACCGATCGGCGCCTGTCCAGCCGGCCGTGCTTTTGGTGAGAGTCGTGGACGGGTCGTTCGGCGTCATGACGATGATGTGCTGATCGCTGACCAACGTCTTGGTGGTTGCCGGCACCAGGTTCGCAGGCATCCAGGTCGCGCCGGAGCCTATGGGTGTATTCCATATTGATGTGTTTGTGAAAGGTTGGCTGAGCGGATCAGGCGATGGGGTGACGAGGGCGAAGCTCTGTGTGGCGGTGGTTCCGGCTCCCACCGTCACGGTGGCGGTGGAGAACGCGTATCCGCTTGCCACGGCGCTCACCGTGTACATCCTCCCGGCCGTGACGCCAGGGAGCGTATAGAGACCGCCGGCATTCGTCGTCGCGGTCGCGCTACCGCCACTGTAAGAAACCGTCGCGCCGGCGATGGCCGCGTGGGTGAGGCTGTCGCTGACCGTGCCGCTGATGACCCCAGTCGTGGGCTGCGCGATCCCGGAGCTGAAATCCACCGGGCCGTGCCAGGCGCCGCCGGCGTACCAGCCCTCCCAGAGGGTGGCGCCGGCGCCCTGCCAGAAGACGATCTGGGTGGAGCCGTCGACGGTGACGGTGGCGCCGGGTGAGGAGGCCAGGAGGCCGTTGCCGGCGAAGGCAGAGGTGGTCCAGTCCACGGGGCCGTGCCACGAGCCGGTGTACCAGGATTCCTGGAGGTGTCCGGTGGCACTCCTGTAGAAGACCAGCTGGGTGGAGCCGTC
>PLWW01000041.1 GCA_003153125.1 Candidatus Dormiibacterota bacterium | reverse complement strand
GAGCCCCCACCCGGCCTCTGCGCGAGGCGCTCAAGCAGCGCGTCGCGGCGAGGCCGCACCACCCGCCCGAGGAGCGGCGCAGAGCGGATCGCCCCGGCGGCGCGCACCCGCCTCAGGCGGCGGCGCCGCGTGCGCACCACGAAGCGGCCGAGAAGCAGGGACCAGTCCAACAGCGGCCGCCCGGCGATTCGGCCCCACGCCAGCGCCGCTCCAACGGCCACGACGACGACGGCCAGGATCCAGGCGGCGGCTCCCGGGAGGCCACTGCGCAGGACCGCGTAGCCCGTCATCAGGGCGAGTACGAACACCGCGATCTCGCCGGCTGCCAGCCCGAAAGCGACAGTCTCGCGGCCGTCGAGGCCGTCGTTCATCGACACCTGTTCCATCGCGTCTCCCGACGTCACCCCGGCCAGCCGGTCGACGCTAGCGACGGCGGCGGGACGTTCCCCGGACATCGGCGCGGCGGCGCGCAGAGTGTCGCGCAGAGAGAAAGCCGGGCCGTGCCCGGAGGACACGGCCCGGTGAGCTGGCGCGGCACAGTCGATGCCGGCCGCGTACGGAGTTGTCGAGGGTGCCTAGGTTCCCAGCCCGGTGCTGACGTTGGAGAACACGTTCTTCACCTGCTTGCCGAGTGTGCCCACAACGATGATGAGCACGAGGGCGACCAGCATGAGGATCAGCGCGTACTCGACCATGCCCTGCCCGTCCTGGTCACGCTCGATGGCGCGATGAAACGCCTCACGGACACGGAGGAAGACATCGGTCAGGCCGTGGTCGGTCTCTGGTCGCACTCGCATGGCATCTCTCACATTGACCGAAGCCATCGAGCAACTCATGACTGACGCGTCACGGGGCGGCGCATCACGCGTCGCGCTGCTGTGACGGCTGCGTCGACGTTCGCCGTGGCCGCCCGCGAGCCTCCGGGAACCCCTTGCGGGCTACCCCCGGGTCGTCGCCGTCTCGGGGAGGAGCGCCACCACCGCNNNGCCCCTCGAGCAGCACCACGGCGGCTTCGCCGGTCGCGGCTGTCAGCACCTCAAACCCCTGGCTCTCCAGGTAGAGGCCGACGATGTGCACGAGGCGTGCGTCGTCGTCCACCAGCAGGACGCGAGGCGGGGCGGGCTGGATCGGAGCCATGGGTGGATTCTGTCGCGGCGCGATTGCAGCGAACGCCGCCGGTTCAGGGATCGCATGTTCCTGTTGCAGATTCTTGACGCGTGTGAAAGACCGCCTGCGTGCTCTGTGGAGACCATGGCGGGGTGCTCGCAACCTTCGGCCCATAATCGAGGCCGAGGTCAGCAGGAGGTGGGAGCGTGGCGACGATCGTGCGGCCGGAGGTGGTGACGTACCACCAATACATCGACGGTCAATGGACGGACTCCGACGCGGGCGGCACCTTCGATGTCATCAACCCGTCGACCGAGGAGGTGGTGGCCACGGCCCCCGCCGGTGGCCGGGCCGACGCCCAGCGCGCCATCGCGGCGGCCCGGCGCTCGTTCGACGATGGCGAGTGGCGCAACCAGACCCAGCTGCAACGCAGCCAGACGATGTTCGCGATCGCCCGCCACCTGCAGGATCGTGGTGACGACTGGGCGATGCTCGAGGCGCGGACGGCGGGGGCGACCATCCGCAAGGCGTCGGTGGTGGACGTGCCGCTTGCCGTGGAGACGTTCCGGTCGATGGCGGAGCAGGCCCTGCAGATCCCCTGGTACGAGCCGCTGCCGTGGATCGACATCCCCCACGTCAGTTGGAACTTCGTGCAGCGCGAGGCAATCGGCGTCTGCACCGGGATCGTGCCCTTCAACTTCCCGCTGATGATCGCCATGTGGAAGCTGGCCCCGGCCCTGGCCATGGGCAACAGCATCGTGCTCAAGCCGTCGCCGTTCACGCCGCTGACGCTGCTGGAGGTGGCTCGCGCCATCGACGAGACCGGGCTTCTGCCTCGCGGGGTGCTCAACGTGGTCACGGGCCCCGGCGACGATCTTGGCGAGGAGCTCGTGGTCAACGATGACGTCGACAAGGTCGCCTTCACCGGGTCCACGGCGGTGGGGCGGCGCATCCTCGCCCTTGCGGCGCCCACGATCAAGCGGGTCACAGTCGAGCTGGGCGGCAAGTCGGCCAACATCGTCTGCGCTGACGCCGACCTTGACGTTGCCGTCGATGGCACCCTGTTCGGCACCTTCTTCCACCAGGGCCAGGCGTGCGAGTCTGGCCACCGCGTCTACGTCCACGACGACATCTACGACGCCTTCATGGAGCGGCTGGTGGCGACGGCGGCGGCATTGCGCGTCGGTGACGCCACCGACTACGACACCCAGGTCGGCCCGGTGATCTCGCGGCGCCAGTACGACAGCATCCTTGCGGCCATCGACCGCGCCCAGGCCGAGGGCGCCACCCTCCTGTGTGGCGGCGGCCGTGCCGGCGGCGCCGGCGACAAGGGATTCTTCGTCCAGCCCACCGTCCTCGCCGACGTGCGCCCCGAGTCGCACATCGCCACCGACGAGGTGTTTGGCCCGGTGCTGGCCGTGCAGCGGTGGAGTGACCCCGGCGACGTGGTACGCCGCGCCAACCGGTCCATCTATGGCCTCGCCGGGGGCATCTGGTCTCGGGACACGCGCGGCGCCATCGAGATGGCCAAGCGGTTGCGCACCGGCACGGTGTGGATCAACGACTGGCACCTGCTCAATGCCCTCGCGCCCTTCGGTGGCTACAAGCAGAGTGGGTCGGGCCGCGAGCTTGGCGCGTACGGGCTGCGCGAGTACACCGAGGTCAAGCACATCCACGTCGACCAGAACGTGCCCCGCGAGGACCGCCACTTCTACGACGTGCTGCTCGGCTGACGGCAACACGCGAACAACCGCGCCGCGCGACCGGAGGATGACCACTGTCCGACATCTCGGCGTCCCTGCAGGACATGCTCGGCGACGTGCAGCCGATCGTGGTTGCCAATCGCGCGCCGCTGGCGCTCGAGCCCGCCGACCACTACAGAAACACGCCGGAGCGGCTCGTCAAGGGGGCGGGAGGGCTGGTCACCGCGCTCAGTTCGCTGGCCGCGACGACGCATGCGCTGTGGGTCGCGGTGGCCCGCGACGACTCCGATCGGGCGCTGGCGTCACGGGGTGACCCGGCCGAGCTGGAGACCGACGACGGGACCGTGTATCGGGTGTCGTTCGTGCAGCCGCCGCTCGAGGCGTACGACCTCTATTACAACGTCGTCAGCAACCCCCTGCTGTGGTTCATCCAGCACTACCTCTGGGACCTGGCCCGCGAACCGGTCGTCGACACGGCGACGTTCCGCGCCTGGCGTGAGGGGTACGTGCGCGTCAACCAGATGGTGGCCGACCGCGTCGTGGCCGAGGCGCGAGCGTCGACCCTGCCGCCACTGGTCTTCGTCCAGGACTACCAGCTCTACTGCGTCCCCGGCATGGTCCGCGCCGCTCTCCCCGAGGTGCGCATCCAGCACTTCGTGCACATTCCCTGGCCGACGCCGCAGTACTGGACGGTCCTTCCCAAGCCGATTCGCGACGGCCTGCTCAAGGGGCTGCTCGGCTGCGACCTCGTGGGATTCCAGACGAGCAGGGATGTGCGCAACTTTTTGATGACGTGCGAGGAGAACCTCGGCCTCACCGTCGACCTCGGCGCGCGCACGGTCCGCTTCGAGGGCCGCACCATCTGGGTGCGCAACTACCCGATCAGTGTCGATGTCGACTCACTGCTGGCCCAGGCCGACACCGAGGAGGTCCTTGCTGAGGAGGAACGGCTGCTCTCGTGGCGCCCCGAGAAGCTGATCCTGCGCGTCGACCGCACCGACCTCAGCAAGAACATCGTGCGCGGCTTCCTGGCATACGAACGCATGCTCGAGGACCACCACGAGCTCCACGGCGACGTGCAGTTCTGGGCCTACCTGCAGCCCAGCCGCCAGGACATCGACGACTACCGCGCGTATCTCGGCAGTGTTCTCAGCGTGGCGGCGCGCATCAACAGGAAGTTCAGCCGGGGCGGGTGGACGCCGATCCGCGTCGAGGTGGACGACGTCATGGCGCGCGCTCTCGCCGGCTACCGTCAGTTCGATGTCCTGCTGGTCAACCCCATCTACGACGGCATGAACCTTGTCGCCAAGGAGGGGGTGCTCTGCAATCGCCGTGACGGCGTGCTGGTGCTCAGCGAGAACGCGGGGTCGCACGAGGAGCTGGGTGATTTCGCGCTCAGCGTCAACCCGTTCGACATCGACGAGACCGCGGAGGCGCTCTACCTCGGGCTCGCGATGGATGCGCCCCAGAAGGCCGCCAGGGCAGAGAGGATCCGTGAAACCGTGCGCGCCGCCGACATCAACCGCTGGATCGCGCTCCAGGTGCAGGACCTGCGCGACCTGATCGGTGGGACGGGTTAGTGCCCGAGCGTTGAGAAGCCGACCACGAAAAGCCAGCTGATCAGCGCACCAACCCCCAGCCAGATGGCGGTGATGCCGCGGTCGCCGAGGCTCCGCCGCCGGCTGCGATGGCGCAGGTAGCGCTCTCGGACGCGCAGGGAGGCCTGACCGCCGGGACGGCGGGAGATGTCGGCGGGCTTGTGGAGCGTGCTCATCTGCGACATGGTCTGAGCGTGTTACGGGGACGAGGGCCATTCGGTTACGCGCCTGCTGGGGGCGGTCTCGCGGATGCGCTGGCCGCGTGGCGCGTAGGATCAGCAGCACCGATGCCGCGCGAAGACGAGGGCCCTGGTCCCTCCACCACCGAGCCGGCGCCGATCGAGGCGCCGCTTGCTCCCCGGTCGGGCCCGGTCACCCTGGACAAGCCCATCTACACGATCAGCGTGGCTGCCGAGATCCTTGCCACGCACCCGCGCACGCTCATGATGTACGAGCACCTCCAACTGGTCGTGCCGTACCGCACCGGCACCAACCGGCGTCGGTACTCGCAACGGGACGTGCTGACCTTGCAGGCGATCCAGACGCTGACGAGGCAGCACGGCCTCAACCTCAACGGGGCGCGGTACGTCATTCAACTGCTCCGGCTCCTCTCGGAGCATGACATCCCTCGCCCTGAGGGCCTGGAGGACGTCGAGGTCACACACACGCGTCTCTGACAGGAAACCTCTCAAATTCGCTGTCACGAGATAGCAGTGCGGTGAGGGTGCGTTCCAGCCCTTATACTCGGCCGGAAGGGGGAGGAACACGCCCCCAGTGGAGGTGGAGGTCGCGGTGAGCGTTGACGACGAGCAGGTGATCGACGTGCTCCTGATCGAGGACGATCGGGAGACACTCGAGATGTACAAGATGAAGCTCGAGCGGGACGGTTACCGGGTCCACCTGGCGATGGACGGCGAGGAGGGCGTCCGGCGTGCCACCGAGCTCACCCCCGACATCATCTTCCTCGACATCCGCCTCCCCAAAAAGGACGGTTTCACCGTCCTGGAGGAGCTGCGCGGACAGGATTCGACGGCAGCAATCCCGGTGATCATCCTCAGCAACTACGGCGAGAAGGAGCTGGTCGATCGCGGCCTCAAGCTCGGCGCGATGGAGTTCCTCGTCAAGGCCCAGACGTCCCCCATCGTCCTCTCCGAAGGAATCGACGAGTGGCTCAAGGAGTAGGCCGGCCCCAGCGCGCCGCTGCCCCGGCCGGCCAGCCCGGTCTCGACAAGCCGATCTACACGATCAGCGTGGCCTCGGAAATCCTGGAGACGCACCCACGCACGCTGATGATGTACGAGAACATGGGCATGGTCGTGCCGCAGCGCACCGCCACCAACCGGCGCCGCTACTCGCAGCGCGACATCTTCAAGCTCCAGACCATTCAGAATCTCACCCGCAACCACGGCGTCAACCTCACCGGAGTCCGCTACGTGCTGACCCTCCTCAAGCTGCTCCACGAGCATGGCGTCGAGGCCCCCGAGGGGCTGCGTGACATCGACGTCTCGCAACTGGACATCTGAGGGTGGCTGCCACTCCCGAACGCGAAGAGAGCCTCGCCGCGATGGTCCGCGAGGTTGCCGACGACGCCGTGCGCCTCGCTCGCGCAGAGATTGACCTGGCCAAGGCGGAGGCGATCGCGGGTATCAAGAGGGTCGCGGTGGCCATCGGCCTGTTCGCCGGCGCGGCGGTTTTTGCGCTCTTCATGATCGGGTTCGCGCTCGGGGCGGTGCCCACACTGCTGGCCGGCCGGGTCTTCTCAGGCTGGGTGTGGTGGCTGTTGATGGCGGCGCTCTTCCTTCTCGCCGCTGGGCTGCTGGCGGCGATGGGATTCCGCTCGCTGCGGCGCGGCATCGGGCGAGGAAAGGAATTGGTCGGCTCGGTCAAGGAGGACGTGGCGTGGTTCAAGCGGTTGACCAAGCGGAACGCGAGCGGGAGCTGACCAAGCAGTCCCTGGCGGGCAACATCGATCGTCTCGAGGCGCGCGTCCGCTATGAGCTGGACTGGAAGGCGCGGCTGCGCCGCGACGGGGCGCGCTACGCGCTGATCGGTGGCGCGGTTGTGGTGACCGCCGTCGGCCTGCTGGTTCTGCGCCGCGTCGTGCGCAGCGACAAGGCTGAGGTGAAGTCGTTGTCGCCGACCACCCTCGAGGAGATGGCGACGGAGCTGGCCGCGATCCGCAAGAAGCTGGATTCGGCCAAGCTCGAGGCCGATCGTGGTCCGCTCTGGCGGAAGTTGGCCCTGCAGGGCGTGTCGGCGGCCGCCGCCGCGGGTGGGACATTTGCGGCGCGACGGCTCATGGCGCGCTCGGGTGTCGACAGCGGCGAGCCGGCCGGGACCGCGTAAGGGCTGCAGCGCTGCGGGGACGGCGGGCGCGGTCGCCCGGGACGGACGGGCGCGGCCCCCGGCGGGCGCGGGCGTCGAACTCGCGCTGGCGATTGGGCAGCCGCTGGAAGAGGGTCATCGCTGTCGGAGGCGGCCTGCTCGCCCTCTGCATCGTGCTCATCGGCGGCCTGGTTGTGTATGCGGCGCTGACGCTCCCGGACATCAACAGCATCGGGCAGAAGACGGGGACGATCAAGATCCTCGACTCGCACGGCACGCTGATCGCCGAGGTTGGTCATGACAGCGTGGCTCGCAACGATGTCACCATCGACCAGATCGCGCCCATCCTGCAGAAGGCGACGATCGCCGCCGAGGACCGCAACTTCTATACCGAGGGGGCGTTCAACCCGGCACGCATTCCCAAGGCACTGGTCGACGACATCATTCTCCGGCGCCCCGCCGAGGGCGCGAGCACGATCACACAGCAGCTCGCCAAGCAGGCGTTCTTCGGCGCCACCGCGGACAAGTCGCCGCTGCGTAAGGTTCGCGAGCTGCTGCTTGCCAACCAGATCGACAGCCGGTACAGCAAGCAGCAGGTGCTCGACCAGTACCTGAACATCACGTACTACGGGGAGAACGCGTACGGGATCGAGAACGCCTCGATGCGCTACTTCGGCAAGCACGCCAAGGACCTGACGCTGGCCGAGGCTGCTCTCCTCGCCGGCCTGCCAGAGGCGCCATCGTTCAACGATCCCTATAGCAATCCCGATGCGGCCTACGCGCGCATGCACTATGTCCTCGGCAGCCTGGTGGCGGTGGGAGACATCAAGCAGGCCGACGCTGATGCCGTCGATCCGCTTGTCGGTGGCGGCAGCGCGACGGCGGCGGAGCAGGCCCAGCAACAGCAGAACCAGCAGGCCCTCCTCGCCGACCTGCAGAACGGCGTTCCCAGCAACAGTGGACCGGCGCCCCATTTCGTGCAGTACATCGAGGATCAGTTGCAGGCGACCTTCGCGCAGACCGACCCATCGGTCCTCGAAGGGAGCCTCGTGGTCATGACGACACTTGACCTCAACATCCAGAAGCTCGCCAATGCAGCGGTGGTCAGCGGTGTCGCCAAGCTGCAGTCGAGTGGGGCCAACAATGGCGCGTTGCTGATGATCGATGCGCGCACCGGCAACATCGAGGCGATGGTGGGCTCAGCCGACTTCAACAACAACTCGATTGCAGGGCAGTACAACATCGTCACGGCGTCGCGGCGGCCGGGGTCGTCGTTCAAGCCCTATGTGTACGAGGCCGGCTTCAAGAACGGCACGCTCAAGCCCGACACAATTCTCCAGGACACACGCGCGGAGTCGCAGAAGCTGGGCGGGGTCCCCGATTTCGATGGCAGGTTCCTGGGACCGATCACGGCGGCACGTGCGCTGGTGCTGTCGCGCAACGTCGCCACCGAGCAGGCGGCGGGGATCGTCGGCATACAGAACGTCATCGGCCTCGCCTATGGCATGGGCATTTCACAATCCCTGACGCCTCAGGCGCCCAACCTGAGCACCGCCATCGGGACATCGGCGGTGCGCATGATCGACCACGCGTCGGCCTACGCAGCCTTTGCCAACGGAGGTCACAAGGTGGTGGCGCGCGGCATCCTGAAGATTACCGATGGCAGCGGCAATGTGCTGCGCGACTACACTGTTGCGCCCAACCTCGGCGACGTGCTGTCGCCCGCCCAAGCGTGGAGCATCACGTCGATTCTTCGTGGGTACGCCAAGCAGTGGAACCTGCGCTTCAAGTACGACACAGCGGGCAAGTCGGGTACCACTGACCAGTTCATCGACGCCTGGTACATGACGTACACGCCGGACTGGGTGGTGGCGACGTGGACGGGGCACACCAGCGGCACCAACGCCGCCGAACAGGGCATGAACCAGGTCTTCGGCACGTCCACGGGGGCAGCGATCGCGGTGCCGTTCGTCAACAGCCTGTCGAAGCCGAGCGCATTCAGGGCGGTGTCCGGTTCGCTCGCGGATTGCGCCCCGAGTGACGCGGCGTTCAAAGACGTGGCAGGGTGTCCAACGCCTTCGCCGACCGCCACGCCGAGCCCAACTCCGAGCCCCACTCCGAGCCCGAGTCCGTCACCGACGCCCACGCCGACCCCCCTTTCCACACCGTCCGCCTCCCCGAAGCCCACATCGACGCCGTAGCCGAACTGCGTGCGGCCACGGTGGCGCGCGGCGACGCGAAAATGAGGGCGAGGCGGTCGTCCGCGGGGAGCAGTCGCCCCGGGCGGCTTACCGGCGCTCGAGCAGCTCGCGGAACCCGCCCTGATGCCCGGCGAGGATGTCGCGCAGATCGAGCAGTTCGTCTGAGCTGATCGGGTCGGGAACGAGCGGGATGCCCTCGCTGATGGTGGCCACCTTCTGGCCCTCGCTCTCGAGCGGCTCCACCTCGGTCTGGAAGATGATCTGGAGAAGGTTCTCGTCGTTGCACGAGGCACAGGTGACGCGAACGAGCGCCCGATTGCCCTGCTGGGTGATGACCTTGATCCCGCAATCAGCCATGTTTGTGTTGCAGACCGCGCAGCGATAGCGCTTGGCCTGGGACCGGAGCAGCTCGGGCAAATCCATCGGATTCAGTATAGACCCGGGTGCCGGAGCCCAAACTCGGGTTGAACTCGCGCAGGAGGTTTTCGGGGCGTCTGTCGGGCCTCAATCGGACCGGCCGTGAGCGGGTGCACGAGGGGCGCTCCGTTAGACTGGCCGCGCCGCTGGGGAGTGGCCAAGTGGTAAGGCAGCTGACTCTGGATCAGCCAATCAGAGGTTCGAATCCTCTCTCCCCAGC
>PLWW01000031.1 GCA_003153125.1 Candidatus Dormiibacterota bacterium | reverse complement strand
CCTTCTCGATGTGCTTGCGGTACTCATCGAGCGTGGTCGCGCCGATGCAGCGCAACTCGCCCCGCGCCAGTGCCGGCTTGAGCATGTTGCCGGCGTCCATCGCGCCCTCGGCGGCGCCGGCCCCCACCAGGGTGTGGAGCTCGTCGATGAACAGGATGATCCGGCCTTCGGAGCCTGTGACCTCGGTGAGGACGGCCTTGAGGCGGTCTTCGAACTCGCCGCGGTACTTGGCACCGGCCACCATGGCGCCGAGGTCCAGGGCGACGACGCGGCGGTCGCGCAGGCCCTCGGGCACGTCGCCGGCGGCGACGCGCTGAGCGAGCCCCTCGGCGATGGCAGTCTTGCCGACCCCCGGCTCGCCGATCAGGACGGGGTTGTTCTTGGTTCGCCGGCTGAGCACCTGGATGACGCGACGAATCTCCTCGTCGCGACCGATGACGGGGTCGAGCTTGCCGGCGCGCGCCGCATCGGTCAGGTCACGGCCGTACTTGTCGAGGGCGTCGTACTTGGCCTCGGGGTTGGGATCGGTGACTCGCTGGGAGCCGCGCACGGCGGCCAGCGTTGCGTAGATGCGGTCAGGGGTGACCCCGGCGCCGCCCAGCCACCGCAGCGCCTCGCCCCCCTGGCGCCCGGCAAGCGCGAGAAGCAGATGCTCGGTGGAGACGTACTCGTCCTTGAGCCGCGACATCTCGTCGAATGCAGCCATGAGCACCGTGCGCAATGCCGCGCCGACGGCCGGGTCGCCGCCGCCGTACTGCTTGGGGCGGCCTTCCAGCTCGCTTTCCAAGCGCGCGGCCAGCGGTTGCGGCGCCACCTCGAGGCGCTGCAGGAGCGAGGGGACGAGCCCGTCCTGCTGGCGCAGCAACGCCAGAAGAAGGTGCTCTGGCTCGACTGTGGCATGTTGCAACGCCGAAGCCGCCTGCTGGCCGGCCTGGAGGGCTTCCTGGGAGCGTTCGGTGAAACGGTCGAGTCGCATGCCCATGTGATACCTCAACGAAGCCGCCGCGAACCACCGCGCGCAGAGTCCGCGGCAACAGGAGCGCCGGACATTCGTGACGTACCATGCGGCTCGATCGATGCCGTTGGCCCTCCGCCGTCCACGCACCCTCGCCCTGCTGATCGTGGTGGCGGTCCTAGCGGCGGTCGCCCTGACCGGCGCGCGTGTGCCGGCAAGAGCGGTGCCTGCGGGCGCTTCAGCAACGGTGACGGCGTCCGACCTTCCGCGCCCACCGTGGTTCGACATGCGCCTGTTGGAGGCGCACGTCCAGTTCTATGCGCCGACCGCCCGCGCACAGCCACCCACCGTCACCGCCGCCGCCGGGATCCTCGTGGACATCGACTCCAACACCATCCTCTGGCAGCAGAACGCTCACGCCGAGCTGCCTCCCGCCAGCACCACCAAGATCCTCAGCGCCCTGGTGGCCCTGGAGAACTTCAACACCTCGCGCGACGTGACCGTCACCGCACCGGCGGTGGCGCTGGCGTGGGACGAGAGCCGGATGGGGCTGCGCGCCGGGGAGACGCTCACCGTGGAGGAGCTGTTGACCGGGATGCTGCTGGTCAGCGGCAATGACGCCGCCAACGCCCTCGCCGACGGCACCGTCGGCGCGGAGCGATTCGTCGCGGCAATGAACGCGCAGGTGGCGGCTCTGGGCCTGCATGACTCCCACTTCACGACCCCCGTGGGCCTGCAGGACGCGAACCAGTACAGCTCGGCATACGACCTTGCCGCCATCGGTGCGGCGGCGGTGCGTGCCTTCCCGATCTTCGACGACATCGTGGCCACGCGGGCGACGACGCTCGCGGCGAACGCGGGCCACCCCGCCTTCTCGCTGCAGTCGATCAACACGCTGCTCTCGATGTATCCCCCCGCAGTCGGCATCAAGCCGGGCTGGACCGCGGCGGCAGGGTACTGCGAGGTGGCCATGGCCGTGAGGGGCGGGCACCGCCTGCTGTCGGCCATCCTCAACGCTCCCTACGCTTTCAGCCAGTCGCGGCGCCTGCTCGACTGGGGCTTCGTGCAGGAGGGCCTGCCCTCCACGCTGGCCACGCTGAAGGCGACGGTGGGGCCGAGTGGCTGACCCCGTCGCCGGCGTTGTGGCCGGCAGCACCCGGCTGACGGTTGTCGGCAGCGGTGACGCCTTCGGCGGCCGTGGCTGCAACGCCGCCTACCTGGTCGACGATCGCGTACTGATTGACTGCGGGGCGCCCGTTCACGCCCTCCTCCCCCGCATCGGGATGGACGTCGCCTCCCTGGACCTGGTTCTGGTCACGCACTTCCACGCCGACCACGTCGTCATGCTGCCCATCCTGCTGGGGGCGAGGGCATTCGGCGATGAGCCGCGCGCCGGACTGACCATCGCCGGGCCGGTAGGAACGCGCGAGTACGTCCTCGGCCTCCTCCACGCGGGCTACGGCCGCCACCTCCTCGACCTCGTCCAGGAACGTGTGCAGCCACGCTGGGTCGTTCTCCAGGACGGATCCAGCGCCTCGCTCGTCGGCTACACGGTGGGGGCCCACGCCGTCGTCCACAGCACGGGCCCCTCACTCGCCTACACGGTGCAACGCGACGGCGGCGCGGTCATCGGCTTCAGTGGGGACAGCACGCTCTGCGCCGGCCTGCGCCGCATCGTCGCGGCCTCGGACCTGATGGTGTGCGAGTGCAGCGGCTGGACCGCCCCGACTGAGGGCGGCCACCTGTGGCGCGGTGAGATCGAGCAACTCATCGCAGAGTACCCGCAGACGCGCTTCATGCTCACTCACATGCGCGCCCGCGGCCCGCTGCCGGGGGCGATCATCGCCCACGACATGCTCTCGGTCGACGTCAGCGCCGCGGTGCCATCAGGGGACGGGGGTCACGACCGCGCGACGGCGTAGGTGGGGCGCCAGCACAGCGACACGGCGCCAGGCCGTCTTCATGTGCGCCGCCTCATCCGATCGGACGGCGGCGTCCGCGTAGAACGCGCGGTCGCTGGTGGCGGCGATGTCGCGCAGGGCTTCGATGATGCGCGAACGCCACCCGGTGGCAGTGCCATCTCCATCGGGGCGATCAACAGCAAGGGCAGCGGCGAGCCGCGTCACATATTCATCGAAGGTGAGCGATCGATCTCGGGGCACACCGAGGAGGCGGCCGATCACCCCCATCCGCTGCCACACGCCCCGGATGTTGCGGGGGCGCAGGAACCAGGCCACAAGGAGGGCGATGGCCATCAGCAGGGCCGCGGCGATCGCGCCCGCGATGATCAGCGGCCTGCCGGGTCCGGTCGATCGCTCCGCGGACGACCCCTGCGAGGCAGCGGGGGCGGTCGAGTGCTTGGGGGTCGGGGTGGGGCCGGCGGCGGGCCCGGTCGGGCCGGTCGAGACCTGGCCGAGAGCCCCACGTCCGAAGGGCTGATAGTCGCCTGCCAGTGACGGAGGGGTCGGCTCGAACGGGACCCAGCCATAGCCAGGGAAGTACGCCTCGACCCAGGTGTGCGCGTCGTTGCTGCTCACCGTCCAGGTCGTCTCGACGGTGGTGCCGCGCGCCGCGCCGTTGGGAGATGTCCCCGGACCGTAGCCGTTGATGAGCCGCGACGGGATGCCCACGGCGCGGAGCATCGCGCCCATGGCGTCCGCGAAATACTGGCAGTAGCCGCTGTGACTGGTGGTGAGGAAATAGGTGAGCGGCCACATCCTCGAGCCGGCCGGGGGTAGTGGCGGCTTCAGCGTGTACTGGAAGAGATGTGGGTTGCGCAGGTTGCTCTCAATCGCCACCGCCTTGTCGTACGCGTTGCCGGTGCCATTGGTCCACTGAAGCGCCAGCCCGCGCACCGCCGCCACCCCTCCGCTGCCGTCGTCCTGCAGGCCGAGAAAGTTCCTGGTCACGAACGCCGGGTACTCGTTCCCGGATCGGCGCAGCTTGTCGGCGGTGGCGGTCGACTCTGTGGCACTGGTGACCACCGTCTTGGAGACGAGCGAGCCCAGCGCGTCGACGCTGTCGACGGTGAGCAGCTGGCCTCCGGCCTCCGGCCCGGTCAGGCCGTTCACCGTTGCGGCGACACCGCTGACGTCGGGCTCGCCTGCAAAGGGCAGCGAGTGGGCGCCCGAGGTGTCATCGATGACGGTCACGTTCACGGACACGGCCTGGCGCTGACTCCCGATGGCGCCGTCGGACAGCAGGCGGTCGCGCGTAATAGCTCCTGGCTGAACGATCTCGGCAACGTCGTCGCCGTTGTCGTTGGCGCTCTGGTCGGGCAGGAAGTTGCCGTCGGCGAAGACGCCGTCGGTGGCCATGCGAAGGTAGACGCCGGTTGCGAGGCTGGACTTGTAGGTGAAGACCTGGGAGTTGGAAAGGGTGAGCGCCCCGCCAGGAATGGTCGCCGCGTTGAAGCGCACCGTGGCGCCGCCGCCTCCGACCCCGGGCCCGTTCCCCGGCCCGGTCCCCGACGAGCCGTTGCCGGAACCGAAGAGGCGGCCGGAGATGTCGGTGCTGCTCAGAGGCGGCGCAACGAGAGCCAGCAGGACGATGAGAATGCCACCCCCGGCGGCGGCGGCGGCAAACCTCCCATCGGTGCCTGGCAGCACGCTCATGCTGCGCCGGCGCCAGCTGTCGCTGAGGCGGTCGAGGTGGACCGCGGCGATGAGCATGATGGCGGCCGAGGCGGCCAGCGCCGCGGGCAGCGTCACCAGCGCCGTGGAGGGCGCATTGATGACGTTGACCGCGATCACCGCCCAGCACGGTCCGGTTGCGATCGCGCCACTGCGCTCACGCAGCGCGAACCAGCCGCCCCAGGCGCCGCATACCCAGAGCAGGGCGGCGAGCCCGATGTTGAACTCCCATCGCGCGTTGCCGAGCAGCCCGGTGGCCGCGGCGGCAGCGTACTGCTCGACCACGTGGGCGATGCCGGCACTGCCGGACAGGGGCCGTGACGACCAGGAGGTGGGCAGGAGGCTGACGAAGAGGAGCAGTGGGGCCGAAGCGAGGGCGAGCAGGCGGGGCGCCCGAGCCCGAGCCAGCAGCACTCCCTCGACCACCCCGGCGAGAGCGACGACCACGACGCTGGGCGTGCTGTCCGACCAACCGGCCGCGAGCACCGACCACGAGGTGGCCCCGACCAGCAGGGCCACAAGCACCCCGGCCGCCGATCCCCGGGGAAGCAGAGGACGGGCGCCGATCGAGACCGAGGCCACGCTCATGGTCAGTCGCCCGCGGCTCGCGCCCTCTCGCCGCTGCCCAGGACGTCGCCGCGGCGGACCAACCACCAGTCCAGGGCCAGCCGCCACGCCGCCGGAATGCGCAGGGGCGGACCCGGGGCGCCGAACGAGGCGGTCTCGAGGAGCACGGCGAGGTGTCGCTGGCCGCGCGCCCCGGAGTCGACGAGGGCCTCGACCCAGGCGGGATCGCGGTCAGCGCTGACCACGACCATGCCGCCACGACCGCGCCAGCCCTCCCCATGGCGGCTGACCACCTGGGCGAGCGGGGTGGCGCCGTTGTCGCGGGCCGTGGCCAGGTAGTCGAGCAGGCGCATCCTCTGGGCCTCACCTCGCCCGGCCCCGAAGGCGCGCATGTCGGCGTCGTTGGTGATCAGCCCCACCGCCTGGCCGCGGCGGGCCACGGCGTGGACGATCGAGGCCGCGATCGACACCGCGTACTCCAGCGAGGACTCGGGTGCCTGCCCAGCGTGGACGCCGGCGCGGAGATCGAGAACGACAAGCAGGTCGGCGCTGTAACGGGTGTCATAGGTGCGGCTCATCAGCCGCCCCGTGCGCGCCGTCGATGCCCAATGGATGCGGCTCATGCCGTCGTGCGGATCATAGTCGCGCACCGAGGCGACCTCGGGGGGCACGTCCACCGCCTTGCCCCGGCGCAGGTCGCCGGCGCCGTCGCCACCCCACATCGGGCCCATGTCCTCGAGGGGATGAAGCGCGGGGTACACGGTCACCTCGCTGCGCGCGGCGAGCCGGACCGTCCGGCTGAAGAGGCCGAAGGGGTCGCCGATGCGGGCTTCGAGTGGACCGAAGCGGAGTCGTCCGCGCGAGGTGAAACGGCCCCGCGCCGTCCACGACACGCTGTCGCCCGCTGCCAGCGCGCAGGCGCGCCCGGCGGCGTAGCCGGGGATGTCGCTGCGGTCGTGGACCTCGCAGTACGGCACCCAGAGGAGGCTGCGGTTGTGAACGGTGAAATGCTCGCTGAAGGGCTCCCCCACCGAATATGAGCCGGCCGGCGAGGTGCGGTCGACGGCGATCCTCCGCGCGATGGCCCGGGTCCAGATGAACGCCAGGATGAGCAGCGCGAGCAGCACGTAGGTGAGCGTGTAGGCGAGGTGGATCCCCGTGATGCCGGCGAAGAAGCTCAGCGCCGCGATGCCGGCGAGCAGAGGGACCCGCGAGCTCACGACCCCTCGCCGGCCATCAGTTGACGCTCGGCGGGCACGGCCTCGCGGGCCAGGACCTCGTCGATGACGTGCCCGCTGGTCACCCCGCGCAGCTCGGCGTTGGCGCGCAGCACGATCCGGTGGCCGAGAACGCGGTGGGCCAGTGCCTTGATGTCGTCGGGGGTGACGAAGTCGCGCCCCTTGGCGGCGGCTCGCGCCTGCGACGCGTGGAGCAGACCGAGGCTGCCCCGCGGCGACGCCCCCAGCGCCACGTCGGAGTTGTCGCGGGTGCTCTGCACGATGCGGACGCAGTACTCCTTGAGCGCGTGGTGGCACCAGACCGACTGCAGCTCGTGCCGGCAGGCCTCGATCTCGGTGGCGTCGGTGACCGCCACGAGACCGTCAAGCGGCGATTCGCGCTGGAAGCGGTCGAGCATGGCGACCTCGTCGGCGAGCTCCAGGTAGCCGAGGTTGACCTTGACGAGGAAGCGGTCGACCTGCGCCTCGGGCAGCGGGAAGGTGCCGCCGAGCTCGATGGGGTTCTGGGTGGCGAGCACGATGAAGGGTGCCGGGAGCCGGTGGGTGATCCCGTCGACGGTGACCTGACCCTCCTCCATCGCCTCGAGCAACGCGGACTGCGTCTTGGGCGTGGCCCGGTTGATCTCGTCGGCGAGCAGCACCTGAGCGAAGATGGGTCCGCGGCGGAACTCGAACTCGCTGGTCTTGACGTTGAAGACCGAGACCCCGGTCACGTCGCCGGGGAGCAGGTCGGGAGTGAACTGGAGCCGCTCGAAGTCGCAGCCCGTGGCCCGCGCCATGGCCTTGGCGAGCATCGTCTTGCCCACGCCGGGCACGTCCTCGATCAGGACGTGGCCGCCGCAGAGGAGGGCGAGCACACACAGCTCAACCTCCTGCTCCTTGCCCACGATCACCGTCCCGACGCTCTCGAGGAGCCGGCGGACCACCCCCTGGACAAGACCCATGAACGCTCTCCTGCGATGCCTCCAGCGGCTCCTGCGAGTATACGGACGGGGCGGTTGCTTCGATTGTCCCGAATATCATGTAAAGTTCCTGAGAACGGGACAAGCGCACCAAAGGTGGTGTATACAGTGGGCCAGAGGAACTGGCACTCGACCCCTTGGAGCCAGGGCGGGCTCTGCTCTCAGGAGGGATGACAAATGGCTGCGACGCAGGAACCGATTCTGACCACCGGTGAGGCTGCCGCACTGTGCGGGGTTTCGAGGTCCACTCTTCGGCGCGCCGTCGCCCAGGGTCACCTGCAGGCGTGGCACACGCCTGGCAAGCACCTGCGCTTCGCAAGGTCCTCCTGCCTCGAGTTCGCCCGTTCCCTTGGCCGGGTGGACCTGGTCGGCACACCGTACGGTCGCGAGGTGATCGGCGCCCCGGCATCCCGTGCCGGCGAGACCGCCGTCAGCCGCTAGGCGTCCGGCCGGGCGTCGCTAGCGGCGTCTCGACAGCAGGCCCCCGATCGAGCCACCGACCAGCGCGAGCATGTCGCCGCTGATCAGATTGCCCATGCTCATGGGGCCGAGATCGACGAGGGTGTGGGTCCCGCTGGCCAGCGAGCTGTGCACGATCTGCGCTTCCTGCGCGAACTGGAAGACGGCCCCGACGGCGATGAACCCGGCGCCCACGACAACCCCCTGGTAGAGGCCGAAGCGCCCGGCCAGCCGGGCTGCGAGGAAGCCGCCGAAGAGCACCGCCAGGAGCGTCGACACCCCGACGACGCCACCGTCGGCTTTCTGGAAGCCGGAGTTGCCGAAGGCCGCGTTGGCGACCCCCAGGCCCACGTTGCTGAGCACGAAGAGGAGCACCTCGCCCGCAAGAAGGCCGACGGCGCAGGAGCGCCAGGAGACCTGGCCACGATCGGCGGTCACCGCGGTGGCGGCCGGTCGTGGGCGCTGCTCACGAACCGGTCGGGCAGCCTGGGAACGGCCGGCGGGGCGGCGCGGGGTGGCCTTCGACATCGCGGCGAGTATAGAAGGGGCCAACCCCGGGGCCGCCGCGACGTTCAGCCGCTGGTGGCTCCCTCGGGCGCCTGGTTGACGTGGTTGGCGTAGAACTTCTTGACCTCGTTGAGGCTCAGCGTCGACCCCATGGGGTCGAACCAGTCCCACGACTCCACATCCCACGTCTCTTTCTGGGCGGCGTACGGCACCGCGATGAACTTGGCGTAGGCGACCCCACCGCCCGGGTCGGGGGGCAGGGTGTGGTACCAGGTGTCGAGCGCCTGGAGCTGGCTGTCGCAGCCGGTCGGGCAGTTGTAGCTGACCACGATGTAGCCGTGTTCGAGGTTGTGCACCCAGTACTCGGGAGTCAGGGTGGTGAGGTTCTGCTGGGTGGGCGGATAGATGCCCGCGGCGATCGGGGCGGTGCCAACAGCAAGGCTGTAGTGGCAGCCGCTCGTGGGCGGGTTGTGGTTGTAGGTGATCACCGTCCCCTGGACGACGTGCAGGTGGGGCATCTCGTCGATCGGGTGACCGACGGGGGCGCTGTTGGTGTTGGGCGGCGAGGGTGAATAAGGGCTCTGATTGGCGGTGGCGCAGGTGCTGTTGCCGACGAAGTTGACGGTGATCCCTTGGGTGCCGCTGTCGCAGGCGGCGAGAACGCCCAGAGTGACGAGCAGGATGAGAGGAAGGCGACGCATCGAACGGCACTGTAGCAGGGGTCAAATCAGGCACCGGCTGCGCCGGATGGCGCTGTAGGGTGCGCCGATGCGTCTCATCGGACTGACCGGCGGCATCGCCACCGGCAAGTCGACCGTCTCAGCGATGCTTGCCGCACGCGGGGCGGCGGTCGTCGACGCGGACGCCCTGGCCCGCGAGGTGCTCGTCCCCGGCGCACCGGCATTCGACGAGGTCGTGGCCCACTTCGGGGAGCAGGTGCTCGATCCCTCGGGCGCTGTCGACCGTGCCGCGCTCGCTGCCATGGTGTTCGCCGACCCGGCCCTGCGAGCCCAGCTCGAGCGCATCACCCACCCCCGCATCGCGGAGCTGATGGGGGAGCGCATCGGCGAGGCCCTGGATTCGCCATCGGCTCTGGTCGTCGCCGACATCCCGCTGCTCTTCGAGCGCGGCCGTGAGGGCGAGTTCGAGGGCACCATGCTGGTGTACGCGCCAGCCACAACGCAACTGCGCCGCCTCCGCGACCGCGACGGGCTCGACGACGCCGACGCGCAGCGGCGTCTCGTGGCCCAACTGCCCATCGACGAGAAGCGCGGCCGCGCCACCTGGGTCATCGACAACGATGGCGACATCCACGCCACCGAGGCGCAGGTCGAGACGTGGTGGCGGGATGTGATCGGGCCCGGCTGACAGCCGATCAGGATGGGGACGCGCTCAGACCATCGAGCAGCAGTGCGAGCAACTGCGCCTCGTCGCGGGCGTAGGCTCCCTGGTCACTGCGGGGCAGGCTGCCGATCACGTAGCCGGTCAGCACCATCTCCGCAACCCCGAGCACGGCATAGGTGGCCAGGCGCGCGTCGACGGTGGCGCGGACCTGGCCGCTCTCGCGTCCCTCGGCGATGATGCGCTCGATGGGGTCGAAGGCGACCAGGACAGCTGTGATGTCGTGCGACTCGAGGAACTCGTATGACCGCGTGATCTCGTTGATCATCACCGTCATCAGGTCGGTCTCGACCCGGTACGTCTCCACCCAGAAGTGGACGAGCCTGGCCATGCGCTCGCGGAAGGAGAGCGGCATGCCCGCCACCTCCTCGAGGTAGGCGACGTACTGCGCCCATCGCTCGGCGAAGATGGCGCTGAGGATCTCCTCCTTGTTGCGGAAGTGGTGGTAGACCAGCCCATAGGCGACGCCGGCGCGCTCCGCGATGTCGGCGACGCGCGTCCCGTGAACGCCGCGGCGGGCGAAGACCTCGGTGGCTGCCTCGATGATCCGCTCGCGCGTGGCCGCCCCGCGACGTGTGGGACGCGCCACGGGCCGAGAGCTCACCCGGTGACCCCCTGCGCAACCAGGGCGTCGAATTCGCCGTCGCCGACGCCGATCTCGGCGAGCAGGGCGCGGCTGTCGGCGCCGAGCGACGGCGCCGCGCCCAGCGGGGCATGCGGCAGCGCGCCGACGCGAAGCGGGAACCACACGGGCTCTCCGCCGGCGTCCTGGGCGCGATGGGCGGCCTGCGGATCGGCGAGCGCCTCGGCGACGCTGAGCACCGGTTCGCAGCAGACGTCCTCGTCGCCGAAGTGTTCCCGCCATTGCGCTCGCGTCCTGGTTGCGAGGACCGCCTGGAGGCGATCGACCGTGCGCTGCGCCTCGTCGCCGGTGGCGAAGGCGGAGTCGCTCAACTCGACGACACCGAGCAATTCGCAGAGGCGGCTCCAGAACTTCGGCTCCAAGGCTGCGACGGTGATCCACCCGTCCGCGCACGCATACACCTGGTAGCAGGGGTACGCGCCGTTCAGGAGCATGCCCGACGCGGCGGCGACGCTGCCGGCGCTCACCGCCGCGATGTGCGGGGACATCCAGCTGAGCAGCCCGTCCAGCATGGACACGTCGCAGTGGCTGCCCTCACCGGTGCGTTCAGCCGCGCGCAGGGCGGCCAGGATGGCGATGACGGCGGTCAGCGCGCCGCCGCCGACGTCGCCGATCTGCACGCCGGGGATGACCGGGCGGCCGTCGGCGGTGCCCGTGATGGCGAGAACGCCACTTCGCGCCAGGTAGTTGAGATCGTGGCCGGCGCGCAGCCGATCTGGCCCATCCTGTCCAAAACCAGAGATGCTGCAGACCACGAGGCTACGCCTGCGCTGGTGCAGGACGGTTGTGGACAGGCCGAGACGGTCCATGACGCCGGGGCGGAAGCTCTCGAGGATCACGTCTGCCGTCGCGGCCAGGTCGAGGAAGAGGTCGTGGCCCCGCGCAGTCTTGAGGTCGAGGCGCAGTGAGCGCTTGTCACGGTTGATGGCCGTGAACATCGCGGACGTGTCGCCCTGCAGGGGTGGCATCCAGCGCATGTAGTCGCCGTCACCGGTGTCCTCCACCTTGATGACCTCGGCGCCGAGGCCGGCAAGGATCATGGTGGCGAAAGGGCCCGGGAGCAGACGGCTCAGGTCAAGGACTCGCACACCGGTCAAGGGCATTGAGGGCCGAGTGTAGTGACAGCGCGCCAACGCCGGCAGTCGCCGCACCGTCCCTGTGGTAGATTCGAGTCACGCTGCACTGAACCCGATCAAAACGGAGATGTGAGCATGGACGAGTTGGTCATCAAGGTCCCCTCACCCTTCAGCGGCGTCTCCGATGTCGGCTTCAGCGCGCGCTACCCGGCCCAGGCGTGGAACGAGCGCCTGCGCGACGTTCCCTTCATCGTCGAGGGGCCCCCGCTGCCGATGCGGCGCCTGGTCCAGCGGCTCACCCTGTTCGCCGCCAAGGATTCGCTGATCACCGCAACGGGTGACGACGAGGCGTACAGCTGGACGGCACCCGTGCAACTCACCGATGAGGTCTGCGTGCTCGCCTTCCGCGACCACAGCCTGCGCGACCTTTCCGGCGACGAAGCCCAGGCGGGACGCCAGTACATCTGGAACCTGGTGCGCCCGCTCGCATTCACGTTCCTCCGCGACTGCGTGCGTCTCGGCGGCCTGCGCCTGGCCGACAGCATCGCCGTGGTGCTCGACGTCGGCCGTCCACCGCTTGTCGACCTCGAGTTGCAGCGCACCGCGATCAGCGTCGAGAACGGGACTCTGCTTCTCGCGGCGTAGGCTGCGCCGCCCTCACGGCGTGGCGGTCGGCGGCAGCGTGCTGAAGATGGAGGTCGGCGTCGGCGTGGGCACGGGCGTCGGCGTCGGCACCGGGGTCGGGGTCGGGGACACCGACGCTCCCGGCGACACCGACGACGTCGCGGTGGGGATCGGCCGTGCCGGGGCGGTCGGGCAGTTGGCCAGGGCCGGGTTGAAGGGCGTCTCCGTCGGCGTCGGGCTCAGCGATGCCGCGGGGCTGGAGGAGGGGCTGGCCGATGCCGATGTCCGGGGCGTCGACCTTGGGGTCGGGGTGGGCGCCGCGGTCGCCGTGACCACGTACGGCGTGTAGGAGGGGCAGTTGGGCAGGGGTTGGACCGGGGGCTGGTGCGAACCGGTGATCACCAGCGAGATGGCCACGGCGACGGCGCCGATGAGCACGGTCAAGACGAAGGTGATGGCCCCCCATTCGCGGCGGAAGAGATTCATCTGTTGTCCACCTCCATGGCGGCGCGAAGCACCGTCCCCAGGACGGGATCCTGCAGAGCGAGCATGGCGTTGGTGGCCAGCCAGCCCGCCGGGGTGCCAACGTCGAGCAGCTCGCCGGTGAACTCGACGCCATGGACGGCACCGTTGCGGATCAGCGCGCCGATGCCGTCGGTGAGCTGGATCTCGCCGCCGGCGCCGGGCGCGGTGTCCCGCAGTGCGTCGAAGATGTCAGGGGTGAGCACGTACCTGCCCATGATGGCGAGATCGCTGGGCGCCTCTCGCCGATCGGGCTTCTCCACCACCGCGCTGAGGCGGTGGACCCGGCCATGGGACTCGGCGATGGCGGCGCAGCCGTAGCGGGAGATCTGGTCGGGTGGCACCCGCATCAGCGCCAGGATCGGGGTGCCGTACTCCTTGTGGGCGTCCACGAGCTGACGCAGCACGGGCACCGTGCCATAGGACAGGTCGTCGGGCAGCATGCACAGAAAAGGGTGGTCGCCGATCGCCTCGGCGGTGCACAGCACCGCGTGGCCGAGACCCAGGGGTTGCTCCTGGCGCACCCAGGTGAAGGAGGCGAGGTGGTCGGTGGCACGCACGGCAGCGAGCTCGGCCATCTTGCCGCGTGCGTCGAGCAGCGCCTCCAGGTCGGGTTGAGCGGTGAAGTGCTGCTGGATCAGCTCCTTGCCCTCGCTGATCACGACGACCATCTCGCTGGCGCCTGCCGCCACCGCCTCCTCGACCGCCCACTGGATGACCGGGCGGTCGAGGACGGGCAGCAACTCCTTGGGAAGAGCCTTGGTGGCAGGAAGGAAGCGCGTCCCCAGGCCGGCGGCGGGGATGACGCAATGACGGAGATCCACGGCGGCGCATTGTCGCCCGCGGACCCCCTTCTGTGCGTTGCACGAACCGATATGGAACGACAACTACACTGACGGCTCCTTGAAAATCTCCCTGGATGACGCGGTGCCGGCGGCGCAATCCGTGGCGGGCGCGGTGGCCGCGGAGCTGGCTGCGGCGCTCGAGGGGGCGATCGCGGACGGCACGCTGCCCGCCCTGGACGGCGCGCCCGACATTCTCGTCGAGAAGCCCAGGGATGCCTCCCACGGCCATGTCGCCACCAACCTCGCCCTCCGCCTCGCCGCGTCGATGCGCCTGGCGCCGCGTCGGATCGCCGACAGTCTCCGTGACCACCTCGGCGAGAGCGACGTGATCGAGTCGGCTGACGTCGCCGGCCCCGGGTTCATCAACCTGCGCCTGCGCCCGTCATGGGTGGCCGCTCAGCTCGATGGGATCATCGCCGCGGGCGAGGGGTGGGGTGACGTGGCGCTCGGCGCCGGCAGGTCGGTGCTCGTCGAGTTCGTCAGCGGCAATCCGACCGGACCCGTGACGTTGGGCGCCACCCGGGGAGCCGCCGTTGGTGACGCCCTCGCCAACGTGCTTGCTGCGGCGGGGTTCCGTGTGGAACGTGAGTACTACGTCAACGACGCCGGCAGCCGCATGGAGACATTCTTCGCCAACTCCGCCTGGTACTACCGCCTGCTCTGCGGGATGGAGGAGCCGGCCCCGTTGGAGCCCTACCCCGCCGCCGAGCATGCCGCTCAACTGCTCTTCGCCGAGCACGGGGACGGACTTCGCCAGCTGGATTCGCGGGACCTCGGCGCGCGCGCCATCGCCGTCCAGCTCGCTGAGATCCGCCAGGACCTCGAGCACCTCGGGGTGCATTTCGACACGTGGTTCCACGAGCAGTCGCTCTTCGAGAGTGGGGCTGTCGACGGCATGCTGGCGGCGCTGTGGGCGGCGGGTTGCGTGGTGGAGCGCGATGGCGCGGTCTGGTTCGCCGCCACGGCAGTCGGGCTCGACAAGGACGAGGTGCTGATCCGCTCCGACGGGATGCCCACGTACCTGATGAGCGATATCGCCTACCACCTCGACAAGCTCTCGGTGCGCGGCTTCGACCGCGCCATCAACGTCGTCGGCGCCGACCACCACGGTCACTTTCCGCGTCTGCTTGGTGCCCTGGGCGCCCTCGGCATTGACGCCAGGCGCATGGACATCGTGATCACGCAGCTGATCACCGTCGGCGGGACCAAGATGAAGAAGGCCGCCGGCAACTACGTCACGCTGCGCGAGACCCTCGACCAGGTCGGCGGCGACGCCATCCGCTATTTCCTGATCAGCCGTGGCACCGGGTCCACCATCGATTTCGACCTCGACCTNNGCGGAGACCGACCACATCACGGCCGAACAGCCCGACCTGTCGCTGCTCGGGATCGACGAGTCAGCTCTGGTCCAGCTGCTCCTCGAGCTGCCGGAGGTCGTCGCCGGGATCGCACGCGACCTCGAGCCACACCGGCTCACCTTCTACGCGCACGACGTCGCCGCCGCGTGGCACCGCTACTACCACGACCACCGCATCGTCGACGTCAGCGCACCCGCGCTGAGCACGGCGCGCCTGCACCTTGCGGAGGCCGTGCGAACCACGCTGGCCCGGACGCTCCGTCTCATGGGCATGTCGGCTCCCGACCGCATGTAGTGGTCGGGGCCACGTTCGGAGTGTCCGTATACTCCGAGGTCTGCCCCGTTCGTCTAGCCGGTCAAGGACACCGCCCTCTCAAGGCGGAGATCATCGGTTCGAATCCGATACGGGGTACCAGTGTCCGCGTTCAGGCCACCTCCACAGAGGCGTTACCGCGGCCCGGCGATGGCTGTCGCAGCGCCCCAAATGCCTGCCTGACTTGCACCATACTGGCTGGCGCTGGACGGGGTCCGGGCGGAGAGGCGGGCCTGGGTGTCAGCCTGATGCTGCGCCAGTGGGAGGCTTGAGGTGCCCGTTGTTCCGACCGGG
>PLWW01000095.1 GCA_003153125.1 Candidatus Dormiibacterota bacterium | reverse complement strand
ATTTCGCACGGATGCGGGTCAGAATGAATCGCCCTAGGTTTCGTGGAGACTGGGTGGCGACCCCCAATTGGTCAGCCTCATCCCATTCGCATCACCCGGAGTGTGCACCGTCCAACTCCGCATCGCCTCGAAGAAGGCGACGCCAACACCGTCGGGCGATTGACTCGGCGGCGGTCAAATCGACTGCCGGTAGCCGAAGAATTCGTGGTCCTGGTTGTAGCCGCCGTACCCGCTGCCGATCTCGGCGTAATCGGCAACGAACTCGATGCCCTTGATCCATTTCACCTGTTTGAAGCCGAGCTCAATTTCATTGCGGAGACGAAGCGGTGCGCCATGACCGAAGGACAGCGGTTCGCCGTTCATCTCGTACGCGAGCATCGTGAGATGGTGGCTCATGTGTTCGATCGGATGGGCGTCGTAGTAGATGCCTTTGTCAGGTCCTTCGCCGAGCGAATAGAACACGACCCACCGCGCCTCCGGTCGTGGCTTAACAAGATCGACGATGGTCTGCATGGAGACACCGCCCCACTTGGCAATGCCGGACCACCCCTGGATGCAGAAATGCTGGGTGATCTGCTCGTGATGGGGCAGCGCTCGCAGCTGAGCCAGGTCACGGTCCACGGGCTCATCCACCAACCCGCTGATCTGTAGACGATAGTCGGCGAAGTTGCCGTCGAACAGCAGCTTGTATTCGTCGGACTCGGGATACTGGCCGTTGTGCCAGAAGTACGGTGAGATGTCTTCTTCGCTGTACTGCCCAGGCTTTGGATCGACGTGCTCGAAGAGGTGCTGCAGGGGTCCGGTGATCGCTTGACCGGTGCGCTGCACCACTCGAGGATGGCGGATCGTCAGCGGCGTGGCGGCGACCCATCCAACCAGGACAACGACCATCGAGGCGGCAAACACGCAGAAACCGATCCAACTCCCGTCGGTCCGGCCGGCGTAGATGTGGTTGAGGTTGACCAGGAGCCCCGTAGTGAACACAAGCGTGGTGTGGATCACGATGAAGATCAGGAACCAGGCGAGCACGAAGAAGTGCAGCGAGCGCGCCGTCTGAATGCTGAAGACCGTACTGATCCGCTTGAAACGGGTCGAGAGCGCCGGCGACATTCCCAGACCTGTGATCAGTGCGAGCGGGGCAGCAATGAAGACGGTGATGAAGTACGCAATCTGTTGGAGGCTGTTGTAGGCGGTCCACCCATTGTCAGTTGGCCAGTGCAAGGAGAGGTACTGGATCAGGACCGACAGCGCGTTCGGAAACACGGCCCAGCTGGTTGGTACCAGCCGCTCCCACCGGCCACTCGTGAACAGCAGCCCATAGAAAATCGCGCCGTTGAGCAACCACAGAGCATCGACACCGAGATGCCACCATCGGGCCAGACCGATGGAATGGCGAAGCCCCGGGAGGCCGATCTGACCCGGGAGGCTGATCGAGTCTTGTTTCGCCGTCCAGAGGGGATCGGCGGGAACCGGTTTTTGCATGCGAAACCAGTCCCTTCCCGGCGTGGAATGCCGGGTCCAGTACAGCCGAGGATGGTCGGACAGGATCTGGATGCCCGAGCGAATGATGAACACCATGAAGAAAAGATTGAAGAAGTGCTGCCAGCTCACCCATGCGGGGAATCCCGTTGTTGCCGCGCCATTGCCCACCGGTTCGATCGTCCCTGGGTAGTGCTGGATGAACCGCTGAACGGTAGGCTCCCCACGCAAACCCTGGGCGATGGCGACGGCGATGATGAGGAGCACAAAGCCGATCGGCAGCAACCAGAGGAGGTTGAACCATTTCCCATGACCGATCCGGACGCGCGGAGCGATTCCATGGACCTGCGGAATCGAGCCCGCAAACGTCGCTGGGTCGATGACGTTCTCGCCCTGGGTTAGCTGCCTTCGGAAGCTGCGGACTGCGTCAGAAGAGGCGCTCGACGGCAGAAGGGCCGGCGAACCACCAGGAATGGGATCACCGCCTGTTCCCATGGCACAACCTCCTTGTTGTCGTCGTTAGTACGCCGAGAGGCACGTGTGATGTCAGGATATAAATGGAGTATGTAGTTTTTATCCTAGCCTATCGAGTACTGTCGGCACCGTGAACGCGACAGTCGATGGTGTCCCACCACCCGCACCCCCGCTCGATCCCCGCACGCATCGCGCTCTTGGGAGTCCAAGTCGATTGCGCCTACTCACGGCGTTGCGCGTCGAGGGACCCCTGGAGATCGAGCAACTCGCCAAGCGAGTGAGGCTGCACCTCACGACAGTGCGGGCTCATCTGAACGTGCTCCTGGAGGCGGGACTGGTGAAGTCACGCTCGGTTGCCACGGCGCCCGACGTGCTCAAGATGGTCGAGAGCAGAACCGGTGGTGGCGTCATCACGCCAGCCGTGGACGCCATGCTCGAAGCAGCCCAGCTGGAGTACGAGGCGTCGCTCGCCCCCGGAGACCTCACCCCATGACAGCGCGAGCCGACGAGGCGGAGCGACGGCTGGCGGCGATCGACCTTCGCCTTGACGGGATCGACATCCTCCTTGCAGATGCCCGCCGATGGCTGATCGACAGCCTGATGGCGGGCGAACATGCGCGTCTTCGAACCACGTCCGAGGCCGCAGCGCGAGACCGCCTGCTCAACGCACTGGAGCACTCAGGCCTATCCCTCGCTGCGGAGGCGACCCTTCCGCTGTCGTCAGGCGACCAACAGGGCGACGAATTGGCCTCCCTCGCAGCCTGGGTGAACTGGGTGGCGATGGCGTTCGACCTCTCGGAGCGTTGGCCGAGCTGCTGGCATCGCCACGAGGGGCTGGTGTTCGAGATGCAGTCGCTCCGTCGCTGGCACGTTGCCCTTCGCACCGACCCTGCCACGGACCCCAGCTCGGCAATCCGATGGAGCGAGGCGCTGCACCGAGTCAACGCACAATCCGCTCGACACATCGCTCAGCGGTGCCTGAGCACGCATCGTGGCGCGCCACCCCTCGACCTGATCCCAGACGGCACTGCATGTAGTGACTAGTGCACTGTCTCATGAGAACGTTGATGGTGTAGCGTGGCCAGGATCTCGTCGGCGGTCTTGATCCAGACGAAGGGCTTGCAGTCGTCGTTCCAGTGATCGAGGAAGCGTTGGATAGCCTCGGTTAGGGCGGACGCTGGTGAAGGCGCCGCGCCGGATGGCGCGCCGGCTGAGGATCGAGAACCAGGTCTCCACCGGGGTCGCGATTGCGGCCGTCCCGCATGCGGTGATCACGAATGTGCACACAATGGCGAAGCTACATCTCAACGTTGCGGACTTTCTCGTTACACGCGATCATCGTATCGGCCACCAGTCTCAGGCGCCTCCCGCGGTGACGACCATGTCAGTGATGAAACCGGCAGCGAGGCCGAGCATCACCCCCCAGTAGAGCAACTCCAGGCGGCCAACCTTGCGGGCAACGCCCAGTAGCTGAATCACCACGTAGAGGATCGACCCGGCGGCAAGCGTGAGAAACAAGGTACTCATCACGTCACTGGTGAACTGGCGCCCAACGACGGTCCCGACGAACGTCGGGCCGCCCCCAATCCCCCCCATCGCCAGAAGGAACCCCCACGAGGGGCGATCACCATCCGCAGCCAAGGGAGCTACGATCCCGAACCCCTCCGTCGCGTTGTGCAGAGCAAAGCCAATGACCAGAACAGTCGCCAGTCCGATAGCTCCGGTTGCGGCACTGCCGCCAATTGCGAGGCCTTCACCGAAGTTGTGGAGGCCGATGCCAACGGCGATCAGAAGAGATAGGCGGCGCGCCGGCGACCATCCCGCCAGACCCAGACGATCCGCTCGCACTTCGGCGACAGCCATAGCCCCCGGCGGAAAGGGGCGCGGTCGGCCCTTTCCGGCCAGCCAGCGCTCGTAGTACGCCAGGCTGAGCAGGCCAAATGCGATGCCCCCGAGGAACAACGACCCGTATCCGAGGACTGGTCCCATCCCACCGGAGCCATTGTGGAGATTGTTGAGCGCACCATCCAGCGGCTCATAGGCGTGGGTCAGGACATCCCAAATCAAAAAGAGGAGGATGCCGATCGCTAGAGCGTTCAGGAATTGGCGAAGGCCTTGGCGGGGTGTTTTGAGCCGACCCAGTGGCAATCCCAGCAGAATCGTGACCCCGGCAATGAACCCCAGGATCAGGGTCTGGCCTTCGCCCATGATGATCTCCCCCGGCGAGCTTTGGTCGTCCTAACTGTTACTGTTAGTCGAAACTAACCCATCCACAGGTGGTCGTGACCCAACCAACGAACAAGCTGCCCGAACTCATGGGGACGACCTCGGTACCCGAGCCGCAACGCTCCAACACTGCGGACCGATATCTCGAAACGATCTACTGCCTGGCGGGCGAAGGTGAAACCGTCCGACCTAGTCGAATAGCGGAATGGCTACACGTGAGCGCCCCGACCGTGTCCGTGACGCTACAGAAGCTTGCTCACGATGGCTGGATCGAGGTTGCCTCAAATCGCAGCGTGTCGCTTACAACGGCAGGGGAATCCGCTGCGACGGCAACAGTGCGGCGTCATCGCATCCTCGAGCGGTGGCTGACGGACGTTCTCGGTTTTGATTGGGTCGCGGCTCACATCGAAGCCGACAAATTGGGCGCTGCTATGTCGGACGAAGTCCTCAATCGCCTCGATGAGGCTTTGGGTCAGCCGACGACGTGTCCTCACGGAAATGTGATTCCTGGCCGCGAAGTCACCTACGGAGAACTGATCTCGCTGGCCGATCTGGAACCTGGAAAGTCGACCATCGTCCGCCGTATTTCGGAGATCCTTGAGCACGAAGCTCTACAAGTGCTGTACCAACTGGAAGCCAACGACATCCGGCCTGGAAGCACCGTTGAGGTCTCCCCTGGTGACGGCTCAGTGGGTGCGGTAGCGGTGTCTGTTGGACAGCACTCCGCCGCGCTTGGGATCGATACTGCCCGTCTCATATGGGTCGAGGCTGTGGATGCCGAAGCCAGGCCCGACCGAGGGCGACGAATCGTGACCAACGGCCCTGTTGACCACCGGAATGGCGAGCGATGATGTGGACGCTTCCTCGGAGCGCCGGGGAGGTCGGGGAGCCTCCCGAACACCGCGTCGCCACACCAACAGTTGTGATCCACACGACGAGCAGATGATCGGCGCAGGCTCCCCGCCCCCTTCTGTGATCGGCCCCGTGCTGGTGACTGCGATACTGCACGGCACCTACCAACGCCACCAAGGAGCGGCATCCATGGGCCAGGAATTCCTGACCGACGTCCAGACCCTGCGCGAGCGTGCTCGGGCCGAAATGCGTCAGGGCCCAATCACCGAAGCCTACGGGGCCGACCGGGAGCGCGTAATCGCGGTGCTGAACGAGGTGCTCGCGACCGAACTCGTCTGCGTCCTCCGCTACAAGCGGCACTATTACACGGCCAAGGGGATGAACGCCGGCCCAGTCGCTGCAGAGTTCCTGCAGCACGCCACCGAGGAGATGGCCCACGTCGATCTGGTGGCCAAGAGAATCACCGAGCTGCAAGGTGAGCCGGACTTTAGCCCGGAGGGGCTTGCGACTCGCAGCCACTCGGAGTACGTCACCGGAACCAGCCTCGTTGAGATGGTTCAGGAGGACTTGGTCGCGGAACGCATCGCAATCGCGTCGTACCAGGAGATCATCCGATGGATTGGTGATGGCGATCCCACCACTCAGGATGTAATCCGCACGATTCTGGCGGTCGAAGAAGAACACGCCGACGACCTGCTGAGCCTACTCCAAGACATGGAGTCGTCCTAACCTTAGCCACGTGATTGTCCGGGCCCTCACGCGACAGTTGGGCGGCACGGTCGAAGTCGGATGCGATATTCGGCAAGTCGGAGGGGCCAAACTTGTCGACCACCGCTTGCACATCGCTCCTCCGGTCCAGGTTCTCATCGGATCACACGTGCTCGAGGGCATCCGCATCCAGGGTTTCGATGGTGTCGCCCTTCATGGTGCCACTGCGGCAGCTGCCGCTGAACACCCTCGACGACACCCTTCTCGATGGACGGGTCAGCCACGACGAACCGGTGTGGCTCGCGACCGTTCTTCTGGCCATCGCGATGCAGTGGAGGCGGAGAACCTCGAGCGCGTGGGTGCTCAGACGTGAGCGCCGTCACACCACCGCGCGCTGTCGTTGCAGACACGACGACATTTCACTGTCCACGCTGCGGCGGTGATTATCCGCGAGCCTATTTGGAGCGCTGCTGGTCGCAATGGGGCCGTGCGTGCGTCTGTACCACAACCGGCACTATCAATCCTCACTGCCAGGCAATGGAAGAGCCACCGTGCGTGCAAGCAGGTCCGGTTGTCGGCCCAGCCGGAGCGAGCGCATTCTCCAAACGTGCCTGGGTGACTGTGCGTGGTGTGGGAGCGATAGCCGCGTCTTCCTCGAGACCAACCACGGCGTCCGGAGTCGCTGCCTTCAATGCGACGATGAGAAGACCCTTGCGCACCGACCCAGTCGCTGCAGTGCGACTCGCACGGAGGTCATGCGTGCCATGACACTATCTCACATCAAACACCAATGTCTCTGCTGTGATCACTTCACGCTGGACGAGGAGCCAGCGTACTATCGACCGGCCCCGCCGCGATGTCCGGCGTGCATGTTCACGCGTTCCGTCTGTTCAGCTCCGGTCCACGCTCAATGTCGGCCCGTGCAGCGTTGCCCGGTGTGCGGATGGATCTCCGACTTCTATCAAGAACATGACGTGCAGTTACGTGGCCGGCCCAATGAGGCGAGCCTTCGAGAAGCACAGGACAACTACCGACGTCGTGGTGCCACCCATCGTGCCTGGCGTGGAGGGGCAGACAGACCCCGCCGCGTCCGCGGTCGCGTCGCTGTGGCGACACCCGCACCTCCAGCACATCACGCTGACCTGACCCCTGGAAACCGGTCC
>PLWW01000075.1 GCA_003153125.1 Candidatus Dormiibacterota bacterium | reverse complement strand
TCGAGGGGCTGCGGGCCAGCGGCACGCTCACCGGCCGCCATCTCGACGACCGGGCCGCCCTCAAGGAGACGGTGCGGACGCCCACCGGCAGGCTGGAGATCCGCGGCGCGACGGCGCACAACCTGCGCGACGTCGACGTCGACATCCCGCTCGGGGTGCTTGTCGTCGTCACCGGCGTCGCCGGCTCCGGCAAGAGCTCGCTCGTGCACGGGTCGATCCCCGCCGGCCCGGGTGTGGTGTCGATCGACCAGGGCGGGATCCGCGGCTCGCGACGGAGCAACCCGGCGACGTACACCGGACTGCTCGACCCGATCCGCAACGCGTTCGCGAAGGCTAACGGCGTGAAGCCGGCGCTGTTCAGCGCCAACTCCGAGGGCGCCTGCCCCAACTGCAACGGCGCCGGAGTCATCTACACCGACCTGGCGATGATGGCCGGCGTCGCCACCACCTGCGAGGAGTGCGAGGGGAAGCGGTTCCAGGCATCGGTGCTGGACCACCACCTCGGCGGCCGCGACATCAGCGAGGTGCTCGCGATGTCGGTGACCGAGGCCGAGGAGTTCTTCGGCGCCGGCGAGGCGCGCACGCTGGCCGCGCACGCCATCCTCGACCGGCTCGCCGACGTCGGGCTCGGCTACCTCAGCCTCGGCCAGCCGCTCACTACCCTGTCCGGCGGTGAGCGGCAGCGGCTCAAGCTGGCCACCCACATGGCCGAGAAGGGCGGCGTCTATGTCCTCGACGAGCCGACCGCCGGCCTCCACCTCGCCGACGTCGAGCAGCTGCTCGGCCTGCTCGACCGGCTCGTCGACTCCGGCAAGTCGGTCATCGTCATCGAGCACGACCAGGCGGTCATGGCGCACGCCGATTGGATCATCGACCTCGGCCCCGGCGCCGGCCACGACGGCGGCCGGATCGTCTTCGAGGGCACACCCGCCGACCTCGTCGCCGCCCGCTCCACCCTCACCGGCGAGCACCTCGCGGCCTACGTCGGCACCTGACCGAGGCCCCCGCGGACACCGTGAGACGAGTTCTCTCATCTGTTTCGACTCGTCCCGACCGGTAAAGGGGCGTGTTCAACAGGGTCGAGTAGGCATTCATCCTGCTCTACATACAGTCGTATGTGGCGCGATCTCGCAGGTGACCAGCAGACCCGCCGCGGCGCAGCACCTGCGCGACCTCGCGCGGCTGCGCCGCGTCCGCGACCGGATGTAGCCACTTCGCAAACGCCAGACGGCGTGCTCTGAAGCGCCAAGTGACTGTCACGACGAAATGTCTCTCACGGCGAAGCGCTAGAGTGAGCCGCCTGCAGATACAACCCTTGGGTCACGTAGAGCGGAGGCGGCCGATGCACCCTCGGGTTCATGGGATCAAGAGATCGCCCAGTCATTCAGCGGGAGCTGAGACGGCGGCCGCCCAACGAGCGGGATACCTCGTGCGCGTCAGACCGTGCAGTGATCGACAGGAACGAGGGTGAAGTTGAAGGGCTGGAACGTGGACCGCGTCATGGCGAGCCTTGGGTGGGGAGGCGCTCTGACGAATCATCTGCCAGCACTTGCGGCGGAGGTGCACTGCCGACGCCCAAGAACGGAAAGCCCTGCACCGACGGCGTTGGACCCAGAGGCCGCGGTCGGCGACGACGCGCGCCCTGGCCTCGTCAGCGACGCCGGCGAGGGAACTCCCGCCTCCGGCTGACAGCAGGGCGGCCTCAGTCCGAGAGTGTTCCCGTCCGGATCGTGGAACCACGCCGCCCGCGCCGGCCCAAGCTGCGCGATGTGCCCGGTCGTCTGCAACGGCCCCTCCGTGTAGTCGACGAAGCCGACGCCGTGACCCTCCAACTCACGAATCACCGCCTCGATGTCGGACACCTCGAAGTGGGCGAGGGTGTGGTCTGCGGTGCGCTGCCCGCGACGGAAGATCGAAAGTTCGGTCCCTCCGCCACAACCGAAACGCACCGACGCGGGATTGTCCCAGAGGAAGGTGAGCCCCAGGGTCTCCCCGTGAAAGCGCCGTGCGCGGTCGAGATCGGTGACTGGGATCGTGGCAACCACCATCGAGGTGCCGAGCATGTCCGCTCCTCAGTGCCCCGACAGGATCGGGGAGTTACTTGTCATGCCAAGTAGCCTACGCCGACGGTATTTGGCATGTCAAGTATCATTGGGGTATGATCGCGTCATGAACGATCCTGGTCTCGACCGGTGGCTCCCGGCCTGGATGGCCCTGGTCCGGGTCTACCCACGGTACGTGGACTTCGTCGAGTCCGAGATGCGACGCGAGCACGGCGTGACCATGCCGCGGTACGACGTGCTCACTCACCTCGATCTCGCCGGCGGACGCCTGGGCCTCAGCGAGTTGGCCGCACAGATCTGGCTCTCACCATCGGGGTTGTCGAAATTGCTCGATCGGATGGAGGCGTCCGGGCTGATCGTCCGCGAGCAGGGTCCGAGCGATGCAAGGTCATGGTTCGCCGTGCTCACGCCAAGCGGTCGTTCGCGGGTTCGGCGCGCGCGGGCTTCGCATCACTCCCTGCTGGCGTCGACCTTCGGGAGTGCCCTGAGCGACCGGGACCTCGCTGGGTTGGTGCGCGCCATGCAGCGGCTGAACGCGTCGGTCGGATTGCCAGAGCCTGGCTCGGCGGCGGCTCCTTCGAAACAGCCGCGCGTGGCGAGGAAGCGGCGCCCAGGGCTGAGGTAGCTGCAAGGGCCAGGCCTGATGACGCGCGTTGTCCGATTGCCGCCCCCTCACACACCTCGGCTCACCCGTGGAGCCGAGCGTTCTTCAGGGCCTTGTCGACGGCACCTCGCGGGCCGACGTCGCCGACGTGCGCACATCCGTGGTCTACCAGCACCTCGTGAGCCGACCGGTGGCCTCCCGCCAGCCGGGGCGCGTACTCGGCGATCTGTGGTCAGCCGCAGAACGACGCCGACATGGGCCCGGCCCACCGATACCCGCCTGGTCACGTCAGGTGGCGCGCCATCCTTGAGAGCGTCGAGGGGACGACGCGCCATCCAACGGTGGTCAGCACGATGAAAAGGTACGCGACGATGATGAACGCGGCGGGGTCATCACGATGGGTGATCAGCGCACGCAAAATCAGGCCGACGGCGATCCCGATGGTCGCCGTCGCACCCAGCCGCAACACGTTGTGTGACCGAGACGTGTACAAGCGCACCGCAAGCGCCGCGACCAACCAGCCGACGACGAGGGGCCACACCACGACCAAGAACCACGAGGCGCCGCCGCTGACGCCGTGACTCTCACGGCCGAGGAGGACGAAGACGGCGATGCACGTCAAGTCCAGGAGCGGGGCGATGGGTATGAGCCGAGTGCCCGCAGACACACGCAGCCATCGGGGTCGGCCTCCACGGTCGGGTGGGGCGGGCATCTGACGATTGTGACGGCTGGTCAGATGGAGGCCGCCTGCCGATCGAGCGCGGATGACAGCCGCCGCGCGCGATACGCCGTGAACCGCTCAGGTGGTTGGACGGATCAGAAAGATCCAGACGTCCCACGCGACATGGCTGACGATGAGTGGTCCGAGGCGTCCCTGCGCGAGGTGCTCGAGACTCCAGAAGGCACCGGCAACCCCGGCGGCACCGGTCAGGGTGAGGTTGCCAGAGACGAGGTGGATCGCGCCGTACATGGTTGCGCCGCTGGCGTTGCCGGCCACTGGTCCGAGCTGCTGGACGAGGTAGCGATTGATGAGGCCTCGCCAGAACAATTCCTCGCCGGGTGCGATGAGCAATGCGAGGGCGGCGGCGATGAAGGGGTCTGGGGCCAACCCGCGCTTGTGATAGATGTCGTCGATTTCGGCAGCACCGTCAGGCATCACCTTGCGCGCCAATCGATCGCCCACCTGGAAGATGCCGTACAGAAGTCCCGCCGAGATGATCCCGCGCGCCACGTCGACGGGTCGGACCCGCGTCTTGCGCAAGTCCGGGTTGGCGTACAGCGCGTAAGCGCCCAGTGACCCAACGCCGGCAGCCATCTTGGGCCAGAAACCTCTCGTCCCCCTGAATGCTGCGGTCCAGAGCGCGCCGGCGCCGGCCATTCCGACGAGGACCTTGCGTCCGGAAATGCGGCCAATCTGCTCATCGCTCATTTCAACACCGAGCTGAAGGCGATGCCAAACAGGAACAGGGCGCTGAAGGCAGTGTGGACCCGCGCGGTCATCAGGTCGATGGTGTTGATGTCGCCGGAGCTGCCTGAGTAGCCGCGCTCAGCGGCCCGGAGCAACCACCACGCTGCCGGCAGGCTGAACATCGCCAGCAGTGCCGACGTCGGGGCGATGTGCAGCATCACGGCGAGTGCAAGCACCACGTACGCACCGAGTACGAGCCCGACATAGGTACCGTACGCAGCGCGCTTGCCCAGTTCTCCAGAGAGTGTCGTGAAACCCAGTCGCACGTCCTCACTGATGTCTCGCCATTCGTTGCCGTGGAGGATCGCGGCCACCAGAAGACCAGCCGGAGCGGAGAGAACCACGACCCGCCAATCGAATCGTCCGCTCGCCGCCAAATACCCGCCCACGGTCATCAAGACGCCCATCTGCAGGAAAACCAGCGGCACGCCCATCGCACGGTACTTGTACTGGAACGGGGGAGCGGTGTAGAAGTAGCCGCCGAGCACGCCCAGCACGCCCAGCGCCAGCATCAGAAGTCCGCGCACGGACACGAGATACAGCCCCAGCAGGATGGTGATGGCGAAGCAGACCGCCGCCAAGGCGAAGGCTTGCCGCTCGGTCACCCGCCCTTTGACGATGGCGTGGCTGGCTCGAGGCGAGGCGATCGAGTCAATGCCGTGCCGGACATCGTAGATCTCATTGATCACGTTGGTCCCGGCGTGGAGGCTGAGACCGGCGAACAACGCGGCGAGGAAGGGCCCGAGGGCGACCGATCCCTGCGTCCAGGCGAAGGCGCCGCCGAGCGCGACCGGCACCAGAGACGCCGTGAAGCTGAACGGGCGGGTGATCTCGTAGACGCCCTGCAGACGATGACGCAGGCCGGGAGCCCCGGACACCCTGGGGCCGCGGACCGCGATGGCCGCACCGCCGTCCGGGGCGGCATCGCCAGCGGGCGAGCCGGAGCCGTAGAGGACCGCCGCGTCGATTGTCGCGAGGACCTGAGCCTCGTCCTGGACGACCGGCTGCAGCAACGGCACTGTCATGCCGGCGCGGTGGTACTCATGGGCGCGCGCAACAACGTCCTGCCTGGTGCCGACGAGCACGAAGGCCGTGAGCAGCTCGTCAGGGATTGCCTGGGCCGCGCCGTGGTAGTCCTCCGCCCGCCAGAGCGTGTTGACATTGTCGCGCAGCTCCTTGGGAAATCCTGCCCGCGACATCGAAGTGTCGGACAGGATGGAAATCATGTAGATGACGAACGGCTCTCTCTTCGCCCTGTTCAGCGCGTCGCCCCGCGAGTCGCTGATGTAGCTCAGCAGGTAGCCGCGAAAGTCAATGGCCGAGGCGTCGCGACCATGGCGCTCGGCGGAGTCGAGCACCCGCTCGCGCATCAGGCTGAAGGCGGCGACGGACTCCATCGGGCGAGCAAGGTAGCCGTCGGCCTTCTCTCCGGCCAGCTCGAGGTAGGGCCTGGTGTACGCAGCGACGTAGACCGGGATCCGCCGTGGGGGCGGGAACATCGGTACCAACGGCGGCACCGCGTCGTTGAGCACCAGCCGTTCTCCCTTCCACAGAGCGCGGATCTGGTCGATGGATTCCCCGACCCGGACCGGCGCGTTCTCGTAGCGGATGTTCATCTGCGCAAGCCGCAACGGCAGGCCGCTTCCCAACGCCAGCGACACACGCCCTTCGGCCAGATTGTCGAGAGTCGCCATCGTCGAGGCGACGACAAATGGATCGCGCGTGTACGGGTTCAGGGCCCCCGCGCCCAGACGGATGCGCCGGGTGGCCTGAGCCATCGGGGCCAGGAAGCTGATCGGGTCGCGCTCGAAGTAGCTGTCGTGCATCCAGACAGACTCCAACCCTGCTCGCTCGGCTCGGATCGCCCAGTTGACCGCCTCCCGAACGTCCCCTCGGGCGGCCAGCCCCAAGCCGATCGGCCGATTCAACTCCGCCATGTCGAGGATTATGGTGGGGGTGGGATGAGCCGCACCCGGACGAGCGAAGCCCGCGACGCGGGCAAGGTCCGCGCGATGTTCGACCGGATCGCACCCGGGTACGATCGCGCGAACACCGTACTCTCGTTTGGCCGCGACCGTGCGTGGCGGCGCCGCGCGGCCGAGGCCGCGGCGTTGGCGGCGGGCGGGTCCGCGCTTGACATTGCCTGCGGAACCGGGCGGCTGACCCTCGAGCTGCGCGATCGCGTTGGTCCCCGCGGACGGGTGGTGGGGCTCGACTTCAGCGACCGCATGTTGGCGGTCGCCCGCCGTGCCAACCCGTCGATCGAGTGGGTTCGTGGTGACGCCACCGCCCTGCCGTTCGATGAGTCGAGCTTCGACGCCGCCACAACCGCTTTCGGTCTGCGCAACCTGGCCGATCCGCAGAAGGCTCTGGCCGAGATGAGGCGGATGGTGCGGCCCCAGGGAAGCCTGGTGGTGCTGGAGTTTCTGCGACCTCCTCGAGGACCCTGGGGCGCAGGTTATTCGTTCTACCTCCGTCATGCCCTACCTCGGCTCGGTGGATGGGTCGCCGGCGACCGCGAGGCCTATCGATACCTCGGTGACACGGTGGACTCCTACCTGACGGGGGAGCAGCTACTGGAGCTTGCCAGCCGGTCCGGTTGGGATTCACCGCAGCTGTTGCGGCTCAATCTCGGCACCGTGGGCCTGATGACAAGCGTCGCGAGATGATCGTGAGGGCTTGCCGCGTTGTAGAGGACTCTGGGGCGTCACTGCTCCGTGCCAGCGCGGATCGACGTGATGGCTTCCGCAAGCGCCGCGGCGACTGGCTCGCCGGTGCTGATGACCACGGCGTCCGGCCATGGATCAAAGGCCTCGCGAATCCGACGCGCGATGGCGACGGTGGCCATCGAAATGTCCGTGCCGGCGGCGATACGGCGCGCGACCCGGTTCTCGGCCACATGCGCTGGCGCATCACAGCGCAGAGCAGAATGTGCGCACCCGGCGTTAGTAGCCGCTCGAAGAGCCGTCTCGCGCAGGGCCGCAGACGCCCACGTCGCGTCGATGATCACCGACTCGCCCATCTCGGCCAGCAGCTGCGCCCGCCGGATCAACTCAGCGTAGGTGCTGATGGTCGTGCTGGTGGAGAAGAGATCGGATAGCCACTCGGATGTGTCCTGCCCCGCCCGACCGCCGGTCACTTCGCGGCGCACCTCGTCGCTGCGCAGCACAGTCCACCCGAGTGCGTCGGCAAGCCCCCCGGCGAGGGTCGACTTGCCCACGCCGGGAGGTCCGCCGATAAGCACCCATGTCACGCGCCCCGAGACGAGATGGCGGTGGGCGAGGCCGAGTAGCGTCCGGGCCTGTTCGGCGGCGTCAGCCGCACCCTGCTCGTGACGAAGACAGGCAACTTCACAGCGCACCACCGCCCGATAGGCGATGTAGTGGTGCGCGAGGCTCGCCGGAAATGAATCGGCCGTGTACATGGCGTACTCGCGGAGGAAGTACTCGCCGAGCTCGCCGTGACCGAGTCGCTCGCAGTCCATTGCCAGAGACGCCACGTCGGATAGGACGTCGCAGTAGCGCAACTCATCGCTGAACTCCAGGCAATCGAGGATGGCCGGACCACCGCTAAGGCAGAAGATGTCGTCGGCGAGAAGGTCGCCGTGGCCGTCGACCACCTTGTCGGTGGCGATCCGCCGCTCGAGCAGGGCAGAGCGTCCTGCAATGTACTCATCCGCGAGGCAGCCGATGGTGTTCAACGCGGCGCCATCAAGGATTGTACCGGCGAAGCGTGCGAGGGTGGTCAGCGCGCCGTGCCAACGCTCAGCGATCGCCGCGGGTTCACCCGCAACGGCGATTCGAGGGCCGCAGTCAGCGCTGAGGTGAAACGTCGCCATGACGCGGGCGATCTCACGCAACTCATGACGAAGGTCGTGGCGCGCCGCCATAAGGGCCGACAAGCTTCGGGTTTCCGGCATGCGGCGCATCAGCGTCGCGGGTCGGCGCTCGCCCGTTGCGGGGTCGTCGACATCGACGACGCCGAGATAGACATCGGGCGCCAGCCGAGAATTCAGTTCGACCTCCCGCTCGCACAACCGACGCTGCTCGCCGACGCTGCGCTGGTCGAGGAACGGATAGGCGACCGGCTTACGGAATTTCCAGGCTCGATCTCCCGAGAGGATCACGGTCGAGATCGTGGTTTCCCGCACCTCGTCATCGGCAGCGGGCCTGAATCTCTCGGTCGGATGCGGCCGATGGTGGGCTGTCGGGCTGGTCTTCATGCTGGGAGGGCTCATGCGCCACAGTCTCACCGGAGCCATGATGCGTGACCAGTGCCGATGGTCCCGCGTCATTGCGGCTCCCGGCCCATGAGAGACGTGAATCAACCGCGACCTCGTGATCGATGTGCGAGGTGAGGAGTCGAGCGCAGCGGCGAAGTGTTGCTTGAACCATCGTCCCGCCGCCCTCAGCGACCGCACCATCTGAGGTCCTTCGGCCCTCGTGGTTCGGGCGGTTTGGCCCTGTCTGGGCCCGGGGGTCGCGGTGATGATGATGTCGTTGGCTCCCACCCCGGAGGTACCCGATGATCGCCCGTTCCGATACCGCCGCTCCGGTGGCCGCCCACCGAGATCAGAGCCACCCTGACTCGGATATCACCCCGGTCTCGCCACCTCGCCCGCGCCGCCTGTTGGTCGAGGATGTCATGAGCCGCGACGTAGTCACGGTCGCCCCGACCGCCACGTTCCACCAGATGATCGGCCTCATGCGCCGGCATGAGGTCAGCGCCCTCCCTGTCGTCGATGACAATGGCACCCTCCTCGGCATCGTCTCCGAGGCCGACCTCCTTGCCAAGGAGAGCCCCCCGCCGCCGCGCCGCCGGTGGGTGCCTGAGGGCAGCCAAGCGGGAGCGCGGCGGCGGAAGGCCGGCGGGTCGGTCGCCGCGGACGTGTTGTCGGCACCGGCGATCTCGATAGGCCCCCGGGCATCGCTCCCCGCGGCTGCGCGCCTCCTTGAACACCACCGTATCAAGCGCGTCGTGGTGCTGGATGGGGACGATCAGATGGTGGGCATCGTCTCCCGACGCGACCTGCTGGCGGGTTTCAACAGGAGCGACACCGATATCCGATCCGACGTCATCGAGGGCGTGATCCCGAGATGGCTCATGATCGACCCAGCCGGCCTCAAGGTCGAGGTCCACGGCGGCGTCGTGCGGATCGAGGGTACCGTGGATCTCCGCAGCGACGCGGACATCCTGGCGCACCTTGTCCGCGGCTTGGATGGGGTGGTCGACGTCGACAGCGCGGTCACATACCGTTTTAATGATCGAGATGTCGCCTTGTCCCGCGAACTGCACATCGACTGAGTCCTGAGCAAAACGAGAGAGATGTTCACCAAGATCCTGGTCGCGTACGACCGTTCCCCCCACGCGCGGGCCGCGCTCGGGCATGCCGCCGACATCGCCCGCACCCAGGGCACCAAGCTCAGCGTGCTGACATGCTACTCGACGTTGTTGGCGTGGCCGGGGGTGGGCCTGGGTGGCCTCACCCAATCCATCTACGACGAGCTGATGGAGGCGGCGCGAGCCGAAGGACAGGCGTCCATCGACGAGGCTGTCGAGCTGCTTCCCGAGGGGATGAAGGCGGCCACAAGGCTGGTTGACGCTCCGGCCGCCGAGGCCATCCTGGGCGAGGCCCGTCTGGGTGGCTACGACCTGATCGTTGTGGGCTCACGAGGCCGCGGCGATGTCGGGTCGATGTTCCTCGGAAGCGTTAGCCACCGCGTGTTGCATAGCAGTCAACTCCCCGTGCTCGTGGTGACCGCCCGAACGGACGGACAGCCCGCCGCCTGACGGCCACTCTCGCGCGTTCTCGGGCGCTGAGATCACGATTTGCCAGTCACGATGCAGTTCCGGCCCCTGTGCTCAGCCCCACTCGCAGCACAATGGCCCCCTGTACGTTTCCCGCCTTCAGCTGCGCCAATGCCTCATTGGCACGCTCGAGTGGGAGCTGTGTGACGCTGCTGTGTATCGAGATGTGTGACACGAGGGCGAAGAACTCTGCACCGTCGCGCCTGGTCAGGTTGGCCACCGAACGCAGAGTGCGCTCGTGCCAGAGCAATGCGTACGGAAACGTCGGAATGTCACTCATGTGGATGCCGGCGCACACCACCGTCCCGCCGGATCGGGTCGCCGCCAGCGCCAGTGGGACGAGCTCGCCGGCGGGAGCAAAGATGATCGCTGCGTCAAGTTGGACAGGCAGTGGCGCAGTGGTATCGCCCGCCCACTCGGCTCCGAGCCGTCGGGCAAAGTCCTGGCTGGCGATGTCGCCCGGGCGGGTGATCGCAAACACGCGTCGCCCCTGATGGCGGGCGACCTGGGCAACGATGTGGGCCGCCGCCCCAAATCCATAGAGACCGAGGCGCCGCGCGTCGCCCGCAGCCACCAGCGACCGGTAACCGATGAGGCCAGCGCAGAGCAGCGGCGCCGCCTGAATGTCGGACAGGTCCTCGGGAATCGGGAAACAGAAGGCGGCATGCGCCACTGCGTACTCGGCGTACCCGCCGTCGATGTCGTAGCCGGTGAAGCGCGCGTTGTCGCAGAGATTCTCCCGTCCAGCCAGGCAGTGCTCGCACGAGCCACACGTCCAACCCAACCATGGGATTCCAACGCGCTGACCAACGCACGGGCCGTTGACATCGGGACTGGCGGTCACCACCTCGCCCACGATCTGATGTCCAGGGATCAGTGGCAGCTTGGGACGCTCCAGCTCGCCGTCGACGACGTGGAGGTCGGTGCGGCAGAGGCCGCAGGCGCGCACCTTGACGAGCACTTCGCCGGCGCGAGGCTCCGGGACCGGAACCTTGCTCTCCAGGAGCGCAGTGCGCGGGGCCTTGAGCACCATGGCCCGCATCGATGGCCGGTGCATCGTGACGTCGGCCGGTCCTGAGTCGTCGGGTGAACGCTGCTTCATCACTGCACGATGCCGCATCTGTGGTCTCTGGGCAAGGGCCGGTCGTCCCTACGACGGAGCGCCGTGACCTCCAGAGGCCCCACCACGCCGGGTGCGCTGCTGACGATTCTCCCGTTGGGGCCGAAGGACCTTGTGTTCGATGTCCTTTGGGGGTGGCCGCATCCCAAGCAGCGAGACACCATGCTGCCATGGACGCGCATGCGCTACCCAGAGTTGGTCCCGTGGGATGGCGCTGGGCCAGCCGGGCCAGTGTGGCGGCGGCGTTTGGGAGGGTCGAGGTGGCCACCGATGAGGGCCAAGTGTGCCGGGTGCGCCACGGTGAATGACGCGACTGAGGCGCTGCGCCCCATTCTCCTGGCGACGTCGGGGGATGACGACGACGTCGCTGCCGCACGCGTCGCCGCTGTTGATGTGGCGGGTCGAAGCAGCGCTCCGCTGCACCTCGTGCTCGTCTGGCAAGCGTCGACGGCGCCCGGCAGCCTGCCCGCTGCCGTGCTCGCTGGCGGAGCCGCCGCCAAGCTCGAGGACGAGGTGCGGGCAGTTGTCGATATTGGCGGCACGGTGAGCGGCAGCCACCTGCGGCGGGGCTTTCGGGCCAAGCAGATTCTCGCGGTCGCGGGCGGACTCCGTGCCCGCCTTATCGTCACGGGCGCACATGGCGGCGGGGCCGTCTTTCGCTTCCTCCATGACAGCGTCTCGGAGGCCGTCATCCGTGGGTCCGGATTTCCCGTGCTGGTCATTCGCTCCGGGTCGCCGGCGTGGCCGCCCCGTTACGTAGTCATCGGCGACAACGCCTCCCAGGACTCTGACCGGGTGGTGGTCGCGGGCGGCTGGTTCGCCGGTCTTCTGGGCGTGCCGGTCCGCCTCGTCGCCGTTCGCGGTGGCAACAACCCGCCATTGTCGGCTTCGGTCATCGCCCGGCACGCTCGCACCATCGCCGAGATGGCGGGCGCCGCACCGGATGTGCTCACGCCTGACGGTGATCCTGTGGATCGTATTCTTGAGGCGGCCGCCGAGAGAGACACGCTCGTCGTCGTTGGCCATCGATGGCCCGGGCGCATCGAGGCGTGGGAGAAGCGGGTCTCGACCAGCCTGCTCCACGAGCACCAGGGGCCGTCTCTCATCGTGCCCCGGCCGCTTTCCGCAGCGCTCCGCGATTGACTGCCTGCGGTAGGTGCGCCTCGCCGCGGTCAGCTGGTTCTCGTGCCGTGAGCGTTGGTGACACGTGGCACATGAGGAGGTGACCAACGGCCGTTCCACACAGCGCCAAGCCTTGCCTATTGTCGTGGTGTCATCAATCGGGCTCTACCGGAGGCGGCAACATGAAGACCGCAAACGCGACACTGCAGGATCTGGTCACGGCCGAGTTGCGCTGGGACCCGAGCATTGATGCTGCGAACATTGGTGTCACTGCACACGACGGTGCCATCACCCTGTCCGGCCACGTCGCCAACTACTGGCAGTTCGTCGCCGCCGAGCAGGCCGCCAAGCGCGTCCGCGGAGTGGTCGCCGTGGCCAGCGAACTCGACGTTCATCTCCCGGCGTCCTCGCGCCGCGACGACACCGACATCGCAGAAGAACTCTCTCACACTCTGGCGCACTCGATCTCCCTGCCGGTGGGATCAGTCAAGGCCACTGTCAGGAAGGGATCGGTGACCCTCGAGGGAACGGTCACATGGTCATCCCAGCGGGAAGCGGCCGAGCGCATCGCCCGTCATGCTGCGGGAATCACGCAGATCAGCAACCGGATCACCATCAAGGCCGCCACATCGGCCCACGACGTTGAGAAGGACATCCGCGCCGCCCTTCACCGGCGCGCCAACCTCGACGCGAACGGTGTCCACGTTTCTGTCCAGGGCAACGTGGCGACCCTGACCGGGACGGTTTCCTCACTGGCCGAGGATCGTGCGGTGTGGTGGGCGACATCGGCAGCTCCCGGCATCGAGCGGGTGGTCGATCAGCTGACTGTTCTACCCGCTCCTGCTCTGGCTGGCAGCCTGCGCTAGGCGGAGCGACAGCGCAGGGCGGCCTGACGTGGGCCGCCCTGCGTTTGTGTGGACGACCGGCCGGGGAACTGTTAAGCTATGCCGACGACGCCGAGCGCGACGTTGCCGGTCGACTCGCGCCGCGCGCTGCGCGGTGCAAGCGCGGGCGACAGCCTCGAGACCTCCGTTGTCGTAGGTGGCGGTGGCGAGTAGGACACACACACCGTCGTCTCCAAGTGCCGGCCGAGCCGTCCTGTACCCGCGCAGATCCGCGCCGTAGGGGAGGTTCGAATCCTCTCTCCCCAGCCACGGCGCCTATTTGAACTCGCCCCACAGAGAGGACGTTCAAGGGTTCGTCACATTCCGCTGAGGCCGTCCGCGACGAGAACGCGCCGGTCCCACCGCAATCTGAGGGACCAACTAGATCTGCTCGGCCGCGACCTCGTCCATCGCATCGACAAGTAGCTTCAGTCCGCTGAGTAGCCTGGCTTTCTCTGTGGTGGAAAGAACGTCGAAGAGCGCGTCGATCTCCAACAGGCGTGGCCCGAGGGTGCTTTCGATCTCGGACCGCCCCGCGTCGGTGAGCTCGAGAAGTGTGGCTCGGCGGTCGGTCGGGAGACCGGCATGAAAGCCATCGCGATCGACGCCGACCTGAGCGCCGCTGTGCGAGCCAAGCACCCTGACGGCATCGACGCGATCGTTCACGCCGCCGGCGACGGCGCGCAGCTCGCCACCCTGCTCAAGCCGGGGGGGGGGCGAATCGCCTCGACGATCGGTCTCACCGCCGAACAGGTCGATGGCAGCGGCGTGCAGGTCACCGCCGTCATGGGTATGCCGACCACCGACATCCTCGGCCGGCTCGCCACCGCTGTGGTCAATGGCGATCTCACCGTCCCCATCGACCGCACCTACGCACTACAGGACGCGGGTCAGGCCCTCCAGGACTTCACGGCCGGCAAGCGCGGGAAGCTCGCCATTACGGTCCGATGAGCGCCGCCATCCCTACAGACGCTGTAAACCGCGGCGAGCGGGTGACATGATATCGCGCTCTGGGTCCTGCAGGCGCTGCTCGCGGCGTTCTTCCTCGCTGCGGGTGCCTTTCACGTGCTGACGCCGCTCCCAAGACTGAAGGCCAGTGCCCCGTGGACAGAGGACGTCGGCGGACCGATGGCTCGCCGCATCGGAGTCGTCGAGGTGTTCGCGGCAATCGGCCTCGTGGTGCCAGGCATCACTCACGTCGCCACGCTGCTGACCCCTCTTGCCGCCATCGGCGTCGTGCTCATGTTTCTCGGCGCCATCGCCCTCCACAGAAGCAGCCGAGCCAACTGCGTGAGTGGCTTCCCGCCGCGAACCCGATGCGGCGTGCTACGAGACGGTCAGCTCGACATACATGCCGGCGGCGTAGTGACCGGCGAGGTCGCAGAACAGCTCATAGTTGCCTGGCGGCAGCTGGAGGGTGACCCAGCCCACCGTGCCAGGGCTAAGGCCCGTCCCGGCGCCACGTGCACACGTGTTTGACACCTCGCCGAGGCTGCCCATCTCGTCGACCCGGCCGTCGATCGTCGCGACGCGATTACCGGCGATCTGTGTTGCGGGGAGCGGGAGCACCACAAGCTCATGCACGAGCGTGCCCATGTTGGCGACGCGGAACGACACCGTCCCGGCACTGACGTGGTCCGTACTGGTCACCACGCGCATGCTGCCCCCTGTCATCCAACCGCGACCCATCTGACCGTTCATCATGTTGGTGAGGCTGACATCGACAACCGAGCCTGCCAGGGCAGGAAGGGAGCACTGTCCGACGGACCTCACCGAGGCAGCGCGAAAAGCACCGCTCGCTGCGGCCAGAGCCGCTGTCGAGGCCCCGGCAAGCAGCACCGCAGCGGTGCCGACGAGGAGGAAAGCTCGCGTGCTCATATGCTTCGCCTCCAGTCGGGGCTGAGCAGCTGGCGGCGACGGCTGTACTCCTCTGCGTCGATCTCGCCGCGAGCGAAACGATCGTCAAGAATGTGCAACGCGGCGGTCGTACCCGCCGGCTCGCGGGCCACCCCATGGCGGTGGCCAACCGAGCGCACGAGCAACACGATGCCGGTGATCACCAGGGCCCAGAAGATGACCAGAACCAAACCCATCGCCAGCCAGCCTCCCCAGCCCATCCCGCCTCCGACCGATCCGTACGGTCCCATCAGCTGAGCACCTCCACTTCTTCTTTACCGCTTCAGTCAATCACGCGCGGACTTCTCCGCATAGGGTCCAACGTCCCGTCATCTCCGAGCTCCGCCGCTGCTCCCAAGGTGTCGGCGATCGAGGGGCAACCCGGCCCGCCATCATGCGGCGGTGCCGCTTGGGCCCTCCAGGGGATCGCAGTGTCCAACCCTCGCGCAACGGAACAGGCGGAAGGTCAATGCCCTCGTGAGCCGAGGTGCGACCGGCTCGCGCCGCCTCGGAGACCGCAGTGGTGGGTCAGCCGTCGAGCGCCGCGGCGACGCGGCGCAGGCGTTCGGCGACGTCGGCGGCGATCACATCCAGTGCGGGGTTGTCGACCAGGGCGAGGACCGCCATTGGGTCCATGAAGGACACCCGCGAACCGCCCTCCTCGCGCTCGGCCACGACGACATTGCAGGGAAGGAGCAGGCCGACTCCTGGCTCTGCCTGAAGCGCTCTGTGGGCCAGCGGTGGGTTGCAGGCGCCGAGGATCTCGTAGCGGGGGAAGTCGACATCGAGCTTCTCCCGCATCGTCGCCCGCACGTCAATCTCGGTGAGGACGCCGAAGCCCTCGGCCTTGAGCAGTTCGCGAGTGCGCAAGTCCGCGTCCTCGTAGGCGAGCGGAACGTCAACGCTGAAGCCGACTGTGGTGTCGGTGGCGCTCATAGACGGACCTCCATAGCCAAGATCAGGCGGCGTGGCAGCTGGTCGGTGATCAGGAGCGGCATGGTCGAGGCTCCTTGGTGCTGCGGCCGGTAGGGACCGCCTCCTGGTTTGATACCCCCAAGGGTATATGGTCGAAACCTTCCTCCGCCACGCAGCTTCTCCCCTCGGTGAACGTCTACCCTTGATACCCATATGGGTATGTTGACCCGAGAGGTCGCCACCAGCCCCAGATCCACGCGCCGTTGCAGAGTATACCCCTACGGGTATACGAAGGGAGTTACGTGATGGAACTTGTCCGCTTCATGCAAACGTCCGTCGGAAGGGCCGCTCGGGTCACACTCGGTGTGGTCCTGATCGCCGTAGGGCTGGTCCTCGGTGGCGGCTGGCTAGCGCTGGCTGTTGTCGGCTTGGTGCCGATCATTGCCGGATCGGCAGGTCTGTGCCTGCTCGCTCCTCTGTTCCGCGCTCCGATCCGTGGCGTCCACAGGTGATCAGCGACGCCAACGCGCGTTGCGGTAACCCAGGCCTCCCAGGCGGGAGGACACGACAGTGAACACGCTGGACGGCCAGGCATGGGACGAGCGCTACCGGGATAGCGAGTTGGTGTGGGGCGCCGGCCCGAACCGCTTTCTCGTGGAGCAGGTCACGGGCCTGACGGTCGGGACCGCTCTGGACGTGGCGTGCGGCGAAGGTCGCAACGCCATCTGGCTCGCCGAGCACGGTTGGCGGGTGGTCGGGGTGGACTTCTCCTCCGTTGGGCTCGACAAGGCGCGCCGATTGGCCGCGGAACGTGGGGTAACGGTCGAGTGGAAACAGGGCGACCTCACCACCTGGGAGCCGTCGAACACCTTTGACCTCGTCATCGCCATGTACCTCCATCTCCCGGCGGACGGTCGACACCTCGTCTTCGCTCGGATGGCGGCGTCGGTGGCGCCGGGCGGAACGATGCTGGTGGTGGGTCACGACCTCTTGAACCTCTCCGAGGGGTACGGCGGCCCACAGAACCCCGCGATCCTCTACGGGCCCGATGACGTGGTCGGAGATCTGGACGGGATACTCGAGATCGAACGGGCGGAGCGCGTGCAGCGGTCGGTCTCCACTGCGGAGGGGGAGGCGACGGCAATCGACGTCCTGGTTCGGGGCCGCAGGATCTAACCGCTCGGCTGGATGGTCAGCCCGTGACGGATGGCCGTCGTAGCCACCGCAAGCACTCGGTGTCGCCCAGAAGCTCCAATCGGCGCCAGAGGACGGGATTGTCCGTCGCTTGGCTGGCGTGGAGAGCGATGGCCCGCTTCTGAGCACTGCGGTCGACGCGAAGCACGATGTCGATCTCAGCCTCCGTGCGGCCGGCGAAAGCGGTGCCGAATGCGCCATTGAGGGAATCGGCCACTGACACGGGGATCGACCACGCGATCACCGCAAGGTTGAGTCGCTCGCCCGCGAGCAGCGCCGCCTCTGTCGCCCGCTGGTGGTCCGGATGTCCGGTGATCCCACCGAGGTCGAAGACCAGGAACCCACCTGCGCCAACCGCCGTGGCATACCGAACGACGTCGTCGACGAGGATGTCGAGGTCGATGCCGGGGAGAGCTCCATCGGCGTGGTCGAGCAGCAGGACATCACTGACCATGAGCGCCCGGGCGGCGGCAGCCAGCTCGGTGGCACGAACGACGCCGAGGTCGCCTGCCGCCCCGTGCAGCCTGGACGCCTCCCCGCGGGTGAAGCTGAGCACGGCCGTCGACGTCCCAGCAGCGGTGAGTGAGTCGATGACAGCACCCAAACCGAAGGACTCGTCGTCGGGGTGTGCACAGACGGCGACCATCGAGCGCAGCCCGACGACGTTCGACGGTGCAGCAACCTCCGACGGTCCGGGACGCTGGGCGGTCACGACGCGACTTGGGTTGCCATTTGGTTCTCCTCGTTATACCCCCTAGGGTATAGGATACAACGACCGGCCACCCTATGTCACTCGCCCAGGGCACCGGAGATCCGACACCCCTGGGCATGACGGATCGGGTAGCAGTGTTCAAGAGTCGGACCACACACGACGAGGGATGAGCCATGACGAATGCACACGACGTGATCGAAGAACTCCGTGCCCCCACGCGCTCGTTGCGCAAGGCCGCACCAGAGGCGTGGGCCGGATTCGCCCGGCTCCACGACGCCGCTGTCGCCGACGGTGCGCTGACGGCACGCGTCAAGGAGCTGATGGCCCTCGTGGTTGCTGTGGTCAAGCAGTGCGACGGTTGTATTGCCTACCACGCGAAGGCCGCTGCCCGACAGGGGGCGACGCGGGAGGAGGTGGCCGAGTCTCTGTCTGTGGCACTGCTCATGGACGGCGGGACCGCAACCATCTATGGGCCGCGGGCGTGGGCGGCATTCGAAGAGTTCACCGCCCCCGAGTCCAACGCCGGGTGAGCGGCACAAGCGTCCCCTCGTCGCCACACCCGATCAGATAGCCTGGGCTGGCCGCTACAACCTGGGGGTGGGGGGCGTGTGTTCTCTCGGCCTGCTAACGCACCGGGTCGCGCGGATTAGCCGCCACGCCGAGGGTGAACCAGCTCCACGGTTTCGGACCCTTCGCGTAGCCCTGCTCGGAACGTTCGATCAGGAAGCCGGCGTCGCCGACGAGCGTCAGCGCGTCCCGTGTGAGGTGGCAGCCGTCTGCCAGCCGGCGCTGCCACGGGTCGAGTCGGTGTTGCCACCGGGCCACCGAGGCGTCGGGAGAGTCCATGCTCAAGGAAATGGAAGCGGCCTCCCGGTCGGAGCACTCGGCGAAGCTCGGACAGCACCTTGGCGGGATCGGGGACCGTGCACAGCGTGAACGTGGACAGGGCGGCGTCGCAGCTGGCGTCGTCGAGCGGGATCGCCTGACCGTCGAGCCCGATGTGGTCGACGGGTACCCCGCCGACCTCGATCCGCTTGGCGGCGAGCCGCCGAGCCACCGCGACCGGTTCGACGGCCAGCACCGCCTCCACCTCCGGTGGGTAGTGCTCGACATTGAGACCTGAGCCGAACCCGATCTCGACGACCCGCCCCACCAGTCCGGCCGTCACCTCGGCGCGCCACCGTTGTAGACCGGCGATGCCACAGGCTCGGTCCACCAGCCGGGGGAGGATCTGTTCTCGGTAGAAGCCCACGGCCGGACCCTACCGGTGGCGCTGGAGGCCGCCGCCCCCGATGATCCGCAGCAACCAGGCAGTCGTCGACATCGTGTGCATGACGGTCAGGCCGCCAGACCGTGTTCTCTCAGGAAGCGCTTCTGCTCGTCATGCATCTCGTCCGGGAGGTGAGCGAACCAGGCGACCTCGTCGCGCGTTGGCCGGAGATGGTCGGCCGGCGATGGTGCCAGGTGGAGGCCGAATGCGATGCCGACCGGCCAGTCCAACCCTCGCTCGAGGTGGCTCGGGTACTCGATATATCCGAGGAGACCATCGATATCCACTTCGACCGCGAGCTCCTGCCCCGCCACTCGGTGGACGGCGTTGCTCAATCGTTCGCCGAAGCACACAGTGCCACCAGGTATGTGCCAGAGACCCTCACACGGTCCGGCCTGCCGCCGGGCGAGCAGGACCCCGTCCGACGAGACGATGACGACCTCCACCGTGAGCCGCGGCACCTTCGCGTAGATGTCCTCGTACTCGGCCTGCGGGAGAGGGGCACGGGGCACACGCGCGATTCTAGGGAGAGTCGGAGGACGGACTTCGGAGGTGCGCCAACAGCCCTCATCCTGCCAGCCCGGGGCGCAAGTTCCGCTGAGCAGCGGCGTTCAAGCTTCAGTGTCAGATCGCACTGCCACGCCGTCAGGGAGACAGTCGGCCGTACCCCGGCTCGGTGCGTAGGGACGGGCGCGCGCTCGCGTCAATCAGTCCCCGCTACCGT
>PLWW01000130.1 GCA_003153125.1 Candidatus Dormiibacterota bacterium | reverse complement strand
ACGCCGAAGACCTCGCGCAGCGCCGCGACGATCTCGCCCTCCGTGGCGCGTGCGCGCACCGCGTCGATGATCGCCGGCATGGTGTTGTCCGGCCCGGCGGCCACCTCCTTGAGCGCGTCGAGGCGGGTGGCGACACTGCTGTTGTCGCGGCGCTGGCGCAGCTGACGCAACCGCTCCGCCTGCGCACGTTCCACGTCGACGTCGATCACCAGGACATCGGGGGAGGGGCCGTCGACGACCTCGGTGAACGCGTTGACGCCGACGATGATGCGCTCGCCCGAGTCCAGCTGCGACTGGTAATGGAAGGCTGCCTCGGCAATCTCGCGTTGCGGGTAGCCGTCGGCGATGGCGCTGACGATGCCGCCGCGCTCGTCGATCGCCTTGAAGTACTCCTCGGCAGCCTGTTCCATGCGGTCGGTGAGGTCCTCGATGAACCAGCTGCCGGCGAGCGGGTCGGCCACAGACGACACCCCCGTCTCGAACGCCAGGATCTGCTGTGTGCGGAGTGCGATCTGCGCGGCCTTCTCGGTGGGCAGGGCGAGGACCTCGTCCATGGAGTTGGTGTGCAGCGACTGTGTGCCGCCGAGGACGGCGGCCATCGCCTCGAACGCCGTGCGCGCGATGTTGTTCTCGATCTGCTGCGCGGTCAGTGAGCAACCGGCGGTCTGGGTGTGAAACTTGAGCTGCCAGCTCTTGGGGTCCTTGGCGCCGTACTTCTCGCGGAGACGGCGCGCCCAGATCCGCCGCGCTGCGCGGTACTTGGCGATCTCCTCGAAGAAATCGATGTGGCTGTTGAAGAAGAAGCTCAGCCGCGGGGCGAAGTCGTCGACGTCGAGACCGGCCGCCATCGCCGACTCGACGTACGCGAAGCCGTCCGCCAGGGTGAAGGCCAGCTCCTGCGCGGCGGTGCTGCCCGCCTCGCGGATGTGGTAGCCGCTGACCGAGATCGGGTGCCATCTGGGCACGTGCTGGGCGCAGAAGAGGACGACATCGGTGACCAGGCGCATCGACGGCTGCACCGGGAAGATGAACTCCTTCTGCGCGATGTACTCCTTGAGGATGTCGTTCTGCAGTGTGCCGCCGAGTTGTCCGAAGGTCACACCCTGCTCGTCGGCGACAACCAGGTACTGCGCGAACACGATCGGCGCCGGTGAGTTGATGGTCATCGACGTGGTCACGCGTCCGAGGTCGATGCCGTCGAACAGAGTGCGCATGTCGTCGACGGAGTCGACGGCGACGCCACAACGACCCACCTCGCCGAGCGACTCCGCCGCGTCGCTGTCGTGGCCCATCAGGGTGGGCATGTCGAACGCGACTGAGAGCCCGGTCTGGCCATGGTCGAGGAGGAATCGATAGCGCCCGTTGGTGTCCTCGGCGCTGCCGAAGCCGGCGAACTGCCGCATCGTCCACAGCCTGCCGCGGTACATCGACTCATGGATGCCGCGTGTGTATGGGTACGTCCCGGGTTGGGGCACGTCGCGATCGATGTCGCGGTGTGCCCCGGCGTCGGGGCCATAGCTCGACTCGAGGGGCAGCCCGCCCATGGTGTCCTCGGGAACCGCGGGTGGCAGGCGGCGGGTCTGGGAAGCTTGTGCCATCAGGGAATGTCGCTCGCGTGGGCATTGAGGATGCGGTCGGCGATGGCATACGGGTCGATGCCCCGGAGATCACCGCTCAGCTCCGCACCCATTGTGCCCTCTTCGAGCTCGCGTCGCGCTCGCTCGGCGGCGCGCTCCACGACGATCGCCTCGATCTCGGCCTGGAGACGGTCGCGACGCCGCTGCTGCAACTCTCCGTTCGAGGCGATCGTCTCGTGGTGGCGCTCGACGGCGTCGAGCAGATCATCGACGCCATCGCCGCTCGTCCCGGTTGTGAGGATGACCGGTGGCGTCCAGGCGCTCGTCCCCCTCACATGACGCGTGAGGTCGCGCAGCTCCCGGGCGACCTTGGAAGCACCGGGGATGTCGGCCTTGTTGACGACGAAGACGTCGGCGATCTCGAGGATCCCGGCCTTGAGGATCTGCACACTGTCGCCGGACACCGGGGTTGTCACCACGACGGTCGTGTCCACCGTCTCCATCACCTCGAGCTCGCTCTGGCCCACCCCCACGGTCTCGACCAGGCAGCGATCTCGGCCGCTGGCATCGATGAGCCGGATGGCCTCGCGGGCGGCGCTGGCCAGGCCGCCGAGGTGGCCCCTCGCCGCCATGCTGCGGATGTACACGCCGTCGTCGCCGGTGTGGCGCTGCATGCGCACGCGGTCGCCGAGGATGGCGCCGCCGCTGAACGGGCTCGACGGGTCGACCGCGATCACTCCGACGCGGTGGCCCGCCGCCCGCCAGCGCGAAATCAGCTGGTCGCAGATCGTGCTCTTGCCGCTGCCGGGCGCGCCGGTGACCCCCACGACATGCGCCGCCCCGGCTCGACCGCGGACCTCGCGGAGCACCGCCTCGGCGGCGGGGTCATGGTCCTCGAGGAGCCGGATCGCCCGGGCGAGGGCGCGAACGTCACCCTCGAGAAGCCGCCTGGCGATGTCCATGCGCGCCGAGTGTAGCCGCGCGTTCCAGGACGATCACAGCAGTGCCCGGGCCAGGGCGCCTGTCACAGTGGGGAAGCCGCTGTCGGCCCGTGCTTCTCTACCATCGCCCGGTGAGCGCTCCCGAGGCGTCGTCGCGCCCGCGCCGGCAGCGCCGGACTCGACCGCGACGCCGCATCCTCCCGGTGATCGGCATCGCCCTGGGCTTCGTGCTGAGCGGCGCCCTCGGCGCCGCCCTGTACTTCTCGCCCGCCATCGCCGCCGCCTTCCAGGACTTCGGCCACACTATCCGCCACCAGGCGTTGGCCAGCCCGAGCGCGTCAGCCGCGCCAACGCTCCTCCCGGCCGTCGCCCCCGGCAACGCCTTCACCGTCCTGCTCCTGGGCTCGGACAACGACGCCAAGTTCTCGGGGAACGAGGTGCTCACGCAGTCGATGATCCTGGCGCGGGTCAACCCGGCGACCAAACAGGTCACCATGCTGTCGATCCCGCGCGACCTCTACGTGCCCCTCTCCAGCGGCGGCACGAACAAGATCGACCAGGCGTACCTGCACGGTGGCGTCGACACCGCCATCGCCACAGTCGAGCACGACTTCGGCGTCCACGTCGACCACTACGCGTGGATTGGTCTGCTCGGGCTCATCCATCTCATCGATGCGGTGGGCGGCGTCGACGTCGTGGCCGGCAACCCGGTGCTCGACGACTTCTACCCCAAGGACCTCGGCGGCAACAGCCCGTTCGACATCGAGCGCGTCGCGGTCCTGCCCGGTCCGCAGCACATGAGCGGCATGGAGGCGCTCCAGTACGTGCGCTCGCGGCACGACGACCTGCGCAGCGACTTCGGTCGCTCCGTACGCCAGCAGCAGGTGCTGCTTGCGCTGCGCGCCAAGGCAAAGCTGCTTGGCGTCGCCGACATCCCCGACATCGCCGCCGCCATGACCAGCCAGTTCACGACGGACATGTCGGTGACCCAGGTCGGTGAGCTTCTGCCCATCGCCGGGAACGTCTCCCTGAGCAACGTCAAGCAGGTGGTGCTGCTGGCCCCGTACACCTCCGGGCAGTTCATCGGCGCACAGGACGTGCTTGAGCCCAACTGGAACCTCATTCTCCCGCTCGTGCACAAGTACTTCCCGCCGGCGTGAGGCGTCTCCGCTTCACCGCCATCCTGCTGGTGCTCTGGGTGGCGTTCGGCTTCGGGGTCAACCGTTTCCTGGAGAGCCGCAAGTCCGCGCTGATCACCCATCCCAACGCCTCTGTGCCCACGGCGGTCACGCCCGCCTTCACCCTCCCGGGCACCGTGTACCTGAGCCAGGCCGGCCACCTGTACCGCTTCAGCGCCGGCAGGTTCACCGACATGGGCCTGACCCCGAACGCCGGCTCGTGGGTGCAGCCCGCCCTGGCGACCCCCGGGCGGCTCCTGGTGGTGGCGCGCGCCGCCGAGTTCAGCGACGTCTACCTCGTCGACGCGCGCAGCGGCGCGATCATCCAGAAGCTGACCTCCAACGCCACACCCAAGCCCGCTCATGTGGAGTTGAACGCGTGGTCGTTCTGGCCACACCTCGCCGCGGACGGGAGCACGGTCATCTTCGGCTACGACGGTCCCAAGACAGGCCTCACCTACGAGGTCCACCTCGCGGTGTGGTCGGGGCCCCTCACCGGCAAGCTGGAGTCCAAGCAGTGGACCGATCCGACCCAGTACACCGGCGGAGACGTCAACCCGGTCCCGCTCGCCGGCGGTGGCGTCATCTACGCGCGCTATGCACTCAATGCGCAGTCGCAGATCGTCTCGCGGGTTGCCACCGTGGCGAAGCCGGGTGCGCCACCCGTCTACCTCACGGCCGAGGCGGCCGACTGCGGGGAGCCGGCCGTCAGCCCTGACGGCACCCAGCTTGCGGTGATCTGCACCTCCGACACGCAGACGGCCCGCATGGAGCTGATCCCGCTTGTCAATGGCGTGCCCGGGGTGCCGCGTGTGCTCGTCGACAACTGCCTCTGCGCGTCGCCGGCCTGGTCCCCCGACGGGGTCAGCCTGCTCTACCTGGCACCCGCCGACGCAACCGGCCATTTCCAGCTGTGGTGGCTCAACAAAGCGACCGCGCTCACCCCCGCCCTGCCCAAGCAGGTCACCACCAACCTCGACTTCGACGCCACCTCCGCGCCGGTGTGGGCACCCTGACCGCGCCGGGCGACAGGGTCGAAGACCGTCACCGCGGCTCCTCTCAGAAGAACACCCGGGCGAGCTCGTACAGCTCCGCGGGGACGCGTCGCTGCTCGGCAACGACATCGCTGATGGCGGCGATCTCCACGGTGCCGCCGCGCACCACCGGCATCATCGCCCAGCGCCCGCCGGCCGCCAGCGAGTAGGCCGACGCTCCCACCCGCGTCGCCCAGATGCGGTCGTAGGCGGTGGGGCTGCCGCCGCGCTGCGTGTACCCGAGGACGGTGGTACGGGTTTCGAGCCCGGTCCGGTCCTCGATCGTGGCCGCGAGCCACTCGCCGACACCGCGCTTGCTCAACTGCGCGTGCCCGAAGGCGTCGGTCCGCGCCGGCTCACCTCCCTCCTGGGCCATGCCGTCCATGCTCACCCCCTCGGACACGACGATGATCGAGAAATCGCTGCCCCGCGACCGGCGCCGGTCGAGGTGAGCGACGACGTCGTCGATCCCCAACGGGAACTCCGGGATGATGATCAGGTCGGCGCCGCCGGCGAGGCCGCCCATCACCGCCACCCAGCCGGTGTCGCGACCCATGACCTCGACCACCATCACGCGGTGGTGTGATGCGGCGGTGGTGTGGAGGCGGTCGAGCGCCTCGGTGACGATGCTGACCGCGCTGTCGAACCCGATGCAGTAATCGGTCACGCTGAGGTCGTTGTCCATCGTCTTGGGGACGCCGACCAGCGGGGCCCCGTGCTCGGCCAGCCACGCGGCCACGCGGAGCGTGTCGTCGCCGCCGATCGCCACCAGCGCGTCGAGTCCGTCTCCGCGGAGGTTGCCGAGGCAGTCCTCCAGACCGCCCTCGCGCTTCATGGGGTTGACCCGGGAGCTGCCGAGAATGGTCCCACCGAGTTGAAGGATGCCGGAGATGTCAGAGCGCCTCAACTCCACGAGGTCGCCAGCGCCCGTGAGACCGGACCAGCCGTTGCGCACCCCGATCACCGTGTCACCCGCCGCGAACGCGGAGCGCGCGACGGCACGGATCGCGGCGTTCAGCCCAGGCGCATCACCGCCCCCGGTGAGGATTCCGACTCTCACTCCCGCGGCCCCGTCAGCTGCCCACACCGGGGTTGCCGAGAAACGCGGTCTCCTCAGCCTGGCCGAGGATCACCACGACTCCACCCCCCGTGGCGGCTGCCGGCGCGGCCGTCGCGGTCGGGACGCCGGCCACGGTCGGCGCGGGGGGCGGGCTGGGAGGAACGGTCACAGTGACGCCGAAGTATGCGGCCAGCCAGCTCGCGGTCGCCGCGTCCTTGCCTCCGCTCTCGTCGATGACCTGCGTGACAGCCTGGCGGGCGACGGGGCCGCCGTCGGTTGCGTTGATGGCCAGGTACTTGAACAGCTGGGCCCAGCGCCCGGAGGCGCCGAGGCCACGCCCGCTGGCGTCCTCGATCGTCACCGGGGCATGCTGAGCGAGGGCAGCAGGGGCGACGAAGATGTTCTTCATGTAGTGGGTGACCTGCGTGAAGGACCGATCGTGCGCGTAGATGTAGTACGCCCCGCAGGTGCGCGGGTAACCGCATTCATACAGGAAATTGGTGTCATCGACGCTGACGTGGAGGATCGACTTGGTGTCGACGCCCTTCAGCAGCGAGTAGAGGGCCTCGAGGTCGTTGACGTGGAGATCGGTGACCACGTTGTCGCCGAGGCTGTTGAGCAGGTCGGGGAGGTTACCCAGCCCACCGAGGCTGACCACCTTCTGCTTCAGCGCGGCCACGATCAGCTGCTGGCGGCGGCTGCGCGCGAAGTCTGTGCCCTCACCATTGTCGTTGGAGTGTCGCGAGCGTGAGAACTCCAGGGCCTGGGTCCCGTTCATGTGCTGCGAGCCGGCGTTGAAGTGAACGGTGATGAACTTGCAGTTCTCGTTGGGGCCGCTGCTGCACTCACCCGCCGGGTACTGGAAATCCGTGAACGTGTTCGGCACGACCACATCGACGCCGCCGACGGCGTCGACCGCCGCTTTGAACGCCTGGAAGTCGAGGCCGATCCAGTGGTCGATGTGGATGCCGAGCAGGTGCTCGACAGTGGCGTTGGCCACGGCCGCGCCCGCCGCCGGATCGCTCGCCGGCAGGGTTCCCTCACCACTGATGCCGTCCGAGTACGCCGAGTTGATGCGGTTCGCTGTGCTCTTGCCTTTGCCGAGGGGGATAGGCACGTACCAGTCGCGCGGGATGCTGACCTCGGCGACCTCAGGCGGGCCGTTGAGGACAGGCTGGACCGAGACGACCATGATGGAATCGGTGAGGTAGGCGCCGTCGTGGCCCGCCCCCCCGTACCCGTAGAACGCGAAGTTGATGCGGCGAAGGTCGGTGGTCGCCTTGGTGATGCTTGAACTGCTCTTGCCGCCCACCAGGTCGCCGATCACCGACAGCGGGTTCTGGCCTGTCAGGTGGGCGAGGCCGAGGATGGTGCGGACCCCGAAGACCCCGGCGACGAGAACGACGGCGGCCGCCGCCAGCGCCGTCAGACGCTTGGGGCCGGCCCAGCGGGGCAGCCGGTTGTAACGAGAGCGGCGGCGCCGCGTGGAACTGGCCATATGTTGTGTTTCCGGGGATGTGTGCGGCGCGGCCGGCGGCGCGCCTGAGCACGCTCCGAGGAGGGCGAACCGGGTTCCCTGGTGGAACGTGAGCGGGGACGAAGGGGTAACGCCGGAGTTGCCCTAGGGTACCGCACAGTGGCGCGGATGGGCGCCGCGCCCCGCGCCGATCCGGGGAATGTGGGCCGGGTTCGGAGCGGTTCTCAGTCGCGCAGCAGCGAGCGGGCGATGACGACGCGCTGGATCTGGTTGGTCCCCTCGTAGATCTGCGTGATCTTGGNNACCTTCATTGCCGCGTCGCTGGCGAGCAGTTTGGCCATGGCGGCGTGGTGGGTCACATCGGGTGAGTGGTCGTCGATCAGCCTGGAGGCGTGGTACACCATGGCCCGCGCCGCCGCGGTCTGTGTCTCCATGTCGGCCAGCATGAACTGGATCGCCTGGAACTCAGCGATGGCCTTGCCGAACTGCTTGCGCTCCCGCGCGTACCCGACCGCGTAGTCAAGGGCTCCCTGGGCGATTCCGAGCGCCTGGGCGGCGACGCCGGGCCGGGAGCGGTCGAGCACGCTCATGGCCAGCGCGAAGCCACTGCCCTCCTCGCCGAGCCGATTGGCGGCAGGAACCACAACCTCGTCGAAGTGCAGTTCCGCGGTGTTGCTGCCCCGGATGCCCAGCTTTCCGTGGATGGTGCTGGCCGTGAAGCCGTCGAGCTGGCGGGCGTTCTCGAGCACGAAAGCGCTGACGCCTCGCGACCCGGCGTCGGGGTCCGTCTTGGCGAAGACCACGATGGTGTCCGCCACCCCACCATCGGTGATCCAGGTCTTGCTTCCGCTGATCACGTACTCGCCGCCCTGCCTGGTCGCCCGCGTCTCCATACCGGCGGGATCGCTGCCTGCCCCGGCCTCGGTCAGCGCATAGGCGCCGAGGGCCTTCCCCGTGGCCAGGTCGGGCAGGAATCGCTGCTTCTGCTCGGCGGTCCCGGCCAGCATGATCGGGTACCCGCCGAGGGCCTGCACCGCAAGGATGAGAGCACAGCTCGCGCACGCCTTGGCGATCTCTTCGATGGCCACGTTGAGTGTGAGGGCGCTCCCCGACAGGCCGCCGTACTCGGGCGGAAACGGCAGCGCGAAGATGTCGTGGGTGCGGTAGAGATCGACGATGTCCCACGGGAACTCGGCGGTGGCGTCGATGTCGCGCGCCCGTGGTGCGATGCGGTCGCGGGCCAGCTCGCGCACCGTCTGAGAGATGAGCTGCTGCTCCTCGTCGAGACGGCTGTCCACGCGCGCTGCTCCAGGTGACCGCCGGCGGTCGGGCGGGGGTGACCGGCCGATTATGCCCAGCACCGAGGTGAGAACGGCGCGCCGGCGCCCCCTTTCAGGCGCAGGGGGGCACCCTGGGGCACGGCCAGCGCCTCAATCGACACGGACGATCGTCGCCTCACCCTGGGCCATGCCGCTGCAGATCGTCGCCGCTCCGTAGCCGCCGCCGCGCCGGCGCAACTCGTACAGCAGGGTCATGAGGATGCGCGCGCCGCTGGCGCCGATGGGATGCCCCACGGCGATGGCGCCGCCGTTGACATTGACGCGCTCCGGGTCTACCTCGAGCATGCGTGTGCTCGTGATCGCCACCGCGGCGAAGGCCTCATTGATCTCGATGAGCTCCAGGCTGCCGGCGTCCACCTCGCCGCGGGTGCGCGCCATCGCCCTCTCGATGGCCATCGCCGGCACGGTGGCCAGGTAAGGGTGCTCAGCAGCCGACTCCGCCGACGTGACCCAACGGCCGAGCTCGGTGAGCCCGGCAGCGCGTGCTCGGGCAGCGCTCATCAGGAGGATCGCGGTGGCGCCGTCGTTGACTCCCGGCGCGTTGCCCGCGGTGACGCTGCTCCCCTCGCCGAAAGCTCCCCTGAGGGCGGCGAGCTTCTCCAGGGTGGTGTCCGGGCGCGGCTGCTCGTCCACCTCGACCGAGCCGGTGCGGGTGGCCACAGCCACGATCTCCTCGCTGAAGTGCCCCGCGGCTCGCGCTGCCTCGTAGCGCTGCTGCGAGCGCAGCGCCCAACGATCCTGCTCCTCGCGGCTGACCCCGAGCTCTGCCGCGACCTCGCTGCCGTGCACGCCCATCGACAGCCCGTCGACGGGGCAGCAGAGCCCGTCGCGGAGGATGCTGTCCACGGCCGTGCGATCGCCGAAGCGGGCGCCGAATCGCTGGTCCTCGAGCAGGTAGGGCGCGCGCGACATCGATTCCATGCCGCCTGCCACGACCACGTCGGCCTCGCCGGCGCCGATCAGCAGCGCCCCCAGGTTGACCGCTTTGAGGGCGCTGGCACACACCTTGTTCACGGTGAACGACGGGACCGTCGACGGCAGCCCGGCGGCGAGGCCGGCCTGGCGCGACGGCACCTGCCCCTGGCCGGCGCCCAGAACTGTGCCCATGATGAGCTGGTCCACCTCGCCGGGCGCTGTACCGGTGCGGTCCAGCACCTCGCGGATCACGCGCCCGCCGAGGTCGGCGGCGGGCAGGGTCGACAGGCCACCGCCGAGCTTGCCAAAGGGGGTTCGCGCGGCGGCGACGATCACGACATCGTCGGGCATGCGATTGATGCTACGCCGGGGTGACGCGCCGCGGTCGGCGCCCGTCAGTCGACGAGGAGGTCCGCGAGGAGATGGCGGGCGATGAGGATCCGCTGCACCTCACTGGTTCCCTCGCCGATCTCGTTGGCCTTGGCATCCCGGTAGTAGCGCGCCACCGGCGAGTCCTCCATGAAGCCGGAGCCGCCGTGGATCTGCACAGCCTGGTTGGCGCATGCGGTGGCCACCTCGGACGCGTGCAGCTTGGCCATCGACGCGTAGGGCGTCGGGTCCTTGCCGGCGTCGATGGCCGACGCCGCACGCCAGGTCATCAGCCGCGAGAGCTCGATCTGCGTGGCCATGTCGGCGAGCTTGAACTGCGTCGCCTGGAAGGCGGCGATCTGCTGCCCGAACTGGCGCCGCGCCGCGCTGTGCGCGACCGACGCGTCCAGGCACGCCTGGGCGAGCCCAACCGAGAGGGCGGCGATGGCCACGCGGCCGCTCTCGAGTATCTGCAGGAACTGGCGGAAACCGTCGCCCTCAGTACCGATGAGGTTGACCTCGGGGACATGGCAGTCCACGAAGCTCAGCTCACGCGTGTCGCTTGCGTGCCAGCCGAGCTTGCGGTACCGGGGAGCCCGCGTGTACCCCGGTGTCTCCTGCTCGACGGCGATGGCGCTGAGCTGCGCCGAACCGTCGACCACGCCGGTGACCGCGGTGATGGTGACCCCNNGACCCAGTCGCCCCCGTCTCGAGCGGCACGAGTCAGCGTGCCGGCGGCGTCCGATCCCGCGCCCGGCTCGGTCAGGCCGAATGACCACAGCCGGTCGCCAGAGAGGAGCTGGGGGAGCCAGCGCTCCTTCTGATCGGCTGTGCCGAAGCTCACGATCGGGCTGATGCCGAGCGACACGGCGGCCTCGAGCGTGATCGCCACCGCGGCGTCGGCACGGGCGATCTCCTCCAGCGCGAGGCAGTACGAGAGGAAGTCACCGCCCGCCCCACCGACGCTCTCGGGAAAGGGAAGCGCGAAGAGACCCAGCCGGGCCATGCCGGCGACGAGGTCGTAGGGAAACTCACCGGACTGGTCGTATGCGGCGGCGCGTGGCGCGATCTCGTCACGGGCGAACTCGCGGACCGTGCTCCTGACCTGCCGCTGCTCGTCGGTGAGGTCGAAATCCACAGGCGGCACGGTAGCGTGGTGGCACGCCACGGTGTTGTGGCCCGAGGCTGTCGCCGATTCTCAACTGTGTCTCAGCGCCTCTCGGGGATGTCTCAGGTGCGCCATCGACGATGGGGATGTCGCAAGCAGCGCCTCACAGGAGACGCCGATCATGGGATTCACCACCGCCCTCGCAGGCCTCTGGCATGGCGCGGACGGCTGGCACCTCCGCACCACCGACATCAGCGACGGCGCCCATCACTACACCGGTACGGTCACCCTCTCGGCGGGAGCCACCTTCACCTCACTCGCGCCCGTCCGGCTCGAGCACGGCGACCGCGTCTGGGTCGACGGCAGCAACACGCTTCACTACGACTTCACGACCTTCGCCGGGCATTGTCAGAGACGCCCGGCGACGAGCCTCACCACATCCTCGATGGTGTCGGCGATGGCAGCACCGGCCGCGGTGAGCGCATCGATCTTGCTCTGGGCTGTGCCGGTGTTCCCGCTGATGATGGCGCCGGCATGTCCCATCCGCTTGCCCGGCGGCGCCGTGCGCCCACTGATGAACGCCACCACCGGCTTGTCGAACCCGGAGGTGCGGATGAAGTCCGCACCTCTCTCCTCGTCACTGCCGCCGATCTCGCCGATCATGACCACCGCGCGGGTCTGCGCATCGTCGGCGAAGAGGGCGAGCACGTCGCTGAAACTGAGACCGAGCACTGGGTCTCCACCGATGCCCACCGATGACGTCTGCCCCATGCCCGCCTGGCCCAGGCCCTGGATGACCTCGTAGGTGAGCGTGCCGCTGCGGCCGACGATGCCCACCGGGCCGGGGATGTTGATGTGGTTGGGGATGATCCCCACCTTGCACTGACCGGGCGTCACCAGGCCGGGACAGTTGGGCCCCAGCAGTCGTGTGCCGCAGCGCTGCACGAAGGCGCGGGCACGGATCATGTCGTGGATGGGGATGCCCTCGGTGATGCAGACGCTGAGCGGGATGCCCGAGGCGGCGGACTCCATGATCGCGTCGGCCGCGAAGGGCGGGGGCACGAAGATGCCGCTGACGTTGGCGCCCGTCGCCGCGACAGCGTCGGCGACGGTGTCGAAGATGGGGATGCCATTGGCATCCAGGCCGCCCTTGCCGGGTGACACGCCGGCCACGACATTGGTTCCGAAGGCTCGCATCTGCTCGGTGTGGAAGCCACCCTCGCGGCCCGTGATCCCCTGGATCAGGACACGGCTTGAGCTGTCGACGAGCACGCTCACGACTGGTCCCGGGTGAGCGCCACGATCTTGGCGGCGGCCTCGGTTGCGCTGGCGGCGGGGGTGATCCCCGCCGCGGAGAGGAGGGCCCGCCCCTCCTCCTCGCGCGTCCCGGTCATCCGCACCACGAGCGGCTTGGTGATGTGCAGTTCGTCGCGCGCCGCGATGACGCCCCTGGCCACCTCGTCGCCGCGGGTGATGCCACCGAAGATGTTGATGAACACGCCCTGGACGGCGGGGTCGAGCAGCACCATCTCCAGCGAGGCGCGGACCTTCTCGGCGCTGGCGCCGCCGCCGACGTCGAGGAAGTCGGCGGGTTCGCCGCCCTGCTGCTTGACGAGGTCCAGCGTGTTCATCACAAGGCCGGCGCCGTTGCCGATGCACCCGATGTTGCCGTCGAGGTGGACGTACGTGAGTCCGCGCCGCTGTGCCTCCACCTCGTAGGCGTCGTCCCCGGTGCGCCCGTCGTCACCGGTGGCATCGGTGGCGAGCTGCGCGGCAAGGTCCGCATGGCGGTAGTGAGCGTTCTCGTCGACCTCGAGCTTGCCGTCCGCGGCGATGAAGCTGCCGTCGGGCGTGAGGACGAGTGGGTTGATCTCGCACGTCAACGCGTCAAGCGACACGGCGACGCTGTACAGCTTCTCGGTCAGCCCGACCACCTGCGTGGCCAGCCGGGCGGCGTCGGCGCGCAGCTGGGGTGCGTGAGCCAGTGCCGCGAAGGCCATCTGGCGGATCTCGTACGGCTGAGGACCGGCGAACGGGTCGGGCCAGAGCGTGGCGATCTTCTCCGGCGCATCCTCAGCCACCTTCTCGATCTCGATGCCGCCCGCGGCGGAGAAGATGACCGCGAGTTGACGACGATCGCGGTCCAGCGTGATGCCGAGGTAGAACTCGGCGCCGATGTCGAGCCCGGTCTCACACCACACCCCGCGCACCGGGTAGCCGCCGATGTCCATGGCGAGGATGCGCGTCGCCTCGCGCTCCGCCTCCTCCGGCGTGTCGACGACCGCGATGCCTCCCGCCTTGCCGCGCCCGCCCACCGGTACCTGGGCCTTGACGGCGACGCGGCCCAGCTCGCGGGCGGCCGCGCCCGCCTCGGCCGGGGTGCGGGCCAGGCGACCCTGCGGAATCGGGATGCCGGCAGCGGCGAACTGCTGCTTGGCCTGGTACTCGAGGAGTTTCACGAAGCCGACCTCATGTCGTAGGGATGACGGCGGGTCAGTCTAGCCCGGCGCTCCTCGCGCCCGGCGTGGGCTTGGACGCCTCAGCGTGCCGCCACGGGCAGCGTGATGCGGTCGATCTCGAGAAGGTCGGCGGTGCTCGGCGTCCATTCGCCGGCGCGCGCGTTGGCGATGACCTGCTCCGGAGTGGTCGCACCGGCGATCACGGAGGCGACCTGTGCCATGGAGGCGAGGGCGCCGATGGCGACGTCGAGGATGGTGAGGTCGCGGGCGCGGGCGAAGCCATCGAGAGCCTCGACGATGTCGAAGTTGCGATCGGTCATCAGGTCCCCGGCACGGCTGGCGTCGCGGCCGAGCCGTGTGCCCGCCGCCGGCGCCTCGCCACGGTGGTACTTACCGGAGAGCAGGCCGCTCATCAGCGGGAAGTACGGGAGGATGCCCACACCGAGCCTGCGTGCCGCGGGGGTCACGGATCTCTCGACGTCGCCGCGCTTGAGAAGGCTGTACTCGTTCTGTGCGGTCACGAAGGTGGCCCAGCCGTGCTCGCCGGAGATGGCCGCGGCACGCTCCAACTGCGCGCCGTCGTAGTTGGAGCAGCCGATGGCGCGCACCTTGCCAGCCAGCACAAGCTCGTTGAGGGCGCCGAGCGTCTCCTCCTGGGGTGTGTGCTCGTCGAAGAAGTGGTGCTGGTAGAGGTCGATGTGGTCGGTGCCGAGCCGGCGCAGACTGTCCTCCACCGCCTCGGCGATCCAGCGACGCGAGCCTCCACTGCGCTCGACAGCGCCCATCTCGCCGCCGAACTTGGTGGCGATCACCGCCTCGTCGCGGCGCGGGCCGAGCGCGCGGCCGAGGATCTCCTCGCTGCGACCCTGGCTGTAGATGTCGGCGGTGTCGAAGAAGCCAACGCCGTGGTCGAGGGCGGCGAGGATCACCCGCTCACTCGGCCCCGCGTCGGTTCGCCCGCCGAAGTTGTTGCAGCCGATGCCGACGATGGGCACCTCGATCCCCGAATCGCCCAGGGCGCGGCGCGGCAGCTCAGTCATCCATGTCTCCTCAGCGGTTCCTCGTGTGCCCATATCGAAGCACGGCTGCCACTTCGGCGGTCGGCAGGCACTGCGGGCCACCCCTGCTACCCTCGGTCAATGCCCGACACCGCGGCTCCGCAAGAGCCCGTCGTCGCCGCGCGGCCGGTTGTCGTCGAACGTGCGGTGGTGTCGGTGCGCACGCTGGTCGTCGCAGCACTCATCGTCAGCGCCCTGCTGGGACTGGCCGTCCTGCTCAGCCAGGTTGTCAACCTCCTGCTCATCCTGCTCGTGGCCATCGTCTTCGCGGAGGGGATGCGCCCGCTCGTGAACCGGCTCACCGAGGCGCGCTTGCCCCGGCCGCTGGCGATCACAGTCGTGTATGCGGCGTTCATCGCGCTTCTCGCCGTGCTGATCACGCTGTTGGTGCAACCGATCGTCGACGAGGCGACGTCGCTGGCGCACAACCTGCCGTCCTACCAGAAGAGCATCGAGTCGACGGTCGCTTCCTGGCAGCACGCCCTCAACCTCGGCGGCAGCGGAAGCCCCAACATCGGCAACACCCTCGCCGGCAGCCTCGACACCGCCAAGAACGTGCTCCTGACCATCGGCGGCTACATCGTGGGAGTGCTCGTCAACCTGGTCCTGGTCCTGGTCATCGGCTTCCTCTGGCTGGTCACCGCCGACCGCCTCAAGCACTTCGTCGTCGACCTTCTGCCCCCGCGCCACCAGGACCTCGCGGCAGATGTGTTCAGCGACATGGGTCAGCGAATGGGCGGCTTCCTGCGCGCCACCGCCATCAACATGGTGGTGGTCGGCGTCCTCACCGGCGTGGCGTGCACGGCGCTGGGCCTGCCCAGCACGGTGCTCCTGGGCATCTTCGCCGGGCTCACCGCCGCCATCCCCCTGGTCGGTCCTTTCCTCGGCATCGTGCCCCCGCTCCTGCTCGGGCTCACGCTCGGCCCAGGTCACGCGGTGCTCGTTGGCGTCGTGCTGCTCATCGTGCAACTCCTCGACGCCAACCTCGTCGTGCCGCAGGTGATGAACCGGGTGGTGTCACTGCCGGCCCTTGCGGTGGTGGTGGCGCTGCTCATCGGGGGCGCGCTGGAGGGCCTGATCGGGGCGCTCCTCGCCGTGCCTGTGGCGTCGGCCCTCCAGGTGGTTCTCATCCGCGTCGTTGTGCCCTACGTGCACAGCACGCAGGGGCGCAGTGACGAGGCCTACGCGCGCGCCTACACGCCGATGTCGACACCACACCGGGTCGGCCCGACCGGCGGGGGGCGACGGCGCAACCCGCGCTGAGGATGGCTGACACAGCGCAGACCGCGCCGGCGCGATTGGAATCGGCCGTGGTGCTGAGAACCCTGGCCACGGTGCTGGTCATCGTCGTGCACACGACGCACTGGCCGAAGGCGTCGGTCGTCTACGACGACCTCGACGCGCTCAGCCGGCTTGCCGTGCCCGCGTTCATGGTGCTGACCGGGGTCCTGCTCAGCTACCGCCAGGGGGACGACACGCTGGACGCCGCCGAGTTCCTGGGCCGCCGCCTCTCGCGCAGCCTGCTCCCGTGGCTCGCCTGGGCGCCGTTCTACACGCTGACGGCGTGGTTCGTCACCGGCGACACGACGCACGACCTTTCCGGCGTCCTCGGCTTCCTCAGCTACGGCGCCGGACATCTCTGGTACCTGCTGCTCATCCCCCAGATGTACGTCGTCTACCTGGTGTGGCCGCGCCGGCGGCTGTGGTGGTGGGCTGGCGCGGCGATGCTGGTGCAGACAATGCTCTGCGTCTACCGCCTCTACGGCCCCATGCCCGTCGAGGCGATGAACCAGTTCTTCCTGTGGCACGGCTTTCAGCTGCTGCCGTTCTGGATCGGCTACTTCGCGGTCGGGGTCGCGGCGGGACAGGCGCTCGACGGCAGGGGAGAGCCGCAGCGCATCCACTGGGGGGCGGTGGCGGCCGTCGCAGCCGTGGCCGCGATCTCGGGCGTCGCGATCATCGCCATCAGTTACACATCGGCGCCACACGGCGGCTTCGCCACCGGGACGGGCGGTTTCCTGCTCCCCCAGGAGCCGCTCTTCGTGGTCAGCGTCGCCGTCCTCGTCTGGCTCACGGGGGCGACGCTGATGAGGCGCGGAGGAGCGCTGGCGTCGGTGACCCGCCTGCTCAGCCGCTACTCGCTGGGAATCTACATCCTCCATCCCATCGTGATCCACGCCATCGCGAGCCCGCTGTCGGCCATCCTCAACGTTCCGCTGCCCCTCTCCCTGGTGGGCTTCGTGGTGATCACCGTGTCGGGTCTGGCGGTGGCCGCCGTGCTCTCGGTGTTGCTCAGCGCCACCGCCCTGGCTCCCACCATCGGCGCCTCGCGTCGCAGCCTGCCCTGGCGGGGCGGTTCGCGGGCCGCCCCGCACCCCTCATCCGGCTAGCCTCGGAGCACCTGCGCAGGTCGCACAGGAAGGTGACGCGCCGGTCGCAGCCGTGACCATGGATCTCCCCGCGCTCAACGGGTGGGCGAGAGTCGCGGAGTGAGCGCCCAGGCGACGATCCACCCGCCCGCCGTGGACGCCGGCTGGCGGCACAGCGGGCGCGAGTACCTGCAATCGCGGCCGCGGCTGGCGCTCGGGGTGCTCGCCGTCGTGGTCATCTGCTTCGCTGCATTCGCCGTGTCGCGGATGTTCCCACCGCAGTCCTACGGGCTCGCCGACGACTGGCGCGTCTTCTCCGCCGCGGCGACGGTGATCCACAACGGGGCCAGCCCGTACGATGCCGCCTCGCTGCACGCGTCCGAGCAGGCGATCAACCACTACGCCGTCGTACAGCCTGCGCTCGACGACTACGCCGACCTGCCGATCGTTGCCTGGGCGCTGCAGCCGCTGGCCCGCCTGCCCTTCTGGGCAGGCTACGCCGTCGCCTCGATTCTCGGGCTGGCCGCCGCCGGGCTCGCCATGTTCACGTTGCTGCAACGCCAGGGCTGGCGGAGCGCGGGACTGTGGACGGCGATGGCGCTCCTCTCCTGGCCCGCCCTTCTGGGGGTCTTCAGCGGGCAGTTCGACCTGCTTCTCCTCGCGCTCCTGGTGCTGGGCATGCTCCAGGCGCGGCGCCACCCCGGACTGGCAGGCGCCGTCTGCATGGCCGCCGCGGTCGTCAAGCCGCACATCCTCTGGCCCCTGCCACTGCTTGTGGCGGCGACGCAGCTACCCGATCGTCGCGCCGCGCTGCGCTGCGCGGCCGCCGCCGCCACCACCGGCGCCGTGCTCGTCGGGGGCGCTGAGGTGCTGATGCCGGGGTCGACCGCCGCGTTCATGGCGCACCTGTTCGCTTTCGGCGGCGGGATCTCATCGGCGCAACCTGACCTGGCCGGGTTGCCCGGCCTTTTCGAGCACCTTCCCGGGGGATTGGCCACCGGCGCGGTGATGGCGGTGGCCGGCGCGCTCACGACGGTCGGCTTCGCGGGCTTCTGGGCATTCAGCGGGCGCGCACAGGCGGTCGCCCCGGAGATGCGCGTGGCGCTCGGGGTGGGCGTGGGCATGGCCATCTGGCTGGCGGCGACGCCGTACGCGCATCCCAACGACGATGTGCTGCTCTTCCCCCTGGTCGCACTCCTGCTCGGCGTGGACGGCCGTGCGGTCCGTCAGCGTCAGCTCAGCCTCGCCCTCGCCGGCTCGCTGCTGATCGTAACGGGCTTCGTCGTCTCACCCGTGGCCGGGGCTGCGGTCACGATCGCCCTGGCACTGGTGCTGTGGCGGCGCTGGCCGGGCACCGGTCAGACGGGCATCGCGGCGTGCTCGCTGGCGACGGTGGCCATCCTGCCCATGGTCTGGCCCTTTCACGTGGTGGGCGTGTCGCTCACCCCGATTGCGGTGCTGGTCGTCGCGGTCGGCGGCGTCTCCCTGGCGCACCGCACCATGCGCTTCAGAGCGGGATACTCCCGTGCTTCCGCGGTGGCCGGCTGACCTGCTTTCCCCTGGCCATGTGCAGGGCCTTGATGAGCGCAGCCCGCGTCTGCTTGGGCTCGATGATGTCGTCGATGTAGCCGCGTTCGGCAGCGTAGTACGGGTTGGCGAACTGCTCGCGGTACTCGCTGATCAGCTCGGCGGTGCGTGCGGCGGGGTTGTCCGACGCGGCGATCTCGCGCTTGAAGATGATGCTGACCGCTCCCTGCGGCCCCATGACGGCGATCTCCGCGGTGGGCCACGCGACGTTGTAATCGGCGCGAATGTGCTTGCTGCACATGACGTCGTAGGCACCGCCGTACGCCTTGCGGGTGATCACGGTGAGCTTGGGGACGGTCGCCTCGCAGTACGCATAGAGCAGCTTGGCGCCGTGGCGGATGATGCCGCCGTGCTCCTGGTCGGTGCCGGGCAGAAAACCGGGCACGTCGACGAAGGTGACCAGCGGGATGTTGAAGGCGTCGCAGAAGCGCACGAACCGCGCCGCCTTGATGGAGGCGTCGATATCGAGCGCGCCGGCGAGCACACGCGGCTGGTTGCCCACAATGCCGACGGAGTGCCCGTCGAGCCGGCCGAACCCGCAGATGATGTTCTGCGCGTGCAGTGCCATCACCTCGAGGAACTCAGCGTCGTCGACCACCCGCGTCACCACGGCACGCATGTCGTAGGGCTGGTTGGGGTTGTCGGGGATGATCGACTGCAACTCCGGGTCGGCGCGCAGCGGATCGTCGAGCGTCGGCCGGTAGGGTGGCTGCTCACGGTTGCTGGAGGGCAGGAAGCCCAGCAGGGTGCGCATCTGGCCGAGCGCCTCGTCCTCGGTGTCGGCATCGAAGTGCGCGACGCCGCTGCGCTGGTTGTGCACGTCGGAGCCGCCGAGATCCTCGAATGTGACCCGCTCGCCGGTGGTGACCTTGATGACGTCCGGCCCGGTGATGAACATGTAGCCGACCTTGCGGACCATGAAGATGAAGTCGGTCATCGCCGGGGAGTAGACGGCGCCGCCGGTGCATGGTCCGGCGATCAGCGACAGCTGAGGGATCACACCGCTGGCCTCGACGTTGCGGTAGAAGATCTCCGCGTACCCCGCCAGTGACACGACGCCCTCCTGGATGCGCGCGCCACCTGAGTCATTGATGCCGACGCAGGGACAGCCGGTGCGCATCGCGAGGTCCATGACCTTGGTGACCTTCTCGGCGAACACCTCACCGAGAGAGCCGCCGAAGACCGACGCGTCGTGGCTGAACACGAAGACCTGGCGGCCGTTCACGGTCCCCCAGCCGGTCACCACGCCGTCGCCGCGCACCTTGCGCTCCTCCATCCCGAAGTTGCTGTTGCGGTGCACGGCGAACACGTCCATCTCGGTGAACGACCCGGCGTCGAGGAACCGCTCCACCCGCTCCCGAGCGGTCAGCTTGCCCTTGGCGTGCTGTGAAGTCTCCCCCGCCCCGCCCCGGTGCACGGCGTCGTAGCGGCGCTTGCGGAGCACGTTGATGGCCCGGTCGGTCGCCGATCCCGGTGCGGCCGAGCCGCCGTTGGCGGAGACGCGCGGCGATGAGGCGGCGGCGGCCTCACCGGCGCCCTCCGGGGCAGCCCCCTTGCGGATTGTCCTCGCCATGCCCGCAGGATAGTCGCGGCGCACCGGTCCGAGGTGACGCTGCGTCGATCGCCGTGCGCGCGACTCAGATGCCGCCGGCGGGATGGTGCACTCCGAAGATGTCGCGGAGCGCGTTGCAGATCTCCCCAACCGTCGCCCTGGCCGCGAGCGCTTCGCGCATGACCGGGAGGAGGTTCTCCGTCCCAGCGGCGGCGCGCCGCACCGCTTCGAGACAGCGTGTCACCGTCTCGGTGCTGCGACCGGCACGGAGCCGAGCGAGACGCTGGACCTGCGCCGCCTCGAGATCGGCGTCGATGCGCAGGATCTCCACGGCGTGCTGCGACGACTCGGTGAACCTGTTGACGCCGACGATCACGCGCTCGCCACGCTCGACCATCTGCTGGTGGCGGTAGGCGGACTCCTGGATCTCCTGCTGGTAGAAGCCGGCCTCGATGGCCGGGACAGCGCCGCCGCGGTCGGCGACGTGAGACATGAGCGCACGCGACGCGTCGACGAGGTCTGCTGTGACACGCTCGACCAGGTAGGAGCCTCCCAGCGGGTCGGCGACCGCCGCCGCCCCCGACTCGAAGCCGATCACCTGCTGGGTGCGCAGCGCGATCTCCGCCGCCCGCTGGGACGGTAGCGCCAGCGCCTCGTCGTAGCTGTTGGTGTGCAGGGACTGGGTGCCGCCGCACACGGCCGCCAGGGCCTGCATGGCGACACGGACAACGTTGTTGAGGGGCTGCTGCGCGGTGAGCGTGGCGCCGCTTGTCTGGGCGTGGAATCGCAATGAGAGGCTGCGCGGGTCGCGCGCGCCGAACTGGTCGCGCATCACCTCGGCCCAGATCTGCCGGGCCGCGCGGAACTTGGCGACCTCCTCGAAGAAGTCGTTGCTGACGTTGAAGAAGAAGCTCAGCCGCGGAGCGAAGTCGTCGACGGCGAGGCCGGCAGCCACCGCCGCCTCCACGTAGGCGATCCCGTTGCACAGCGTGAAGGCGATCTCTTGGGGCGCGGTGGCCCCGGCCTCGCGGATGTGGTAGCCGCTGATGCTGATCGTGTTCCAGCGAGGCAGCCGCTGCGCGCAGTAGGCGAACGTGTCGGTGATCAGCCGCATCGACGGGCGTGGCGGGAAGATGTAGGTGCCCCGGGCCGCGTACTCCTTGAGGATGTCGTTCTGCACGGTTCCACCGAGGAGTGAGGGGTCGATGCCCTTCGCCTCGGCGGCCAGCTCGTAGAGGAGCAGGAGCAGCGCGGCGGGCGCGTTGATGGTCATCGACGTGGTCACCTGGTCCTGGGGGATGCCCTCCATCAGCGTGGTCATGTCATCGATGGAGTCGATGGCCACGCCCACCTTGCCCACCTCGCCGCGCGCCATGGGGTCGTCGCTGTCGTAGCCCATCTGGGTGGGCAGGTCGAAAGCACAACTGAGACCGGTCTGGCCGGCTGAAAGCAGGTAGCGGAATCGCTCGTTGGTCTGCTCGGCGCTGCCGAAACCGGCGTACTGGCGCATCGTCCAGAGGCGGCCGCGGTAGCCGTCGGCGCGCACGCCGCGGGTGTAGGGGAACTCGCCGGGCGGCGGCTGCGCCGTGGCGTCGGCTGCCGTGTAGACAGGCAACAGCGGAAGCCCGCTCTCCGTCTCTGCGACGACCTCGTCCAGGTCGCTCACCCGACAGGCTCGGAGGCGTCGGGCTCGGGCTGGCACAGCTCGGTGAGCACGCCCATCGCTGCCGACGGGTGGAGGAACGCGACCAGGCGTCCGCCGGCGCCCCGGCGAGGGCAGCTGTCGATGGCCGGGAGGCCGAGACCGGTGAGCTCGTCGAGCGTCGCCTGCACGTCATCGGTGCCGTAGGCAACGTGGTGGAGGCCGCCGCCGCGCCGCTCCAGGAAGGCGGCGATCTTGGAATTGGGGCCGGTGGCGCCGAGAAGCTCGATTCGCGACTCCCCCACCTCGAACATGACCGCTTCGACGCCGTCGGACTCCACCACCTGGCGGTGGCTCGGAGGCCGTCCGAGGAGGCGCCGGTAGGCGTCCACGGCAGCGTCGATGTCGCGGACGGCGATGCCCACGTGGTCGATCCTGCTCAGCATCGCGCCGAGTATGGAACGCCCGTGCTGCACGGCGCACACGGAGCCGTTGCAGGCAGGCGATGAGCGTGGCCGGGTTCGATGCTACCTTCGAGCGGCCCCATGCCCCGCTACCGCCTCGCCATCGCCGCCGTCGCCCTCAGCCTCGTGGCTGCGTACGCGGTGACCTGGATCAGCGTCTCGCACGCGCAGATCGGCACCTCGGATTTCACAGCGACCTACGTGGGCGCCACGTTGCTCCGTGAGGGGCACCGCGCCGGGATCTATGACGCCTCCCTGGAAGCGCCCCTCACCGCGGCACTGATCGCGCCGACCCCGTCGGGCGCCAACCTGAACTTCCTCTACCCGCCCCCGGCCGCCGTGTTGGTGATGCCCCTGACGCTGCTCCCGCTGAGCGCCGCGTACCGGGTCTACCAGGCGGCCCAGCTGCTCATGCTCGCCCTCGCCGTGTTCCTCGCCGCCCGCGCCGCGCCATGGCCGCGGACGCTCTGGCGCGCCGGCATCCCCGCCGTGTCGGCACTGGCGGCGCTCGCCGGGACCGGGACGCTCGTGCTGGGGCTGCTCGGCCAGTGGGACGGCGTCGGCGCCCTCGGCCTGGCCGGCGCCTACGCGCTCTGGCGCCGCGACGCACGCTTCGCCGGGGGCGCTGTTCTCGCGGCCACGGCCGCGCTTGCCAAGCCACACCTGGCCCTGGGCCTGGCAGCATTGCTGATCGGCTGGCGTGAGCGCCGTGTCCTGGCCGGAGCGGCCGCCGGTGTGCTCGGCATGGTCGCCGTCTCGCTGGCAGCTGTCGGCCCCGCCGGACTCGACGGCTTCGTCAGCTCGACGCAATCGGACGCGTCGCGCTGGCCGCTGTCCATGATGCTCGGCTTCACCGGGCTCTTCGGGTCGTGGCTGGGCAACGGCGCCCTCCCCCAGCTGCTGGCGCTGGCCGGCAGCATCCTCGCCATCGGAGGGTGCGTGTACCTCGGCCGCCGGCTCGCCCGCGACCGATCCGCGCTCGAACCCTGCCTGGCCGCCGCCACCCTGTTGTCACTCCTCGCCTCGCCCCACATGCTCAGCCACGACCTGGTCCTGCTGGCGCCCGTCCTCGTCGGGATGCTGGCGTGGGCAGGCGC
>PLWW01000090.1 GCA_003153125.1 Candidatus Dormiibacterota bacterium | reverse complement strand
CCGCCAGGGGTCAGGAACTGACCGTGGCCATGGAAGGGTCGCGCCTGCCCATCGTCGGCGCCGTCAACGGCATCGCCTTCGGGGGTGGATGCGAGTTGACGCTGGCGTGCGACGCGCGCATCGCATCCAGCGACGCCCGATTCGGCCAGCCCGAGATCAAGCTTGGCATCCTGCCCGGGTGGGGGGGCACCCAGCGTCTCCCGCGGCTGATCGGCCGCTCCGCGGCGATGGCGCTGCTGCTCAGCGGCGATCCCATCGACGCGGCCCGGGCGCTGCAACTCGGCCTCGTCTCCGAGGTGGTCGAACCGGGCGCTCTTCTCGACGCCGCGCGCGATCTGGCCGGCCGCTACGCGTCCCAGGCGCCGCTGGCGGTGGCCGCCATCAAGCGCGCCGTCAACAGCGGCCTGGACCGACCTCTTGCCGAGGGCCTCGCCGCCGAGAGAGACGAGTTCGTCGCTCTCTTCGCCAGCGACGACGCCGGCGAGGGCATCGCCGCCTTCCGGGAGAAGCGCGTTGCGAAGTGGACGGGCCGGTAGCACCGGTGGCGGTCGCATCACGACCCGCGTCATTGCCGGCATGCCAGGGCACCATAAGCGCGTGAGCGGAGCGACAGGGTGACCGCAATTCTCAGCCCCCTCGCCCTGGTGGCGGTGGCCGGTGCCGCCGCCGTCGCCACTGGGCTGCGCTGGCGCCTGCTGGTCGCGGCCATGCTGCGCAGCCGCCGCCCCGACCCACGCCTCGACCGCCCGGGCGAGCGCATCAAAGCCTTCTTCGTCTACGTCATCGGCCAGGGCCGCCTCCTGCGCTGGCCCTTCGCAGGCGTCCTCCACGCGCTCATCTTCTGGGGATTCCTCGTCCTGCTCACCGCCATCGCCCAGGCGATCCTGGAGGCGCTGTGGCAGGGGTTCCGCTTCGACGACGTACCGGCTGCCTCCGTGATCGCATTCCTGCAGGACATCTTCTCCGTCGCCGTTCTCGCCGGTGTTGCACTGGCGCTCTTCAACCGCCTGGTTGTCAAACCCACCCGCTTCCGAGGCAGTCACCGCGGCGACGCCGTGCTCATCCTGGCCTGGATCGGCGCCCTGCTCATGTTCATGAGCCTGAACTACGCGACGCTCATCGCCGAGGGCCACCCGGCGCAGGCGATGGCGCCGGACCGCCCCTTCGCCAGCGCGCTGTCGCGCCTCTTCACGCCGCTCGGTGCGCACAGCAACGTCCTGGTCGGCCTCCACGGACTGTTCTTCTGGGGCCACCTGGTGCTCGTCTTCGGCTTCCTCGTCTACCTTGGCTACAGCAAGCACCTGCACATCGTCACCGCGGCCCCCAACGTCTACTTCAAGTCGACCAAACCCAAGGGGCGCCTGCCCGTCCTCGACATCGAAGCGGTCATGAACGCGGAGAGCGAGACCGACCAGCACTTCGGCCCGATCACCCTCGAGCACTTCAGCTGGAAGGACATGCTCGACCTCTACACCTGCACGGAGTGTGGGCGTTGTCAGACACATTGCCCGGCGTACAACACGGGCAAGGTGCTCTCCCCGAAGACGCTGATCACCGACCTCCGTGACCACCTCTACGAGACCGTCGCCGGCGGCTACGCCGCAACCGTGCATGACGCCCACATCGTCCAGGGCGCCGCGCCCGACGGCACGCCCGGCACCGACGGCGCGGTGATGTGGGCCACCGGCGACCACCACGCGGGCGCCGTCCACGACCTGCAGGGGCAGTTCCAGCCGTCGTGGATCGCCCCGTCGGATGTCGGCGCTGCGGTGGAGGCGAACGGCGGGGAGCGACCGCTCTTCGGCGGCACCATCGCCGACGAGACGCTCTGGGCATGCACCACCTGTGGGGCCTGCATGGACCAGTGCCCGGTGCTCATCGAGCACGTTCCCAAGATCATCGAGATGCGCCGCCACCTGGTGCTCGACGAATCGCGCATGCCCAAGGGGGCGGAGACGGCTCTGCGCGGCATCGAGAACGTGTTCAACCCGTACGGCCTCTCCCACCAGACCAGGGCAGACTGGGCAGCAGGGCTCGGCGTGGATTTCGCGGCCGACAAGCCCGACGCCGAGTACCTCTACTGGGTGGGTTGTGCGGCCTCNNGGGTGCGCAAGATCATCGCCTCCTGTCCGCACTGCTTCAACACCTTCGCCAACGAGTACCGCGACTTCGGCGGCGACTACGAGGTTGTGCACCACACCCAGTTGATCGAGCGCCTCCTCAGCGAGGGCCGCATCACCCTCGACCCGGCCAAGCGTCAGGAGGAGACGATCACCTACCACGACTCCTGTTACCTGGGGCGCTGGAACGACATCTTCGCGGCGCCGCGCGACATCCTCGAGCGCATCCCCGGGCTCAAGGTCGTGGAGATGGCGCGCAACCGCAGCGAGGGCATGTGCTGCGGGGCCGGCGGAGGACGCATGTGGATGGAGGAGAACCAGCCACGAGTCAACCACCTGCGCGTCGAGCAGGCCGCGGCCACCGAGGCGACCAAGGTGGCCACTGCCTGCCCGTTCTGCCTCTCCATGTTCGACGAGGGAATTGCCGGCAAGCAGCTGGGCGACCGCCTCGCCGTCGACGACGTGGCGGTCTACGTGGCCAGGGCGCTCGCCGACCCATAATCGAGCTGGCGCCAACCGAGCCGGAGGACCCCGTGGCACTCGACGCGTACACCCCCGAATGGGCCGAGGCCTTCAGGAACCAGATCAACATGTCGCCCGTGTACAAGCAAGCCGCGGCGAACTGGGAGGGCACCGTCGGCCTGGTCGTGCTGGCCGAGCCCGACAAGAACTTTCCCAAGGACCTGGGCATCTTCCTCGACCTCTGGCACGGCGCGGCGCGCGAGGTGCGCATCTGCTCGCGCGCCGACGCAGAGGCCGCCAAGTTCGTCATCACGGGGTCGTACTCGCGCTGGAAGAAGGTGGCCAAGGCGGAGCTTGATGCCACCAAGGGGATCATGCTCGGGCAGCTCAAGCTGCGCGGCGACTTCCCCACCCTGGTCCGTTACACCAAGGCGTCCCAGGAGCTCACCAGGTGCACGACCCGCGTCGCCGTGAACTGGCC
>PLWW01000074.1 GCA_003153125.1 Candidatus Dormiibacterota bacterium | reverse complement strand
ACCGACGATGCCGACCGTCTCGCCCCGGTTGACGCGGAAATCGATGCCGTCGACGGCGCGAACCGTACCGCCACGGACGAAGAACTGCGTCTTGAGGCCCTTGACCTCAAGGAGGGACGCCACTACTTGGCCTGCCTCGGGTCGAGGGCGTCGCGCAGGCCGTCGCCGATGAAGTTGATCGCCATCAGCGTGATCAGAAGGGCGACTGCGGGGACCAGCATGGTGTGGTAGGCGAGGAAGCGGTCGCTGAGGCCGGATGAGACCATGGCGCCCCACGAGGGGTCCGGCGCCGGCAGGCCGAAACCGAGGTAGCTGAGGAAGGCTTCGAAGAGGATCGCCTGGGGGATCAGGAAGGTGGCCTGCACGATGATCGGCCCCAGCGCGTTGGGCAACACGTGCCGGGTCATGATCTTGTAGTTCTTGGTGCCCGTCGCCCGCGCTGCCTCCACGAACTCGCGTTCTCGCAACGCCAGGGTCTGCCCCCTCACCAGCCTGGCCATGTCCATCCAGCTGGTCACGCTCAGGGCGACGATGACGTTGACGATGCTGGGACGGTTGGTGATGAAGAGGATCAGGAAGGCGATCAGCAGGTTGGGGATGCCGTACCCGATGTAGGTGATGCCGCTGATCACGGTGTCCACCCAGCCGCGGAAGAAGCCCGCCAGGAGGCCCGCGGCGATGCCAACGACCGAGGTGACCACGGCGGTCAGGACGCCGACCTCCATGGCCACCTGCGCGCCGCGCATGAGGAAGCTCAGCTCGTCGCGTCCACTGGCGTCGAGGCCAAGCGGATGGGCGGCGCTGAACTTGTCGGTGATGTCGCCGAGGCCCTGCTGGTACAGGGTGTACGGCGTCCAGAAGATGCTCACGACGGCGGTGAGCGCGATGATCGCGAACACCACCACGCCGATCATCGAGAGCTTGTTGCGCCGGAACCGGCGCCACGCGTCCTGCCAGAGGCTGACCTGCTCCGGTGCGACGGAGTAGTCGATGTCCTCAGGTGTCCCCGGCGGGGCGATCGGCCCCCCCATGTTCAGGCCGGTGGTGATCGTGGTCATGTGTAGCGGATCCTCGGGTCGAGCACCGGGTACACGAGGTCGACGGCCAGGTTGGCGAGGCCCACCAGGATGGCGTAGAAGGTGTAGAGGCCGACCACGATGCCGTAGTCGCGCACGATGATCGAGGTCACGAACTCCTTGCCCAGACCCGGGACCCCGAAGATGGTCTCGATCACCACGGAGCCGGTGATGATCCCGGTGACGAGCGGCCCGCCGATGGTCACCACCGGGATGAGGGCATTGCGCAGGGCGTGGCGGATGATCACCACCCGCCCGGTGAGCCCCTTGGCCCAGGCCGTGCGCACGTAGTCCTGGCGGATCACGTCGAGCATGCTGGCGCGCACCAGCCTGGCCACGATGGCGGCGTAGGGCAGGCCGAGCGCGATGGCAGGGATGGGTATCTGCTCAGCCGAGCCCCAGCCGATGCTCCCCGACCAGCCGGGCAGCAGGATGGCCACGATGATGATCATGAAGGTCGCCAGGACGAAGCTCGGGATGCTGTACCCGAAGACGACGAAACTCGACAGCGCGTAGTCCACCCAGGTGTTCTGCCGCACCGCCGCGACGATGCCGATGATCAGCCCCACCAGGATCGTCACCACGAGGGCGAAGAAGCCGAGGACGAGGCTGTTCTTCGCCTCACCGAGGAGCAGCGGCATCACCTGCGTGCCCTGGTTCACGTACGAATACCCCAGGTTGCCGTGGAGGAGGTTCCACATGAACGTCCGGTACTGGATGAGCAACGGATCGTTCAGGCCATAGGCCTGGTTCTCGTGCAGGCAGCCGGCGGGGTTCTTCTCGCAGGTGAACGGGCTCCCAGCCAGGGAGTGCACCAGCAGGAAGGTCACCGACGAGACGATGAAGGCCGTCCCGAGCACGAGCAGCAGCCGCTTGGCGGCGTAGATCGCTGTGCCTCGGCTCATGGAACCCTCGCCGGTGAAGAGGGACAGGGACGGGTCGGGGAGCCCGCCGCTGTGGCGGGCTCCCCAGATGATACGCGGCCGATTCCCCCCTGTTGGGGACTCGGTTCCCGGCCCTAGTGGGCCAGGATGCTGATGCTCGACCAGAGGTTGTCGTAGAGCGCGTTGCCCCCGCCACCCTGGACGTATGGCTTGATGAAGTACTGGTTGGCGCCGTACTCGAGGGAGGCGAAGGCGAAGTCCGTGACCAGCTGCTTGCCAGCCGTCACGTAGTCGGCGGTCGCCTGGCTACCAGTCTCAGTCTCCGCCTTCTTCACCGCGGCGTCGACCTTCGGGTCACAGATGCCGTCGTTGTTGCCCAGGCCGACTGCAGCCTGGGAGCAGATGAAGATATTGTCGAACCAGTCCTGCGGGTTGTCGTAGTCGGCACCCCAGCTGTCACGGAAGAGGATGTACTTCTTGTCCTGACGGTTGGTCAGGAACGTCGGGAAGTCCGTGCTCTGAGTGTCGACATGGACGCCCAGGTTGGTCTGCCACTGCGACTGCAGGTTGCCCGCGATGGCGGTGTTGGTGGAGCTGGTGTTGAACCAGTACACCAGGCCGACGCGCTTGGTGCCGGCCGGGTCCCATGTCTGGAGGTCTGCCTTGGCCTTGGTCGCATCGAAAACCGCGGTGGCGTCGTTGTTGTCCCCGAGGTAGCCCTGCAGGCCCTTGCTGATCACGCCGCCGGTCGCCGGCTTGCAGGTGATGCCGCCCGGGCCGCAGGCCACGTTGACCAGCTGAGTGCGGTCGATGGCCTCACTGAAGGCGCGCCGCCCCGCCAGGGCGATGGGATCGTTGAGGTTGCCCGCCGCGGGCGCGAAGGGACCGGTGGTGAAGTTGAAGCCGACCCACGTGGTCCGGCCGCCCGGGATGTTGACGAACTGGCTCTTCAGCGCCGGGTTCGCCTGGAAGTTCCGAACCGCGTCCAGGGGTGGGTAGTTGTCGGCCGGGCCGACGCTGTCGAAGCCACCAGCCTGGTACTTGGTCACCTGGCTGCCCTGGTCGGCGAGGACCGTCATCTCGATGTCGGTCAGGTGCCCGGTGCTTCCGCCCCACCAGCCGGAGACGGGGGCGAAGGAGAGGTGATCCTTGGGCACGTACGCGGTCAGCTTGTAGGGCCCGGTGCCGATCGCGGTTGCCGGATTGGTCCACCAGGTCTTGTCGGTGTCGTTGGGGATGACCTTCTGGTCAACCACGTCCATCGTCCACAGCGCCACCTCCGTGAGCCAGTACCCAGCAGGCTGGCTGAGCTTGGCCACCACGGTGTATTGGTCAGGCGCGCTCAGGCCGGAGAGGGTGGTCGCGGTGGGGGTACCCGAGGACGGAGCGACTGCGCTGTACCCGACAACCGGGGCGAAGACGATGCCGTACGAATCGTTGAGGCGGGCGGCGCGGTTCCAGCTGTAGAGAACGTCAGCTGACGTGACCGGGTCACCGTTGGAGAACTTGACGTTCTGGCGCATGTGGAACGTGTAGGTCATCCCGTCCGAGGAGATGTCCGGCAAGCCCGTGGCGATGTCGGGAACCTCCTTGAGCTTGTCGTCGAATTTATACAGGCCGTCGAACATGTTGCGAACAGGCTCGATGGAGACGGCATCCGAGACGTGTCCCGGATCGAGCGTCTTGATGTCGTCGACGATTGGGAAGCGGAACTGCTGGTTGGCTGCGAGCGCCGCGCCGCTCGAGCTCGATGGACTGCTACCCCCGCTCCCACAGGCGGTGGCAACCAGCGCTGGAATGACCAGCGCAAGACCGATACGGCGATGCTTCATGCACTTCTCCCGGCGGGTTCGCACCCGCGCCAAAAACACTGCGCCGGCCACGGCGGCTGAGGGCGGCATTGTGGCATCGACAGCGGCGACCCACCATCACCCGTTGGGATGATTTCTCGGGTTGGCCCGAGGGGCCGACCGTATACTTGGCCACCGCTCCATGTCCCGCTTTTTCAAGCGCAGGTCGAGATCACGGCGCCTGAGCCGGCGGATCCTCGTCGCCATGCTCGCCGTCGCTCTGCTCCCCCTGGCGGCGCTGACCGCGCTCGTCGGCGCCGACCTGACCGCGATCAACCAGACCACAGTGGACGCCGCCCACCAGACGATCGTGGCCGACGCCGAGCAGCGCGAGAGCAACGGCGCGGTCGGCGGCGCGGCGGCTGTGGCGGGCCGCCTCGACGGCCTGGAGGGGGAGCTCGGCCAGCTCGCCGGCACGATCGACTCGCTTCTGCGCGGCAGCACGGCGGTGGACGAGCCCGCGCAACGCATCGCGGGTGGCCCCCGCGTCATCGAGTCCGGGCCGCCGGCGGCGGCGACGCTGGTCGGGGCGCAGAGCCCGCTGGTGACCGCCGCGGGCTCCGTGGCCGACCCGCTCGGGGGCAACCGCAGCCAGGTTGCCGCCGCGCTCGACACCGTCCTCAAGCGCGACCCGGAGCTGAGCGCCGTCTGGCTCTACGACACCGCCAATGCAGCGCTCACCGAGGTGCCGGTCGTCGACCCGCACATCCTCGCCGGCCTTGTCGCCAACCAGAGGATCGATCCCGTCAACCTCCTCGGCCGCCAGCTCCACGCCGCCGAGGCGGGCACGCCGCAGACCGGTTCGAGCGGCCTGGGAAGCGGGCTGAGCCAGGGCGGCAAGACCCAGACAGGGGGTCTGTGGAGCGACATCGACACCGCCGCGTTCGGAGCGGGCACGTCGGTGACGGTCTGGAACGGATTGACCGTCCCGGGTGAGTTCGTCGGCGCCGAGCTGCCCTCGACGGCGATCGCCGCCCTGCTCCCGGCGCCGCTGTCGAGCCTGCCCGACTCCTACCCGGTGCTGCTCAGCCCCAGCGGGCGCTGGCTCAGTGCCGGGGTCGCGGCCGGCGCTGACCTCAGCCTGCCGGACGGCTTCGAGGGCACGCCCGCAGTGGTGCCCGGCATGGCCGCCAGGACGCTGCTGAAGCAGCAGCCGCAGCTGCTCAGGGCGTCGCTGCACGGCGTGGCCAAGGACTTCTTCACCGCCCCGGTGCTCGGTCCCGGCTGGACCGTCGCCAGCGTCGTGCCCGACCGGGCGCTCGCCCCGGCGGCTGCCTCGCTGGGCGATGGCATCCGCAGCGGCGTGCGCACCATCCTCATCTTCCAGGTGCTCCCGCTCGCCGTCGTCCTGGGTGTCATCGCGGTGCTGCTCGCGGCACTGGTCTCGCGCCGCCTGGTGGGGCCGGTGCGGGCGCTGACGACGGCGTCGGAGCGCCTCGCCCAGGGGCACACCGACGAGCCCGTCGCCCGCCAGGGTGAGGACGAGGTCGGCCTGCTCAGCGAGGCCCTGGAGCGGATGCGCCGGGAGATCAACAGCTCGCGCGAGGACCTCCTGGCGGCGGCCCGCGAGCTCGAGGTCCGGGTCGCGGACCGCACCGAGGAGTTGCGCGACCGCAACGAGGAGCTGGTCGCCCTCAACGCCCTGGCGGCCACGCTGACCCGCTCCCTGGATCCGCACGAACTGCTGGGCGGCGCCCTGGAGGCGGTGCGCGCGATCCTCCCCGTGAGCGCCGCCGCCGGGTACACGGTGGTGGAGGGCGTCCCCCACCTCGTCGTGCACCACCCGACCCATCTCGGCGAGAGGGCGCGGCTGCTCTCGGCCGGCGTGACCGCGGCGTTGGAGAGCGGCGAGCTCGCCGTCCGGCTGGCGTCAGGGCACCGCATCCTGGCCGTTCCCGTGGCGGCGGGCGGTGCGCCGCTGGGGGCGCTGGCGGCGCTGGTCCCGGGCACGGCCACGGTTCCCAAGCGCGTCCGCATCCTGCTCGGCGCCGTCGCCGACCAGGTGGGCCTGGCGCTGCGCACCGCGGAGTACGCCGCCGAGGGTCGCGAGCTTGCGGTCTTCGAGGAGCGCACCCGCCTGGCGCGCGAGATCCACGACACGCTCGCCCAGCAACTCACCGGGATCGTGCTCCAGCTCGAGGCCGCAGAGGCGATGCAGAGCCGCGAACAGGGGGAACGCTCGCGCGAGCTCATCGTGGCCGCCCGGGAGCAGGCCAGGCTGGCCCTCCAGGAGGCGCGCCGCAGCGTGTGGAACCTGCGCCCCATGCCACTCGAGGCAGCCGGGCTGACCGCCGCCATCGCGCTGGAGGCGGAGCGGTTCGGCAGGCGGACCGGGATGGCCATCACCGTGCGCAACGACGGTCTGCCGCGCCAGCTGTCCCTGGTCCCGCAGTCGGAGGTCGCCGTGTTCCGCATCCTCCAGGAGGCGCTCGCCAACGTCGGGCATCACAGCCAGGCGCAGATCGTCGAGGTCGAGCTCCGCATCGTCGAGGGAGACCTGCTGCTCACCGTCAGCGACGACGGCGCCGGCTTCGACGTCGAGCAGGACGGCATGGCGGCATCGGCACCCGGCAGTTTCGGGATCGTGGGCATGCGCGAACGTGCCCGGCTCATCGGCGCGGCCCTCGAGGTGACCAGCTCGGCTGTGGGTGGGACCAGGGTGTCGGTCCGAGTGCCGCTCGAGCTCCAGGACGCGGCGGCGTCCGCCTGACCCAGGTGCCGTCGATCTCCCCTGGCCCAGAGGACGACGCCGTGCCCGGCGCAGCGCCACACGTCATCCGCGTGCTCGTGGCCGACGACCACCCTGTGGTGCGCGAGGGCCTGTGCACCATGCTCGAGCTCGAGGACGACATCGTGGTGGTGGGGCGAGCGGCCGACGGCGAGGAGGCGGTGACCCTGGCCCGCAGCGAACGCCCCGACATCACCCTGCTCGACGTGCAGATGCCCATCCTCGACGGCATCGAGGCGCTGCGCCGAATCCGCGCCGAGGACCCCGACGCCAAGGTCATCGTCCTCACCACGTACCGCAATGAGGACTACATCTTTCCCTCGCTCCGTGCCGGCGCCCGCGGTTACCTGCTCAAGGACTCGTCACGCGAGGAGCTGGCCACTGCCATCCGCGCGGTGGCCGCGGGCGAATCGCTGCTCGACCCCGAGATGGTGCTCGCCGCCACGGACGACGCCGGGCTCACAGCACGGGAGCTCGAGGTGCTGACGCTGATGGCCGACGGACACAACAACGCGCAGATCGCGGCCAGCCTCTTTGTCAGCGAGAACACCGTCAAGACCCACGTCCGCCGGATCTTCGACAAGCTCGGCTCGCACGACCGTGCCGCCGCCGTGCTCCAGGCCTGGAAGCGACACGTCATCTGAGGCGGCGCCTCTGCCTGCTCCACATAGACTCCGGCCGCGATGACGAATGCGACAGGCATCGGGCTGATCGGCCTCGGGACAGTGGGCTCGGCTGTGGCCCGGCGCCTCCTCGACGACTGGGAGTTGCTCGGCGGCCGCGCCGGGAGCATCCCCGTGCTGCGCCGCGTCGCGGTCGCCGACCCCACGCGCGGCCGCGACGTGGCGTTGCCGCGCGTCCACCTCGACGGTGACGCCGATGCGCTCGTCGACGATGAGACGGTCGCGGTCGTCGTCGAGGTGATGGGCGGTGTGGACCGCGCCAGCGCCCTCATCGAGCGCGCTCTGCGAGCCGGCAAGCCGGTGGTCACCGCCAACAAGGCTGCCCTGGCAGCGCATGGGCTGGAGCTGTCCAGGCTCGCGGTGGAATGCGGGGTGTCGCTGCGCTACGAGGCGGCGGTGGGGGCGGGGCTGCCTGTGGTGGCCCTGCTCCGCGACAGCCTGCGCGGCGACCGCGTGACCGCCCTGGAGATGATCATCAACAGCACCACCAACGTGATCCTCACGCGCATGGGCAGGGACGGCGTGGACTTCGCGGCGGCGCTGCGCGATGCTCAGGAGCGCGGCTTCGCCGAGGCCGACCCCAGCGCCGACGTCGACGGTCACGACGCCGCCGCCAAGCTGGTTCTGTTGAGCCGGCTGGCGTTCGACGCTCCCGTGGCTCTCGACGATGTGACTCGGGTGGGTATCCGTGGTGTGGTCGCGGAGGACGTCGCGGCCGCGACCCAGCTGGGTGGGGCGATCAAGCTGGTGGCCGCCGCCCAGGGCGAGGCTGGCGTCCTGACGCTGTCGGTCGGCCCGGCGCTGGTGCGGCCCGGCCACCCCCTGTTCGGCGTCGACGACGCCGACAACGCGGTGCTGATCACCTCCGACCTGGCGGGACCGATCCGGCTGAGCGGCGCCGGGGCCGGCGGCGAGAGCACGGCCAGCGCCGTGCTCTCGGACATCGTGGCCACCGTGCGCGACCCGGCGGCGCCCCCGCCGGTTCCCGGCGCCAGCGTGACCACAGGGGACAGCGCCGACGTCGAGCGCGGAGGCTACCTGCGCCTCCGGCTCCAGCCCATCCCCGAGGCGACGGAACTCGTGCTCCAGGCGCTCGAGGACCGCGGCATCCCCGTCCGCGCGTCCGCGTCCCTCGACGAGGGCGGCACCGGCGCGCACCTGGCGCTGCTCACCGGGTCGGTGAGCCGAGCCATGCGTGAGCGGGCTGCGGAGACGCTGGACTCCCTGGCTGCTGTCGCCGAGGTGGTCGCCGTCATGGACTGGCTGGAACCGGCCTGATGGGGTCGCCGGGGGTCATCGCCCTCTACGCCGACCGCCTCCCGATCACACCGTCGACGCCACGCATCACCCTGTTCGAGGGGGGGACACCCTGCGTGCCGGCACCGCGGCTGTGCGAGCAGCTCGGCCTCGGCTCGCTCCACCTCAAGGTCGAGGGTCTCAACCCGACGGGCTCGTTCAAGGACCGAGGCATGGTGGTCGCCGTGGCGCGAGCCCTCGAGGCGGGCAGCCGCGCGCTGGTGTGCGCCAGCACCGGCAACACCTCGGCGTCGGCCGCGGCGTACGGCGCCCGCTTCGGCCTGCGCACCATCGTGGTCATCCCCGCGGGCCGCATCGCCACCGCCAAGCTGGTCCAGGCGCAGGTGCACGGCTCCCAGGTTCTGGCCATACCCGGCAATTTCGACCGCGCCCTTGCGGCGGTCCGCCGCCTGGCCGCCGAGCACCCGGTGACACTGGTCAACTCCGTGAACCCACACCGCATCGAGGGCCAGAAGACCGCGGCGTTCGAGATCGTCGACGACCTCGGCGACGCTCCCGACGTTGTGGCCATCCCGGTCGGCAACGCGGGCAACATCACCGCGTACTGGCGGGGCTTTCGCGAGTACCATGCCGACGGCCTCTGCACGCACCTCCCACGCATGCTCGGTGGCCAGGCCGCGGGCGCCGCGCCGCTCGTGCTCGGGCACCCGGTGTCCGAGCCGGAGACGTTCGCCAGCGCCATCCGCATCGGCAACCCCGCGTCGTGGCAGGGCGCGATCGATGCGCGCGACCAGTCGGAGGGGGCCATCCTCGCCGTCGAGGACGCCGAGATCCTGGCCGCGCAGCGCGACCTGGCCGCCCTGGAGGGCGTGTTCTGCGAGCCGGCCTCGGCGACGTCGCTGGCGGTGCTGCGCGCGGCCGTCCGCGACGGCATCGTGGCCCGCGGTGCGTCCGTGGTCTGCGTGCTCACCGGCAACGGGCTCAAGGACGCCGCGGTCGCCGCCGAGGGGTTGCCGCCACCGACCGCCGTGGGTGGCGACGCGTCGTCACTCGCCGAGGCGCTGGGGTTCGCATGAGGGCGGTGATTCGGGTCCCCGCCAGCGTGGCCAACCTCGGGCCCGGTTTCGACATGCTCGCGCTCGCCCTGCAGGTGCAGAACGAGGTCGTTGCGCAGACCACAGGCAGCGGCGCGGTGACCGTCGACCTCGACCCCGACCCGGACGACGCCCAACTCCTCGACCCCACCCGCAACCTCGTCGCCCGCGCCTACGTGGAGAGCTGCGAGCGACTCGGCGTGGCCGAGGCGGAGCGCGGCGTGCACCTGTCCTGCGTCAACGCCATACCGATGGCGCGCGGCCTGGGCTCCAGCGCCGCAGCCACCCTCAGCGGCGTGCTCGTCGCGGTGGCCCTGCATCGCGCCGCGTGGGACGAGGCACAGATCCTCGACTGCGCGGCACACTTCGAGGGCCACGTCGACAACCTCGCGGCGTCCCTGCTCGGCGGCGTGGTCATCTGCGCGCCGGGGGCGGCGGTGCAGCGCATCGACGCGCCCGACGACCTTCACGCGGTTGTCTTCTCGCCCGAGGCGCGCCTGGCCACGAGCGAGGCGCGCCGGGTGGTGGCCTCGACGTTCTCGCGAGCCGACGCGGTGTTCAACGCGTCGCGGTGCGCTCTGCTGATCCGTGCCCTGGCGCTGCGCGACTACGGCGCGCTGCGCGACGCCATGGACGACCGCTGGCACCAGCGTCAGCGGGCGGCGCTCTTTCCCGCCCTTCCCGCGTTGATCGACGCGGCCTATGACGGCGGCGCCGACGGAGCCTGCCTGGCGGGCGCGGGCCCGTCGGTGCTGGCGCTGTGCTCGCGCGACCCGGACGCCGTCGAGGACGCGCTGCGATCCGCTGCCCGGCTGCTCGAGGTGCCGGGAACAGCGATGCGCCTGCGCCTGCGCAACTTCGGCGCCCGCGTCGAGGTGCGCCCGTGAGCGTGGTCGTGCAGAAGTACGGGGGGAGCAGCCTCGCCGGCGTGGAGCGGCTGCGCGCGGTGGCGGACCGCGTCGCACAGTCGCGGAGCCGCAACGACCGCGTCGTCGTGGTGGTGAGCGCGATGGGTGACACCACCGACGAGCTGACCGCCCTCGCCCACCAGCTCAACGAGGATCCGCCGTCGCGGGAGATGGACATGCTGCTCAGCACCGGTGAGACGGTGACCGCGCCCCTGCTGGCCATGGCGCTGGCGGCGCGCGGGGTCGACGCGGTGTCCCTGACCGGGATGCAGGCCGGCATCCGCACCAGCGGCGCCCACCGCAGCGCGCGCATCGTCGACATCGTCCCGCAGCGGATCGTCGACCACCTCAGCGCCGGCCACGTCGTCATCGTCGCCGGGTTCCAGGGCGTGTCCGAACAGCTCGATGTCACCACGCTCGGCCGTGGCGGGTCGGACACCACCGCGGTCGCGCTCGCGGTGGTGCTGCACGCCGACCAGTGCGAGATCTTCACCGACGTCGCCGGCATCCACAGCGCCGACCCGCGGGTGGTCGGCGACGCCCGCCCGGTCGCCTCGATCGACTACGACGAGATGCTCGAGCTCGCCTCCGCGGGCGCCACGGTGTTGCACCCACGGGCGGTCGAGATCGGCGCGGCATACTCCATGCCGATCAGGGTGCGCTCGGCGTTCGTCGATGGCCCCGGAACGCTCATTGGAAGACAGCACCACATGGAAGACCTCCCCAAGGTGCGCGGCATCGCCCACGAGACCGACGTGGCCAAAGTGACCCTGCTCGGTGTCCCCGACCGCCCCGGCATCGCCGCCGCTGTGTTCGGACCGCTCGGCAGCGCGCACATCAACGTGGACATCATCGTCCAGAACGTGAGCCATTCAGGGCACACCGACCTCTCGTTCACCCTGGCCGAGTCCGACCTGAACCGGGCGCGCCCGGTGCTCGACCGCGTCGTCGCCAGTGTCGGCGCCGACGGCTATGACGCCGACCGCGACATCGCCAAGGTCACCGTGGTGGGCGCGGGGATCCTCGGGACCCCGGGCGTGGTGGCGCGCATCTTCGAGGCCCTGGCCGGCGAGTTGATCAACATCAAGATGATCAGCACCGGCGAGATCCGGGTCACCTGTATCATCGAGAGGTCGCGCGTCGAGGACGCGGTCCGGGCGCTGCACCACACCTTCGAACTCGACCTCCTGTGAGAGCGTCGGCATGAGCCTCTCGGTGGGCATCGTCGGCCTGCCCAACGCCGGCAAGTCGACGCTGTTCAACGCGCTGACTGCGGCCGGCGCCACCGTGGGCAACTACCCGTTCACGACGATCGAGCCCAACACCGGGGTCGTGTCCGTGCCCGACGAGCGGCTCGAACGGCTGGCCCAGCTGTTCCACCCGCCCCGGGTCATCCCGGTGACGGTGACCTTCACAGACATCGCCGGCCTGGTCCGTGGAGCCAGCCGGGGCGAGGGCCTGGGCAACAAGTTCCTCGGCCACATCCGCGAGTGCGACGCGATTGCATTGGTGGTGCGTGACTTCGAGGACTCCGACATCACCCACGTCGAGGGCAGCGTCGACCCCGTCCGCGACATCGACGTCGTGGAGCTCGAGCTGCAGCTCGCCGACCTGGAGACGGTGACCAAGCGCCTCGACAAGTCGGAGAAGGCGGTTCGCCTGCAGAAGGACAAGGAGAGCGTCGCCGAGGTCATCGAGGTCCTGCGCCGCGTGCGCGACCACCTCGACGGCGGCGCCCCGGTGCGCACCCTCGGTCTCAGCGCGGCCGAGCGGGCGTCCCTCCACGAGCTGTGGCTGCTCACCGCCAACCCTCTCGTGGTGGTCGTCAACGTCGCCGAGACAGCCAGCACCGCCGCCCCGTCGGCGGCCATCCGCGCGCGCGCCGAGCAGAGTGGCGCCGACGTGGTGGTCATCTCAGCGCGCATCGAGTCCGAGCTGGCCGAGCTCGACCCCGGCGACCGCCAGGCCTTCCTCGCCGACCTCGGCATCGCCGAGCCCGGCCTCGACCTTCTCGCCCGCCACGCCCACAGCCTCCTCGACCTGGTCACCTTCTTCACCGCCGGGGAGAAGGAGGTGCGCGCCTGGGAGCTGCGCCGTGGGCTCACCGCCCTGGACGCCGCCGGCGTGATCCACACCGACTTCGCCAAGGGGTTCATCCGCGCCGAGGTCTGCGACGCCGAGGATCTCCTCGCCGCCGGCTCGTACAACACGCTCCGCGAGCAGGGCAGGCAGCGCCTCGAGGGCCGCGACTACATCGTCCGCGACGGCGACGTCGTGCATTTCCGGTTCAACGTCTGACGGACGTCCGGGGTGGGCTGCAGACGCCGGATTGGATCGGCCTCGATCGGGATGGAAGCCGAGGGTGGTGAGGGCTTCCGGCGCCTGCTGCCCGTGGTTCCCGGATGAAGGGCCAGACCCAACATCTGGTGGTGCCATGACCAAGATACCACACCATGCGGGGGTCACTGCAGGGCACCTCGGTGGGCGGCCCAACGGGGGAGAGCGCGGCCCCGAACTCGATCCGATACGCTTCGCCGCGCGCCATGGCCAAGAAGACTCGCAAGCAGAAACAGCGCGCCGCCACGCGCCGGCCCGGCATGCCCGCGGCGGTGCCCGACGGCGTCGCGCCAGCGACGGCGGCGGCGGGCGATGACGACGCGGGCGTTGTGGCGGTGACGACGGTGCCCGCGGTGCCGGTGGCGGCGGTCGATGCCGATCCGACGCGGCGCCGCGTGGAACGCGTCTCGGGGCTGACCCCCGGGCTTCGCGTCAGGCCGGCCCGCAGCCAGGCACCCGGCTACATCCAGCCGCTGGAGAGCGATGACGCCGCCATCCCGTTCGACCGTGTCCCCTATGTGCCGGCCGACCTGCGTCGCGTCGCGATCATCGCCGGGATCATGATCGCGCTCATCATCATTGCGGACATCATTGTCAGCAACGTGGTGAAGTAGGCCGCTGTTGCGGGTCATTCTCTACACGGGCAAGGGCGGGGTGGGCAAGACCACGGTGGCTGCGGCGACCGCCGTGGCCTGCGCCAAGCTGGGCCATCGCACCCTGATCATCTCCACGGACGCCGCCCATTCCCTCGGCGACTCGTTCGACATGGAGCTCGGCGATCATCCCACCCACGTCACGCAGAACCTCGACGCGCAGGAGATCAACGCCCTCCACGAGATGGAGGAGCACTGGGACCGTGTCCATCGCTACCTGATCTCGCTGTTCGCCTCCTGGGGTGTTGACGACTTCGTCGCCGAGGAGATGGCCACGCCGCCGGGCATGGAGGAGGTGGCCAGCCTGATGTGGATCAAGCGGCACAAGGAGCAGGGCAACTACGACGTCGTCATCGTGGACTGCGCGCCCACCGGTGAGACCCTGCAGCTGCTCGCCTTCCCAGACGTGGCGCGCTGGTACCTCACCAAGATCTTCCCGCTGGAACGCAAGGTCTGGAAGGTGGCCCGGCCGATGGTGCAGCCGTTCACCAACATCCCCCTGCCCACCGACGACATCTTCGGACACGTCAAGGATCTCCTCTTCGACCTCGAGGGCATGAAGAACATCCTCGGCGATCCCAAGGTGTGCACCATCCGCCTGGTCCTGAACCTCGAGAAGATGGTGGTCAAGGAGGCACAGCGGGCCTTCACCTACCTCTGCCTCTACGACTACCTCACCGACCTCGTGATCGTGAACCGCGTCCTCCCCGAGGAGGTGACCGACGAGTATTTCGCCGCCTGGCATCGCACGCAGAAGAAGTACGACGCCATGGTCGACACCGCGTTCTCCCCGGTCCCGATCCGGCGCACGCCGCTGTTCGACCATGAGATCGTGGGCCTGGAGTCACTGGGTGAGATGGCCGAGGCGATCTTCGGCGACACCGATCCCACCAAGCACTTCTACACGACCGTGCCCCAGAACCTCAAGAAGGTGGGCAGCAACTACGAGCTGCGGTTGCAGCTGCCCTTCGTCGGCAAGGACGAGATCGACATCACCCACCGCCCCGGTGAGCTCTTCGTCAGCGTGGGCCCGTACAAACGTGAGATCAGTCTTCCGCGGGTGCTCAACGGCACCAAGGTGACCCGCGGAAAGCTCGATGATGGTGTGCTGAAGGTCACCTTTTCGGGAGCATCGAAATGAGCGAAGCCGGCGTCTTTTCGGCAAAGGTGTTGGGCGACGCGGCGCGGCTCCTGGCCAGCTCGGTCACCGAGCTCGTGCCCGTCGAGGCCCAGCAGCACCTCCTCAACGCGCAGCGCGAGCTGCTCCTCGCCATCGCAGTCATCATCGAACACAACGCCGGCCGCACCCCGCGCAACCCGCGCGCCAGCGGCACGACGCGCAAGCCGGCGACCCGCCGTCCCAAGCGTGTCGAGCTAGATTGACGCGGCGCGACCGCCGGGCCGAGAGTCCGTCGCAGGTGGTCGTGGACGGGGTTGTGTGGCCGGTGCAGGGTGCCCAGGTGGCGATTCTCGACGGCTCGCGTGTCCTCCTCCAGCTGCGTCCCTTCCCGCCCGGTTGGGAGCTGCCCGGCGGCCACGTCGAGCCCGATGAGGACCCCGCGCAGACGGCGGTCCGCGAGGCCGAGGAGGAGACCGGGCTGCGGGTCAACATCCGCGGCCTCGTCGGCGTGTACTCGTGGAGCGGGCTGCGCAACGCCGCGGACGCCGTGTTCCTCGCCGAGGTCGCCGGCGGCCATGCGCGCTGGAGCCTCGAGTCGCTGAGAACCATGTACGTCACCGCCGACGGGATCCCCCGCACCGCATTCCCCTGGTGCCGCCAGCGTGTCTACGACGCCTTGGCCCGTTCCGAGGGCGCTCCGCCCGTGCACCGCGTGCAGCCGATCACACCGCGCACCGTGGCGGCCTTCAGCACGAGTTGGCTGAGCTCGCCCTTCGACAGGCTGCGCGGCCGGGGGGGGCACGAGGGTGGCTAGACAGCGGCCGGTCGCCCGCGGGGGCGGGCCCGACCACTCCGCCCAGCCGTGACCCCGGCCCTGCTCTTCGCGGGCGGCCTGGTGCTGATCGTGGCGGCATCGGAGCTGTTCACCAACGCCGTGGAGTGGGCGGGTTATCGGCTCAAGCTCGCCAGCGGCGCCACGGGCAGCCTGCTCGCAGCCCTGGGAACGTCGCTGCCCGAGACGGTGGTGCCCGTGGTGGCGCTGATCAGCGGCGAGCCGTCGGCGGCGTCGGTTGCCACGGGCGCCGTCCTCGGCTCGGCCTTTCTCCTCCTCGGCGTGGGCACGGCGGTAACCGGGGCGGCGGTGCTGCTGCGGCGCAGCCGGCGCCGCCTCGAGCCGCAGGCAGGGCAGGTGCGCCGCGACCTCGGCCTCTTCATCGGGGGGTTCTCCGTGGTGCTCGTGGCCATCATCCTGCCGCGGCCGCTGCGGATCGTCCTCGGCATCTGCCTGCTCGTCGCGTACGCCCTCTACGTGCGCGCCACCCTGGCCGGCGGCGCTCCCTCGGAGGCGGCGCCCGAGCCGCTGCACCTGGTTCGCTGGCGCGACGGCGAGCCGGCATCGCGGTTGATCGGCGTCCAGCTGGTGGGAGCCGTGGCCATGCTCGTCCTCGGGTCCGAGCTGTTCGTGCGCGGCCTCAACGACGTGGCGTCATCCCTGCACACCAATCCCCTGACGCTCGCCCTGATCGTCATCCCTGTGGCCACCGAGCTCCCCGAAACCCTCAACAGCGTGCTCTGGGTGCGCAGCCACGACGACGCGCTCGCCTTCGGCAACGTGGCCGGCTCCGCCGCCTTCCAGGCATGCATCCTCGGCTTCATCGGGCTCAGCTTCACGCCGTGGCGGCCCGACTTCAACGGCGTGCTCAGCGGCCTGCTCACCCTCGGCGTCGCCGTGTACCTGCTGGCGCTCCTCCATCGCGGCTCGGCGCACGGACGCTGGCTCCTCCTCGCCGGCCTGCCGTGGGTGGGCTACGTGGTGGCCGAGATCGTTGCCGGTGGCCGCCTGGGGTCGTGACGACGGCGCGCCCGGCCCGATCGCGAGAATGGACGGCGCCGGCTCGGCGCAACCAGGAGGGAGCATGAATCTCGACGGAAAGGTCGCTGTCGTCACCGGCAGCGGGCGGGGCATCGGGCGAGCCTACGCGCGCGCTCTCGCCGAGGCGGGCTGCGCCGTGGTCGTCAACGACGTCGACGCCGACGTCGCCGACTCCTGCGTGAGGGAGCTCACCGACATGGGGGCACGGGCGGTTGCCGAGGTGGTCGCCGTCGGCAGCGGCGAGGCCGCCGACAGGCTGGTGCAGCGCGCTGTCGACAGCTTCGGCGGCATCGACGTGATGTGCACCAACGCGGGCATCCTGCGCGACCGCGTGCTCTGGAAGATGAGCGACGAGGACTTCGACGCCGTCATCGACACGCACCTGCGAGGCACCTTCACGTGCGCCCGGGCTGCCGCCATCAGGATGCGCGAGCAGGGCCGCGGCGGCCGCATCGTGGTGATCTCCTCGTGGGCGGGTCAGCGGGGCAACTTCGGACAGACCAACTACGCCGCAGCCAAGGCCGGCATCGCCGCATTCGCGCGCACCTGGGCGATGGAGCTGGCCCGGGCCGAGATCACCGTCAACGCCATCGTCCCCAACGCCATGACGCGGATGATCGCCAGCATCCCGGGCATGGCGGAGCTGGTCAGGTCGGCAGCCGACGGCGAACCACTCCCCGACACGGTCCGCAAGGAGATGGGCATGGGCACGCCCGAGGACGTCGCCCCCCTGGTCGTCTTCCTCTGCTCCGACGCCGCCAGGGACGTGACCGGGCAGTGCATCGGGCTCGGTGGCGACAAGCTCTCGCTGTGGTCACACCCCCAGGAGATCAGCGCCGCCTACCGTGGCGGCGGCTGGACCGCCGACGCCATCGCCGAGGTATGGGGGTCATCGGTCGGTTCACGATTGGAGACGTACGGCATCCCGTTCCTCGGCGGCGGCCGGTAGCCGCGGCTCGCGGTGAGCCTCCGCGACCTCCTGCTGGTGCTGAGCGCGGGCATCGTTGCCGGCACCGCCAACACCATCGCCGGGGGTGGGTCGCTGCTCAGCTTCCCACTCCTCGTCGCCCTCGGCCTGCCCCCGCTCGACGCCAACGTCACCAACACGCTGGGCATCGCCCCGGCCGGGCTGGGCGGTGTCCTCGGCTTTCGTCACGAGCTCGCCTCCCAGCGGTCCCGCCTGCTCGTCCTCCTGCCCATCTCGGCGTTCGGAGCCGTCGCCGGCGCCGTGCTGCTCCTGCTCACCCCGGCACACGTGTTCAGCAGGGTGGTACCTCTGCTCATCGTCGTGGCCTGCGTGCTCCTCCTCATGCAGCGCCGCATTGCACGAACGCTGGAGAACCGGCGCCGCCACCGGACCTGGCTGCTGCGCACCGGCACACTCGTCTCGGCGGTGTACGGGGGCTACTTCGGCGCCGCGGTGAGCGTGCTCCTGCTCGCCCTCCTCGCGGTCACCGTCCGCGACAGCCTGCAGCGCCTCAACGCGCTCAAGGTACCGCTCGCCGGGGCCATGAACCTGGTCTCGGGACTGGTCTTCGCCTTCTTCGCGCCTGTGCACTGGGTGTACGTGCTCGTCCTGGCGCCATCCACGCTGGTGGGCGGGCGCATCGGCGCATCGGCGGCGCGACGCATCCCCGACCAGCCGCTCCGCCTCGTGGTGGTGGCCCTCGGCCTTGCCGCCGCGGTGTGGCTCCAGGTCTCGCACTGACCCGGTGAAACCCCTCCCCGTCAGGCCCGGGGTGGCGGGGGTGGTGGTGGGTTCCCCGGCGGCGATGCCGGCAGGGTGGTCAGGCGCGCTGCCGATCCCATCGCAAGGGCGACCGCGTTGACGGCCACGGCGACGGCGAGGGCGAGCAGCACCAGCGTGAACCCGATGGCCGCGTGGATGTTGAAGAACGTCTCGATTCCACCCGTCACGCCGAGGCTGGAGAGCGTGTTGCCTCCGCCGGCGGTGAGCCGGCCGAGGATCGGGGTGTGCACCTCGACGTTGTTGACCGCGACCAGCACCGCAGCCACCAGTGCCGCCGAGCCGGCGACGGCGGGGCGCAGGCGACCCGGCAGGGCTGTCGCCAGGATGCCGATGAGGATCAGGATCGCCGCCGCCACGATCAGCGCCTGGACACCGATCGCAGCCCCCGACGACGCAGCCGGGCTCGGGGCGGGTGACGACGTCGAGCCGGTGCAGCCGGGAAGGTCGGTGGCGGTGGTCGGGTCACTGCCGGTCAGCAGGTTGACGCCGGTGTAGGTGGCGAGGTCGCGGCCGCTGAGCGCCTGGACGCACCTGGTGATCGCATCGGAGTTGCCCGACAGTCCGGAGCCTCCCGCCTGCGAGAGCGCCCCCCCGAGGGCGGCGCTGCCCGCCGCGGTGTTGCATGACACCCCCACGAATGGAAGCAGGAAGCAGAGCGCGGCGAGCAGCAGGAGAATCGGCGAGGCGCCTCGCGCCGAACGCTCGGCGGTCGCAGACATGTCGGGTCTCCCAGGCGAGCGGAAGGGCTCCTCACTGTACGTCCCCGGTCCCGTTGCCGTGCGGCGCCGGCCCATCCGCGACACCCGCGCGCGATCGCTCTGGCCGCGCGGATGGCGGTCAGCCGATGCGGTCGCCGGGCCGGCAGTCGCCATCGGGGCGGAGGAGGGCCACAGCCGGCGTTCCCTGCACGTAGGCACCGAGGACAAGGACCTCGCTGGGCAGCGGCCCGACCTGGCGCGGCGGCAGGTTGACGACGGCGACCACCAGCGTGCCGACGAGCTCGTCGGGCGCGTACAGGTCGGTGAGACGCGCGGAGGACCGCCGCTGCCCAAGCTCCCCGAAGTCGATGACCATCCGGTAGGCGGGCCGGCGCGCCTGCGCGAACGTCTCGCACTCCAGCACGCGGCCGACGCGGATGTCGACGTCGAAGAAGTGCTGTGCGGAGATAGGGGCGGCCGGGGACTCGGTCACAGCGGCAGTATCGAGTGGCGTGCGGAACGCTGTCTATACTGCCCCGCAGGTCACAGAGGGAGGGGTCGCGTGCGTGGCGCCCGGGGTCTGGTCGTCATCGTCGCGACGGTGGCCGCCCTCGCCGGGTGCGGATCGGCGCCCGTCGATCCCGCCCAGGTTCTGCGCGACGCCAAGAAGACCATCGACTCGGCATCAGCGGTTCACTTCACACTGACCAGCCAGGGCGTGACCGGGACGGGACCGCTGATCACCGGCGGCAGCGGCGACGCGCTCCGCCCCAGCGGCTTCGCGGGCAGCCTCAGCGTGCTCGTCGGCGGCTTTCCCCTGACCGTCAATGTCGTCTCCACCGGCGGCGTGTTCTACGCGCAGACGCCGCTTGCCGCCGGCTACACCAGGGCCGACCCGTCGACCTACGGGTTCGGCGACCCGGCCCAGCTGCTCGACCCCGCCCACGGGCTCTCCAGCCTGATCACCGCCTGCACCGGGGCGGCGACACGGGACGCCGACAGGCTCGACGGCGAGCAGCTCGACGAGGTGGGATGCTCGATCCCCGGGACGCTCGTCGCCGCCCTGCTCACCAGTGCCGACTCGTCACAGCAGGTGCAGGCCACCATCGGCGTCGACGCCACCACCCACCAGCTCCGCCGTGTGACCCTGGTCGGCCCCTTCTTCGACAAGGCACACCCGAGCACGTTCATTGTTGTTCTTGACAAGTACGGCGAGAACGTGGCGATCACGCCCCCCGCCGGCTGACGTGCCCGTCGGCGCCGCGCAGGCCCCGCGGGGGGCCCGCCGCCGGCTGGGCTTCGCCACCGCCGGCGTGCTCCTCGGCGCCGCGGACACGTACGTGGTGGTTGTGGCCCTCCCGTCGATCATGAGCTCGGTCGGCGTCGACCTGGCTCACCTCCAGGAGGCGACGCCGATCATCAGCGGGTTCCTGGTCGGCTACGTGGCGGTGCTGCCGCTGCTGGGCAGGCTGTCCGACCTGCACGGGCGCGGACCCGTGCTCAGCGCGTGCCTCGTGGTGTTCGCGGCCGGCTCCATCCTGACGGGCTCGGCGAACACCCTCGGCGCCGTGGTGGTGGGCCGCACCCTGCAGGGGGCGGGCGGAGGCGGGCTCGTGCCGGTCACCCTGGCGTTGGTCGCCGACCTGTGGCCGGCGCACCGCCGCGGCGTGCCCCTCGGCATCGTCGGGGCGGTGCAGGAGTTCGGCAGCGTCGTCGGCCCGTTGTATGGTGCGGCGCTGACGGCGGCGAGCACGTGGAGGGCAATCTTCTACGTCAACGTGCCGCTCGCGGCCGTCGTCGCGGCGGGGGTCGGCCGCGGGCGGCGCCGCCAGCGCGGCGACCAAGCTGCGGGGCGTCGCTTCGATCGTGCCGGCCTGGCGCTGGCGGTCGTCGGCGCGCTGGCCGCGGTCCTCGCCGTCACCACACCTCCTGCGCTAGCCGACTCCGTGACCGTGGGAACGGCATTCGCGCCGCTGCTCGGCGACGCCGGGATCACCTCACCGATCGCTCTCTTTGCCCTGCTCAGTGCCGTCGCCTTCGTGGTGCGCGAGGTGCTCGTCCCCGACACCGTGCGAGCGCTGGTGCCACTGCGCGGTCTCCCCACCGGGCTGGGCCACGTCGACTGGGCCGGGGCTGTGCTGGTGGCGCTGATCCTCGGCTGCGTGGTGGTCTCGTTCGCCTCGGCTGACCCGCAGCGGGCGGTGGTCGGCGGAGCGGCGCCGGGGCTGCTCGCCGCCGCGGCGTTGCTCACCGCGCTCTTCGTGCGCCGGGAACTGCGCACCCCAGAACCGCTCATCGACCTCCGCGCGCTGCGCAGCCGCGCGGCCACCGGGTCGCTCGCCGCCAACCTCGCGGTCGGAGCCGCGCTGATGGCGGCCCTCGTCGACGTCCCCATCTTCGCGCGCGCCACGGCAGGCGCCGCCTCGCAGGTCGCCGCAGCGCTGGTGCTGGCGCGACTGCTCGTGGGCATCCCCGCCGGCGCGCTCATCGGCGGCGCGCTGGTGGGACGGCTCGGCCACCGCACCGTCGCCGGCGCCGGCATGCTGCTCAGCGCGCTCATGTTCGTGGTCATGAGCGGGTGGACAGCGCACACCCTGGTCGACCCCCTGGCCGGGCTTGGCTGGCTTCATCCCAGCGACCCGGTTCTGGCAGGCTGCGGGCTGGGCTTCGGGCTCTCTGTCGTGCCCATCACGGCGGCCATCCTCGGCGCCGTCCCTCAACCCCTGCACGGCGTGGCCGCGTCGCTGACGGTGGCCGCCAGGATGGTCGGGATGCTGGCCGGCCTCTCGCTGCTCACAGCGATCGGGCTGCGCCGTTTCTACAGTGTGCAGTCGATGCTGCCCAGCCCCGCCTCTCTGTGCCCCCGCAGCCCCCTCAGCTGTGCCGCCTACGACAGCCTCGAGACGGGCGCGATCGTGGATGAGCTGCACGTCGTGTTCACGGGAGCGGCGCTGTGCGCCCTGCTCGCCGCCGTCCTGGCCGTCGCCCTGCTCCGCGGCGGCGGCCGCGCCGAGACCGGTCTCGTGGAGGGCGTCGCGTGAGCGTCGGGGTCAGCGAGCACAAGGTGCCGCTCACCGAGGAGCTGCTCATCGAGTCGATCGCCGAGGCGGCCGAGGCGGCCGGGGTCGAGGTGTACCTCGTCGGCGGCTTCGTCCGCGATCGCCTCCTCGGGCGCCCCGGCAAGGACATCGACCTCCTCGCCGTCGGGGACGACGGCACCGACGTGCTCGCCGCCGTCGCGCGCCGCTTTCACTGGCAGCCGCCGCAGCGCTTCGAGCGCTTCGGGACGGGCCAGGTGCGCGGCTCCGGGTTCGTCGTGGAGGTGGTCCGCGCCCGGGCGGAGAGCTACGACGCCGCCTCGCGCAAGCCCGACGTCCGTCCTGGCACGCTGGAGGAGGACATCTGGCGGCGCGACTTCACGGTCAACGCCCTCTGCCAGACCCTCGACGGCCGTGTCCTCGACATCACCGGTCGCGGCCTCGACGACCTCCGCCGGGGTCTCCTGCGCACGCCTCTCGACCCCGAACAGACCTTCGGCGAGGACCCCCTGCGCATGTTCCGGGCGGCGCGGTTCGCGGCGCAGCTCGGCTTCGGCACCGCCCCCGGGCTGACCGCGGCGATGACCCGGATGGCGTCGCGGTCGGAGATCCTCAGCGCCGAGAGGGTCGCAGAGGAGCTGCGCCGCCTGCTCGTCGCCGAGCACCCCCGCGACGGGCTCGACCTGCTCCGTGACGGCGGCCTGCTCGCCGTCTGGTTTCCCGAGCTCGAGGCGATGGTGGGCGTGGAGCAGGGCGGCTTCCACATCTACGACGTGTTCGACCACACGGCCCACACCGTCGCCGACGTGCCCGCCGACGTGGTCACGCGACTTGCCGCCCTGCTCCACGACGTCGGCAAGCCGCCCACCCATGTCATCGACGAACACGGCAAGCACACCTTCTACGACCACCCGTCCATCGGCGCCGCCATCAGCAAGGCGCTGCTGACGCGGCTGCGCTTCAGCAACGACGTCATCGCTGCTGTGGTGCTGTTAGTGCGCCATCACCTCCGCCCTATCCAGTACCTCCCCGGCGAGTGGAGCGACACCGCCGTGCGACGGTTGGTGCGCGCCGTCGGCGACCAGCGCGACCGTCTCCTCGACCTGGCGCGCGGCGACACCCGGGCGTCGTCGTTCCCCGACACTGACAACATCGAAGAGCTCGACGCGAGGATGCGTCACCTGGACGCCGGCGGCGCGCTCTCACAGATGCGCAAACCGCTCGACGGCGACGAGATCGTCCGGCTCGCCGGGGGGCGTCGGCCGGGGCCGTGGGTGGGGCGTGTGGGCCGTGCCCTGGAGGAGGCGGTGCTGGAGGGAGCCATCCCCCCCGACGACGCAGTGGCGGCGCGCGACTGGTTGGCCCGGCGTCCCGAGCTCCTCGAGGGCTGAGCCTTCGACGGCCCGCGAGGCGGCGGGCGATAGAATGCGCGCTCCATGCTGAGCCGAGTGCGCTTCCTCAAGCGCTTCGCCCTCGACCTCCCCAAGCGGGCGCGCCTCGCCTATTGCCTGATGCGCGATCCACGTGTGTCGCGGCGCACCAAGGCGGCATTCGCGGCGGGAATTGGCGTCATCGTGACCCCGTTCATCGACCTGCCTTCCGTCATCCCTTTTGTCGGCGAGATCGACATGCTGGCCCTCACCCTGCTGGCCATGCGTCTCTTCATCGCCGCCTGCCCGGATGACGTCGTCGCCGACGTGCAGCAGCAGATCCTCGAGGGACGCAGCGTTTTCGACGAGGATGTCCACAACGGTGAGCGCATCGCCACCGCCCTCACGCGCCGTTTCCAGCACGACGACATGGCCTCGGCACCACCAGCATTCAGCGAGCCGGCGTCGCCGAGGGAAGCCGAGCCCGTCGCGGGGGTTGGCAGGTGAAGGTGCTCTTCGTCAAGGAGGTCGCGGGGACAGCCAGGGCCGGCGACGTCAGGGAGGTGTCGCCGGGCTACGCACGCAACTTCCTGTTCCCCAAGCGGCTTGCGGTCGTCGCCGACGATCGAGTCGTCGAGCAGATCAAGCGCCGCGAGGAGGCGACGCGACGACGCGTTGAAAAGGCGCTGACCGAGGCGCGCGAGACGGCGGCACGGCTGAAGAAGCTCACCGTCACCATCTACGCCAAGACCGGGGACAGCGGCAGGCTGTTCGGCTCGGTCACCAACGCCGACATCGCCACACAGCTGAAGCGTGAGGCCGGCCTCGACATCGACAAGCGGAAGATCGCCGTCGAGCCGCCGATCAAGTCACTCGGTCCCCACGAGGTCACGGTCCAATTGCACACGGAGGTGAGTGAGACACTGCGCGTCGTCGTCGCCGCGCAATGAGCACCTATCCGGCCTCCGATGCCGCCGTCAACCTCACCGGGACGGCCGTGACCTCGGGGCGGATCGCGCCCCACGACCTCGGCGCCGAGCGCGCCGTCCTCGGCTCGCTGATGATCGACCAGGCCTCGATCGCCGAGATCCGCGACATCCTCGAGCCCGGCGACTTCTACGCCGAGCGCCACTCGCTCATCTACCGGGCCGCCACCGCCCTCGCCGACCGTGGCGACCCCATCGACGAGGTGACGCTGCAGTCCCAGCTGGAACGCAGCTCCAGCGTGGGCCGGGCGGGCGGACTCGACTACATCTCCGAGCTCACCCTCGAGGTGCCCACCGCGGCGTCCGTCCGCCATTGGGCGGGCATCGTCATCAACCACTCGCTGCGCCGCAAGCTGATCGGCGTCGGCGGCGAGGTGGCCCGCCTCGGCTTCGACAACGCGGTGCCTGCGGAGGACGCCATCGAGCTGGCCGAGCAGGAGATCTTCCAGATCAGCCAGGCCCGCCGCGGCCAGGAAGCCACACACATCGCCAAGCTCGTCCACGACACCTGGGAGCTGCTCGAGGAGCGCCTCCAGAAGAAGGAGCTCATCAACGGCGTCCGCACCAACTACGCGCGCCTCGACGGGCTCACCCAGGGCCTCCAGCCCCAGGAGCTGGTCATCCTCGCGGCCCGCCCCTCGGTGGGCAAGACGTCGCTGGCGCTCAACATCGCGCGCAACGCTGCCGTCCTGGCCCGCGTCCCCGTGGCCATCTTCTCTCTCGAGATGAGCAGGCAGGCCCTGGCGCAGAGGCTGATCTGCAGCGAGGCGATGGTCAACTCCCACGTGCTCCGCTCCGGCAACGCCAGCCAGCTCGACTTCCAACGCATCGCCGCCGCCATGGACAAGCTGACCCAGGCAGAGCTGTGGATCGACGACACGCCGCGCCTGTCGATCGCCACGCTGAGGGCCCGGGCTCGGCGCATGAAGGCGCAGCACAAGATCGGCCTGGTGATCATCGACTACCTCCAGCTGATGCAGGGCGGCCGCCAGGAATCCCGCGTCCAGGAGGTGACCGACATCTCAGCGGGGCTGAAGGCCGTGGCCAAGGAGCTTGAGGTGCCGGTGCTGGCCCTGTCGCAGCTGTCCCGCGCCAGCGAGCAGCGACCCGACAAGCGTCCGCAGCTGTCCGACCTGCGCGATTCCGGCGCCATCGAGCAGGACGCAGACGTGGTGTTGTTCCTCTACCGCGAGGGGATGCACAAGCAGGACGTCGACAAGGCCCAGACCGAGCTGATCGTCGCCAAGAACCGCAACGGGCCGACCGGCGACATCCAGCTGATCTTCAACGCCGAGCAGACGACGTTCCGCGAGCCCTACCCCCACGACGAGTAGTTCTCACGAGGCACAGGGGCACCATGCCGCGCGAAGCGTCACTCTTTGTTGACGGTCACCGTTAGGAAGGGTGACGGAGCGCCGACGGACAGACGGGCGCGGTACACCGGTGTTTCAATGGCAGCGTGAGGAGAGTCATGACTTGTGCGCGCGCCGTGCTGCGGTCGAAGTGGCTGCGCATCGGTGGCACCCTCGCAGGCATCGCCTTCCTCGTCCACAACGTGGACATGGGCAAGGCGGGTCGCAGCCTGATGGGCGCCGATTGGCGCTGGGCCGCCCTGGCGCTGGCCCTCACCGCCGTCGCGTGCCTGGCCTCGGTCTTCGAGTGGGGAGTGCTTCTGCGCAGCAGCGCGGGGCTCGGGGTGCGCAACCCGATCGGCCACGCCGAGGGTCACCAGCACCACCACCTCTTCAGCTGGCAGCGCCTGTCATCCTCCTACCTTCAGAGCCTCTTCTTCGCGCAGCTGCTTCCCGCCGGCGTCGGCGGTGACGCGATGCGCACCGTCGAGATGGGCAAGATTGTCGGGCACGGCAAGATCCTCGCCTCCCTGGCCGGCAGCCGCATGGCGGGGACCATGGGCATGGCCTTCTGGGGCCTCGCCGCCGCCGTCCTGCTGCGCGGCTGGATTGGCATCGGCTCGCTGATCGGAGCCTGCGTGTTCGCCGCCGTCATGGTGCTTGCCTGGATGGCCGCCCTGGCCGCGGACCGGCTCGTGGGCCGCCACTTCCTCGAGCGCAGCTCGAGGGCCTTCGTGCGCACCATCCACTCCTTCGCCCAGACCTTCTCGGGCTACCGCCGCCACCCCCACGCCATCATCCAGTGCATCGTGGTCGGGGCAGCCGGCTGGGGGGTGAACATCCTCGCCCTCGACATCTTCGCCCGAGCCATCGGTGTCGACGTCAGCTGGACGGTCTTCGCGGTGGCCATCCCGGTCACGCTGGTGGCCACCCTGACCCCCTTCTCGGTCAACGGTCTCGGCATCCGTGAGGGCGTGCTGGTGGGCATGCTGACCCACGCCGGGGTGACCTCGGGCCACGCCGCCGCCATGGCCGTGCTCGTCGATGTCCAGATGCTGCCCTTCGGGATCGTCGGCGCCGGGCTGTGGATGCGGCATCGCAGGCGTGAGGCCGCACCCGCCATCGCCGAGGTGGCCCAGGCTGAAACCACCGCCGCCCACGAGCTCGTCGCCATCGCCGCCTGACGCCTTCCCCGCCCAGGAGCGCTGGTCGGAGGCTGCAACGGACGGCAACGCCTCGTTGACGGCTCGGCCGCATTGAAGTTGCAGCCCATACACTCGGGTGGCGCATGACTGGTCACTTCAGCAACTTCCTGGCTGCTCACGCCGAGCGGGTCGCCGATGTCATGCGCCGCGCCCGCGCCGAGCAGGCGGCCAGCGGGTCAACCGGCGGAGATCGTGGTCCGCGGCAGTTCATCAACGCGGTTCTGCTCGCCATCACCGCCGACGACCTGCGCCCCCTGACCGCCTTCTTCAGCCTGGGCGGCGAGAAGCCGGCCGGCATCGGCGTTCGCCTGGAGGCCGCCCTGGCACGGTTGGGCGCGCTGCGCCGCGCCGCTGTGGCGGTGGCCGCCGAAGAGCTGAGCGCCGCCGACCAGGTCTCGTTGTCGGCCGAGGCCGCCGATGAGACGGGGTTGGTCGGACAGCGGCTCGCCACCTCGGTCACGTCCGTGCTGGCGGGAAGGCTCAACGCCGTGACGTCGTCGAGCAGCGCGCGCGGCACCTCGATGAGCATCACCATGCACGAGCTGCGCCGTCCTCTCACCATCCTCAACAGCTACGGGCAGCTGCTCTCGACCGGCATGCTCGGACAGCTCCCCGAGACCGCCATGGTGGCGATCGAGGGGATCACAGCCAGCACCGAGATGATGGTCCGCATGGTCAACGCCATCGCCGAGGTCTCCCGCTTGGAGGACCCCGATGACCAGCTCAACTTCGAGGTCATCTCCGTCGACGAGGTGGTCACGGGGGCTGTCGACCACGTCAGCATGGAGGCCAAGCTGCGCGACACCGTCATCGAGACCGACGTCGAACCGGGGGTGAACATCCGCGGCGACCGGCGACGCCTCACGCTGGCGCTGACCAACATGGTCGGCAACGCCGTCAAGCACGGCCCCCCCGGCTCCACCATCACAGTGCGCGCCTTCGGCGGCGACGACGGAGCCCACTTCCTGGTCCGCGACCAGGGTCAGGGCTTTCCCAACGAGGACGCCGGCCACCTCTTCGACAAGTACTTCCGGTCGGTGGCGGAGCGGCAGCGCAAGGTGCCGGGGAGCGGGCTCGGGCTGTTCATCGTGAAGACCGTGGCGCTGCGCCACAATGGACAGGTCTTCGCGCGCTCGGCGCCCGGCGACGGCGCGGAGTTCGAGATGATCATCCCCAGCCAACAGTAGAAGGGGCGGCGGCCGGCGCTGCGCCACCCGCGGAGCGCCAGCCATGACCAGCACCGCCAGCCGTGTCGAGCGCGACTCGATGGGCCAGCTCGAGGTCCCCACCGATGCCTACTACGGTGCCACCTCGGCACGAGCACGGGACAACTTCCCGATCAGCGGCCTGCGCTTCAGCCGTGGCTTCATCCGCGCCCTCGGGCTCATCAAGCAGGCGGCGGCACAGGTCAACCTCGAGCTCGGCCTGCTTGACCCAACCGTGGCCGGCGCTGTCGCACGCGCCGCCGCCGAGGTGGCCGGGGGACGGTTCGACGACCAGTTCGTGGTCGACATCTTCCAGACGGGCAGCGGCACCTCGACCAACATGAACGCCAACGAGGTGATCGGCAACCGCGCCATCGAGCTGCTCGGCGGCGAGCGCGGCTCGAGAACCCCGGTGCACCCCAACGACCACGTCAACATGGGGCAGTCGAGCAACGACGTGATCCCCACGGCGATCCACGTGGCCGCCGCGCTGGCCATCCGCGACGAGCTGCTCCCCGCGCTGAGCGTGCTCGAGGCCTCACTGGCCGCCAAGTCCAGGGAGTTCTGGCCGGTGATCAAGACTGGCCGCACCCACCTCCAGGACGCCACCCCCATCCGCCTCGGCCAGGAGTTCCTCGGCTACGCCGGGCAGGTCGAGCGCGGGCGCCGCCGCACGCAGGCGGCGCTCGAAGAGCTGACCGAGCTGGCCCTGGGGGGCACGGCCGTCGGCACCGGCGTGGGCACCCACGCCGAGTTCGCGGCTCGAGTGTGCGCGCGGCTCGCGACGGAGACCGGCATTGCCTTCGTGGAGAGCGACAACCACTTCCAGGCGCAGGCGACGCTGGACAACGTGGTGGCGGCGAGCGGCGCGCTCCGCTCCCTGGCCGTCTCCCTCAACAAGATCGCGGCCGACATCCGCCTGCTGGGCTGCGGCCCGCGCGCCGGGATCGCAGAGCTGGAGATCCCCGCCGTCCAGCCGGGGTCGTCGATCATGCCCGGCAAGGTCAACCCGGTCATCCTCGAGTCGATGACCATGATCGCAGCCCAGGTCATCGGCAACGATGCCACCGTGGCATTCGCGGGGGCCACCGGATCGCTGCTCGAGCTCAACGTGATGATGCCCGTGGCCGCACACAACCTCCTCCAGGCGATCTCGCTGCTCGCCGCCGGCGCGACCAACGTGGCCACGCGCTGCGTCGACGGCCTGCGCGCCACCGAGAACGGCCCCGCCGCGGTGGAGCGCGGGCTGATGACCGGCACCGGCCTGGCGCCGCGCATCGGCTACGACGCCACGGCCGCCATCGCCAAGGAGGCCTACGCCAGCGGCCGCACCGTGCGCGAGGTGGCCCGGGAGCGCACCGACCTCACTGAGGAGGAGCTGCGCCAACTCCTCGACCCGGAGTCGATGACCACGCCGGGGCGCGCGGCGGCCGGCACCGGCTGACCGTCAGCCGCTGAGGCCGAAGTGCTCAAGCACGTCGGCGACGCCGGCCTCGCCCGGGGTGGCGCAGCGGGCGTCGGCCACCGCAACCACCTCGGGGCGGGCGGTGCGCACGACGACGCCGCAGCCGGCGGCGGCGAGCATCTCGCGGTCGTTGGGGGCATCGCCGACCGCCACGGCGTCACCCAGCGAGAGGCCGAGGCGAGCACACACCAGCTCGACCGCCCGTGCCTTGTTGATGCGCGGGCTGATCACCTCGACGAACCACTCCATGGAGCGGGTCACCCTTGCTTCCTGCCCCAAGCCGTCGGTCATGGCCTCGACGCAGGCGTCGACGATGGCCGGGTCCTCGCTGACACACACGATCTTGGTCGTCCCCTTGCTGACAAGAGTGTCCAGATCATCAACGAAGTTGATGGGCACCTGGGCGATGCGTGCATAGAGGTGTGCCTCGGGGCGGTCCTGCTCGCAGAAGAGCCTGTCGTCGCTGTATGCCTGCACATGCCAGCCGTGGGTACGCGCGATGGCGATGGTGGCGCGCGCGACGGAGGCCGACAGGCCCTCCTCGAAAAGCACCTCGCCGCCGGCCGGCTCGCGCACCAGCGCTCCCTGGTAGCAGACCAGCGGCTGAGTCACACGCAGCTCGCGGGCCCAGGGCAGAGCCGAGCTGTACATGCGCCCGGTGGCGAGGATGACCGGCACCCTCTCCGTGGCGGCGCGGACGGCGGCGCGCGCCCGGGGCTGGAGCACGAGGTCGTTGTCGATCAGGGTGCCGTCGATGTCGAGGACGGCGACGCGCGGTGTGAACGTGATCGACAGGTCGGCGATCAGCGGCGGCTCCGCCGCCGCGCTGCTGGACGGCACTCCCGGGACGTCGCTCACCAGGCCGGCTGCGGCGGGGCCGACTCCCAGACGGACGGGTTGATGCAGTTGCCGGGCACCCGGCCGTCGAGGGCGTCGAGCGCGTTCTGTGCGGTGAGCCGCGCCATGGCGGCGCGTGTGGCCACGGTGGCGCTGCCGAGGTGCGGCGAGAGAACAGCGTTGCGGCACTCGCCCAGACCGGGAGCGAGGACGGGCTCCTTCTCGTAGACGTCGAGCCCGGCGCCGCCGATCCAGCCCTCCCGGAGGGCGCGCACGAGCGCGTTCTCGTCGATGACGGGGCCCCGCGACGTGTTGACGAGCACAGCGGTGCTCCGCATCGAACGCAGCGCGTTCTCGTCGATGAGGTGGTGCGTGGCGCCTGTGAGTGGGACGTGCAGGGAGACGACGTCGGCGGCGCTGATGAGTTGGCGCAACGGCATCTCGGTCACCCTGCCGATGAGGTCGTCGTCGATGGCAACGGCCACGTCTGTGGCGTAGGCGACGCGCATGCCGAAGCCCAGGGCGCGGCGCGCGACCGCCTGGCCGATGCGGCCGAAGCCGACCACGCCGAGAAGCGCATCCGTCAGCTCCATGCCCAGCAGGTAGCCGGGCTCCCAGCCTTCGAAGGCTCCCGCGCGCACGGCGGCGTCGCCCTCGCAGATGCGCCGCGTGGCGGCGAGGAGAAGCGCCATCGTGCAGTCCGCGGTGGCGTCGGTGAGTACGCCCGGGGTGTTGCTGACGGCGATCTTCCGCGCCGTGGCTGCCTCGACGTCGACGTTGTTGTAGCCGACGGCGTAGAGCGAGACGCAGCGCAGGCGGGGCAATCCGGCGTCGAGGACCGCGGCTGTGATGGGGTCGCGCAACTGCGGGCAGAGGACTTCGACGGGCGTGGCCCGGAGCCGGTCGATCAGCTCCGACGTCGCCGGGGTCCTGCCCAACACCGACAGCGTGGCGCGAGGACGCACCATCTCTTCGAAGGGCGCGGGCAGGGACAGCGTGCAGAGGATGTCGGCCACCGCTTCGATTCTAGTGGCGGGGCCCGGGTCGTCGAAGCGGCACCGTCGAGTACCATTGTGTGGTCTTGCGTTCATCCTCTCGCGTGCGGTCGCACAGACCGCCCATCGCAAGGCCCCGTCGCGCCGCCTTCGGCGTTGACGACGTGGCCGCGACAGAACCGGTTCAACAGTCCGCTCCCTTCGAAGAGCTGGGGCTCAGTGCCGCCATGTTGACCACCGTCGGCGAGATGGGGTTCACGCTGGCCACGCCCATACAGGCGGCGGCGATCCCGCCCGCGCTGCGCGGCCAGGACGTCATCGGCCAGGCGCATACCGGCAGCGGCAAGACGGCTGCGTTCGGCATCCCCATCATCGAGCAGCTCGACCCACGGAAGGGGTCGGTGCAGGCGCTCATCCTCTGCCCCACCCGCGAGCTCGCCGTCCAGGTCGAGGAGGAGATCACCGTGCTTGCGGCGCGCCACCAGATCTCGTCAGTGGCCATCTACGGTGGCGACTCGATGGGCCGCCAGCTCGAGGCCCTGCGTGCCGGCGCGCACATCGTCGTGGCCACGCCGGGCCGCCTCGCCGACCACATCCAGCGCCGCTCACTGTCCCTGGCGCGGGTGCGCTTCGCGGTGCTCGACGAGGCCGACCGCATGCTCGACATGGGTTTCGCGCCCGACGTCGAGAAGATCCTCCGCCAATGCCCGGTCGACAGGCAGACGATGCTGTTCAGCGCGACCATGCCGGAATGGGTGCGGCGCCTCGCGCTGCGCCACATGCGCAACCCGGTCACGGTGGCCATCAGCGTGCGCCCGGAGATCGCTGCCGGCGTCCGCCAGCTCTACGTGCAGACGACGTGGGCCGACAAGGTCGACGTGATGATGCGCATCCTCGACCAGCCTGACGTGGTCATGTCGCTCATCTTCGTCGAGACCAAGCGGACGGCCGACCTGCTCCAGGCACAGCTCGAACGACGCGGCCAGAGTGTCGGCCTGCTCCACGGCGACCTCACCCAGAAGGAACGCAACGCCGCCATGGCGGCATTCGTGGCCACCCACGTGAAACACCTCATCGCCACCAACGTCGCCGCCCGCGGGCTGGACATCGACGACATCTCCCACGTCATCAACTACGACGTGCCGACGACGCCGGATGAGTACCTCCACCGCGTCGGGCGCACCGCCAGGGCCGGCCGCACAGGCGTGGCCATCACCCTGATCACCCCGAGCGAGATCCTCAAGCTGCGCGACGTCGAGAAGCACGCCCGCACCACCATCGAGGCAGCCAGCCTCGAGGACTTCCCCGTGCAGCCGGCGCCGGCGGCCAGCTGACGCACGGCGTTCGCGCGTCGGCTACTGTCGGCCCGTGAGCGCACCCCACATCCACGACAGCGGCGAGGGACCGGTGCTCCTCCTGCTCCATGCGTTTCCTCTCGACGCCTCGCAGTGGGACGCACAGGTGGCCGCGCTGAGTGGCCGGTATCGCTGCCTGCGCCCCGACTTCTGGGGATGCGGCGCGTCACCCCCACCTCCAACGGGCGTCACCGTCGACAGCTACACCGCCGATGTGCTCGGCGCGCTCAGCGCGCTCAGTGTCGACGAGTTCTCGGTGTGCGGGGTCTCCATGGGCGGGTACATGTGCTTCTCCCTGTTGCGCCAGGCGCGCCCCCGGGTGCGCTCCGTGGCGCTGGTCAACACGCGCGCGGCCGCAGACGGCGACCTGGCGCTGGCCGCCCGCGCGGCCATGGCCGCCGAGGTGCGCGCTGGCGGCGTCGAGGCGATCGTGGAGGCCATGACCGGGCGCCTGCTCTGCGCGCTATGCGGCGCGGAGTCGCACATCGCTGACCCCGTGCGCGGACGCATCCGCCGCTGCACCGCCCAAGGCGTCCTCACAGCGATCGCGGCGATCGGCGGCCGTCCCGACAGCAGCGGCATGCTCCCCGGCATCGACGTTCCGACCCTGGTGGTGTGCGGCACCGCCGACGTCATCGTGCCCCTCGACGAGTCGCGCGCCATGGCGGCGGCGATCCCACACGCCGTCGTCGAGGAGTTCGACGGCGCCGCTCACCTCACCAACCTCGAGCAGCCGGCTCGGTTCTCGGCCGTGCTCGGAGATTTCCTGGACACGCACACGGCGTCCGGCTGAGCGACCGGCCTCACGCGGCGCCGGTTCAGAACCTGTGGTTCAGCCACGGCCGCGGCGACCACGTGAACATGGCGGTGGCCGAGGCAACGGCACCGCGTCGCAGTTCCTCGACGAGGCCCGCACGGTGCAGGGCGGCAACGCTCGTGTCGCCGAGGAACACGGACGCGAGGGATGCGCCGTCGAGCAGAAGACCGGCGGGCTCCTCTGTCCTCGACACCGCGGCGTCATCCCGACCGCCGTCGAGCCGGTAGCGGCCCGCGATGTCAGGGCAGGCAGGGTCGATCACCTCGATCACGACGGACCCATCGCACGAGTAGCGCCGCGCCTGCAGCATCGCCGCGACATCGACGACGCGCAGGTGGAGGTCGTCGCTCGTCGCGGTCCGCAGCCGCCGCGGGTCGGCGAGGAGGTGCTGGATGGGGTCGTCAGGCCAGAACCGCTCCATGCGCAGGTGCTCGGCGAGGTCCATGGTGAGGACGTGCTGCCAGAGGGCGAGGTGTGCGTCGAGGTTGAGCGCAGTCAGCTCCTTGACGTGGACGACGCCGTCGGCGAGGTGATCGGTCCAGCGCTCCTCCAGGCGGTAGACGACAAAGCCGTCGACATCACCGCCACTGCCGACATGGACCACCAGCTGCGCTGGCCCCGTCTCACCCTCGGGCTTGGCGTCGGTGACGGCGATGCGCCGCCAGTAGGCCTCCGAGCGCCCGATGCCGGCGACGCGGTCCCGCTGCCGGCTCTCGACATCGCGCAGGGTCGCTATCGAGGTGTCCAGTGATTGGAAGCGCAGCCTGCCCGGGTCGCGGAACGGTGTGCCGAGGGCTGCGTGGGCGGTGACGATCTGGGCGGTGCAGATGTGGGTGGCCACGCCGTAGCCGAAACGGCGGTAGATCGAACTCTCCGAGGCACCCAGGCCGAGCAACCCGACACCGCGCTCGCGAGCGCTCTCCAGGCAGTGGGTCATCATGGCCCGAAGCACCCCGCGGCGGCGGGCGGTGGCGGACACCCCCACCCAGGTCACCCCGTCCATGGCAACCCTCTGGCCGCCCGGCAGGCTCAGCCGGAAGTCGATGACGGCGGCTGCGCCGATGTCCTCGCCGTCGGTCCGCGCCAGCATGGCGCGGTCGAGCACCTTGGACACCAGTTCCATGGCCGGCTCGGGCGCGCCACCCCAGAACCCGTGAGCGATCTCGACGAATCGGTCCATGTCGTCGGACCGCACCTCGGCGATCTCCACCGTGCTCATCGACGCCAGATCATAGGCGCCGTGCCCGGCCGCGTCCGAGACTGTCAGACGCCCGCTGCGACGGCCTCCGTGGCCACGCCGGCGGGAACCATGCAGAAGTTCTCGTAGTCGATGGGCTCAGTGATGGTGGGGTTCTCGCCGCACACGGGGCAGTCCGGGTCACGCGGGACGCGGAACTCGCGGAAGCGCATGTCGAGCGCGTCGATGTGCAGCAGCCGGCCGGTCAGAGGCTCGCCGATGCCCATGATCAGCTTGACCACCTCGGTGGCCTGGAGGATGCCGACGATGCCCGGGAGGACGCCGAGGACGCCGGCCTCCGCGCACGATGGAGCCTCCTCCGGTGGCGGCGGTGATGGGTAACGGCAGCGGTAGCAGGGCGACGCGAACGGGATCACCGTTGTCACCTGGCCCTCGAATCGGAAGATGCCACCGTCCACGAGCGGCTTGCGGGCGAAGAGCGCGACGTCGTTGGCGAGGTAGCGGGTGGGGAAGTTGTCGCAGCCGTTGACGATGATGTCGTACTGGTCGAACAGCGCACGGGCGTTGTCCGAGTTGAGCATCTCGTTGTGCTGGACCACGCGCACGTCACTGTTGAGTGCCTCGATTGCGATGCGCGCCGACTCCGTCTTGCGCATGCCGACACGATCGCGCGTGTGGATGATCTGACGCTGGAGGTTGGACTCGTCGACGATGTCGAAGTCCACGAGGCCGATCGTGCCCACGCCGGCGGCGGCGAGGTACAGGGCCGCCGGGCTGCCCAGGCCACCGGCGCCGATGAGGAGCACCTTGGCGTCAAGGAGCTTGGCCTGGCCCTCCTCACCCACCTCGGGAATGAGCAGGTGGCGGTTGTAGCGCCGCTTCTGGTCTGCCGTGAGCACGCGAGGCACATCGAAGTCGAAGCCCGCCTGCTTCCAGCCGTTGAAACCGCCGCTCATGGAGCGCACGTCGTTGTAGCCGAGCTCATGCAGGGCACGGGCGGCCAGCAGCGAGCGCGTCCCGCCGGCGCAATAGAGGGTGATCGGCGTGCCCTTGCCGGGAACGCGGTCCTCGATCTGCACCTCGATGAACCCCTTGCTGAGGTGGAGCGCGCCGGGAATGTGCCCCTCCTCGAATTCGCTGCGCTCGCGCACGTCGATGAGGGTGCGTGAGGATGCTTCCCTGGCGACCTGCGCGGGGGTCACTTCGGGGATGATGCGGCGGGCGTCGTCGAGGAGATCGCGAGAACTGGGCATGCCCGAATGTTACCCAATACCCGACCAATCCAGTCGTGATTCAGGCGGCGACGGACGGCGGCCACCGCCCCGGCGCTCCTAGACTGCCGCCGTGATCGGCCTGCTCGACCTCCTCCGTGGTGCCGGGGTGCTTCCCCGTGATGGCTCGGCAGCTGTCGCCGGCCTGGGGATCAGCGCTGTGACCCAGGACTCACGCGACGTGGTCCCCGGTGCCCTCTTCGTGGCCGTGCCGGGGCTGCGCCAGGACGGTCATCGACACGCCGCAGCGGCCGTGCACCGCGGAGCCGTGGCGGTCGTGGCCGAGCGGCCCTTCGACCCGGCGCTGCCGGCCGACGTCGCCGTGGTGCTGGTCGACGACGCGCGCCTGGCCCTGAGCGCGCTGGCGTCAGCCTTCCACGGTCACCCGTCGCGCTCCCTGACCGTCGCCGGGGTCACGGGCACCGACGGCAAGACGACCACGTCAACGATGCTCTGGGCGGCGTGGCAGGCCGCCGGTTTCCGCACCGGCCTGATCTCGACGGTCGACTTCCGCGACGGCGAGACCGTGGTCGCCAACACCACCCGGCAGACCACCATGGAGGCCGTCGAGACCCATCGCCGCCTGGCCGAGCTGCGCGACGCGGGCTGCACGCACGTGGTTGTCGAGACCTCCTCGCACGGCCTGGAGATGCACCGCGTCGACGACGTCGACTACCGGCTGGCCGTCTACACGCGGGTCACCTCCGAGCACCTCGACGTGCACGGCGACCGCGACCGCTACCTTGCGGCCAAGGTGCGCCTGCTCGAGCTGGCCGGGTCCCGTCCGGACGGCATCGCGGTCCTCGACCGCGACGACGACTTCGCCTACCCCCGGCTGGCCTCGATACCGGTGGCGACGCGTCTGACATACAGCGCCGCCGGGGCCGCGGCCGACCTGGTGGCCGAGGAGGTGAGCTCCGGCCCCCAGGGGGTGCGACTGCACGCCCGCACACCGTGGGGCGACGCCGTTATCGCCCTTCAGCTGGCGGGGCGGTTCAACGCGGGAAACGCCCTGGCGGCACTGGCGGCGGCGTGCAGCACCGGGGCATCGCTCGAGGACGCGGTGGCGGGCATCACCCGGCTGGCGCGGGTCCATGGGCGCATGGAGCGCGTCGACGCGGGCCAGCCGTTCACCGTGGTCATCGACTACGCGCACACAGCCGACTCGCTGGAAAAGGTGCTCACCGAGCTGCGCGCCGCCACCACGGCACGGCTCTGGGTCGTCTTCGGTTCGGCCGGCGAGCGGGACGTGGCAAAGCGTCCGGTCATGGGAGCTGTGGCCGGACGCCTCGCCGACCAGGTGGTGGTGACTGACGAGGACCCGCGCCACGAGGATCGCGTGGCCATCTGCGAGCAGATCGCCGCGGGGGCGGAGCGGGCCGGGGCGAAGCGGAACGACACCCTCCACGTGATCCCCGAGCGGCGCGAGGCGATCGNNTGACCAGAGCCTGCCCTGGAACGAGCGTGACGCCATCCTGGCCGTGCTGAGCGACGGCCGGCGCTGACCGCGCAGGCACCCCTGGGCGCCGTCAACCCGGCGCCTCCCTGCGCACCGCGAGGATGCCAACCGCGGGGCTCCACGCCTTCACGCCGGTGACCCTGTCGAGCGCGGCGACCGTGGACCGCGCATCGGCGTCGGAGACCAAAGCCCAGAGTGTTCCGCCCGGGCGCAGCAGTGGCGCCGACAGCCGCCACAGCAGCGGTGGAGGAGCAGCGGCGCGCGACACCGCGACGTCGTAGGCCTCGTGGTGGACGGGGTCGGCGCCCAGCTCCTCGGCGCGTCGCGCGGCGACGCTGACGTTGGCAAGGTCGAGGAGGCCGCAGACGTGCACGAGGAACCCGGCCTTGCGCCGGTCGGACTCGACCAGGGTGATCGAGACGTCGGGGCGGAGGACGGCAACGACCACCCCCGGGATGCCCCCACCCGAGCCCAGGTCGGCGCAGCGGCAGCCCTCGGCAAGGTCTGCAGCGTCGAGCAGGGCCACCGTCTCGCCGACATGTCGATCCCACGCCCGGTCGCGGGGCACCGCGGTCAGGTTGAGGCGCCTTGTCCAGCGGTCGAGCTCATCGAGATGGCGCTCGATCAGCGCGCGCTGCCGGGTGCTGGGGGGACCCTGTGACACGCTCGCGACGGTACGCCAGCGGCGTCCCGGACCGGCCCGGACGGGGCCGCGCGCAGGCAGTGAGTCGCGCGCCGGCCGTCGCCATGCCATGATGTCAGCCAGCTTGCAGAGTCGCCCACGCGCGGAGATGGCAATGACGACCTTGGACACGTGCCCCCGATGCCGCGCGGAACGCCTGGCAGTCGTCTACTTCGACGCCAACAACGAGCCCATCGGCGGTCACATCCAGTGCCCTGACTGCGGTCCACGGCACTCCGAGGAGCTGACCTTCCAGACCACTACCGTCGGCGACACACTCCTCGAGCGCAAGGCCTCCTAGAGCGGCCCGGGCCGCTCCCGGCGGAGCCTCTGACCACCGCGCAACGGTCCCGTGACGGCGCTGTGACGTCGTCAGGGCTGCGTGGCACGGCTGGCACAGTCGCGTGGTGCACCTCACCATCCGTCGTCGCACGCTCGCGATCGGGCTGCTGGCCATCTCCCTGACGGCGATCGCGCTCCCGGCGGATGCCGCCGGGCCCTCCAGCGTCGGCGCAGCTCAGCAGAAGCTGGCCCAGGCCGAGCAGCAGGCCCGCCAGGCGAGCACCGCCCTGGGTGCCGCCCAGCAACAGCTGGCCGGCGCCCAGGCGCAGCTGGCCGCTGTGCAGGCCCGGGTTGCCGACCTCGACAGGACGGTGACCACGGACACTGCTCGACTGGCCGCGCTCGACCTCGAGGTGAGCCACGACAAGACGGAGCTCGCGGCCTACGTGCGCAGCGTCTACAAGTCGGGCGGCCAGGAGGGCGCGCTAGCCTACGTCGTCGCCGCGTCCGACATCGGGGAGGTGTTCCAGCGGGTCGCCGAGATGGACCGGGTCGACCAGGCGGGCAAGATCCTGCTCCACCACATCGCGGATGCGCAGACGGCAGCCCACCGGGCGCTCGTAGACGCCGATGCAGCCCGCGGGGAGGCGCAGGTCGCAAGCCAGCAGGCGGCGACGGCCGAGGCCGTGGTCGCCATCGAGACCGCCCAGCTCCAAACCGCATCGGTCGCCGCCAACGGCCACGTGACCACGGCCGCGCACCAGCTGTCGGCGGCGCAGGCGGCGGCCGCCAGGCAGGCCG
>PLWW01000126.1 GCA_003153125.1 Candidatus Dormiibacterota bacterium | reverse complement strand
AAGGCATAGGAGCATCAAAGTTGCATCGCCATGGTGCACCTCGGGCTTCTCTCCCGAGTCCTCCCCAAGCATCGGAACCTTAGGGCTCACCCGATACTCTCGCCCTGCGCTAACCCCGGTCCGGACGTTGTCAAGCGCCGGGCGAGCCGGCCGGCCCCCACGGCAGGATGAACCCCCGGCTCTGAAGGTCCGGCAGGACCAGCTCCGCGTTCGACGGCATGTCCTCCCGGTTGGCGGGCCCGACGTATCCCCGCAGTCTCTCCAGGAACTCCTCGTCGGTGGCGTCTTGGAAGTTCATGAAGTAGTCGAAGCGAGCACCGTCCGGCTGCCATCGGGGCATGGCGGCGATCAACCCGAGATCCGACTGCAGCCATGCGGCGACGCGAGCCAGCTCCAGCAAGGGGAGGCTATTCGGCCACGTCGCAGCGACTACACGGCGCGCCTCCGCGCGGAGCGTTGTCCCGAGGATGTAGGCGCGCCCATCAACGATGACCTCCAGGACGGGGTCATCGGTGAGGTCGCCGTTCCAATACCGGCGCATCCAGTCCTTGTCTTCGACGGACAACCCGCGACTGATCCAGGTGGCGTCATGGACGCTGACCCGACTGGCCGGCGAGAGAGCGATCTCGGCGAGCTGGTCCATCCGAAAGGCCGCGGACCCCCACCGCACCGATGCTCTTCGCGCCGCCGCTTCATCCGGGAAGCAATAAAAGCCGGCAAGTCGTCCAACCTTGTTGGGGAACTCTTCCTGCCGGAACAGTTCGAGGACGACCTCGCGTTGATACCGGTCGGCGCGCCCGCTCGACAGCACCTCCATGTGGCTGCTGTGCCAGAAGCTCCATGCAGTGTGGTGCGCCGATGGGGCTGAGACCATCTCGCCGCGGTAGACCAACCAGGCCACGAGCGGATCCGTGATCCCAAGACATGCGAACGCCGGGCGCCAATGCTCGTTTGCCATCAGCTTCGAGTCTCCGACTATCGGCCGAGCGTTTCAGAACCCAGCATAGATAGCCGAGACGTGACACAGGCTGCATGCCCAGAGCGCCCCGGGGCCGGGTCAAGGCCACTCGCTAGCCTCTCGTACACCTGCCGCGGGGCTGGCAGCGCTTCCCCCTCATCACCCTACCGTGCTTCCATCTGCTAGTGCACCGACTCAGGAATACGTAGACGGTTCGCCTTGGCGAGGATGACGTCGGCGGGTTTGATCCAGGCGAACGGCCGGGAGTTGTTGTTCCAGCCGGTGAGAAAGCGGCCGATGGCGGCGACCAGTGCGGGCACGCTGCGGAAGACGCCGCGCGCAATGGCCCGGTGCTGCAGGATCGAGAACCAGGTCTCCACCTGGTTCATCCAGCTGCCTCCGATTGGCGTGAAGTGGAGGTGGATGCGAGGGTTGTCTGCCAGCCACGCGCGCACGACCGGGTGCTTGTGGGTCCGATAGTTGTCAACGACGAGGTGGAGTTCCTGAGTGGGGTACACCCGGGGCCAGCCGCTGGAGAAACCGCAGGAACTCCTCATGGCGGTGGCGTGCGTAGCAGCGTCCCGTCACCTCGCCGGTGGCCACGTCGAGAGCTGCAAAGAGGGTCGTCGTGCCGTGGCGAACGTAGTCGTGGCTGCGCCGTTCGACCTGGCCAGAACGCATGGGCAGGAGCGGCTGAGTCCTGTCCAACGCTTGGATTTGACTCTTCTCATCGACGCACAGGACCACTGTCATTTCGGGTGGATGCAGGTAGAGACCGACGATGTCGGTGACCTTGTCCACGAGGTCGGGATCCGGGCTGAACTTGAAGCTGCGTGTACGATGCGGCTGCAGACCGTGATCCTTCCAGATCCGCAGCACGGTGCTGTGGCTGATGCCGAACCGCGCACCGAGCCGACGCGCGCTCCAATGGGTGCTGCCGTCCTTCGGCGCTTCCATCGTCGCCGCCACCACGCGGTTGATGAAGTCGTGGGACAGTCGCGGCTTCTGGCCGCGTCCGCCAGCTTCCTCGAGGCCCTCCACGCGGGCTTCGCTGAAGCGCCGACGCCATCGCCGGACGGTCAGGCGATTGCATCCCAAACGCTCAGCGATGACATCGCTGGCGACGCCGTCAGCGGCGAGCAGCACGATCTTCGCCCACAGCACTTGACGATGTGGCAGCAATCGGCTGCGCGTCCACATCTCCAACGCAGCGCGCTCTTCGGACGTCGGCAATAACGGCAGCGAAGGGTGATTTGCCATACCCAGAAGCGTGCATCATCTCGCACGCATCCGTCTACCTATTCGCCTTCCACTGCACTAGGTGCCTCCTCTGGCGACATTGGCGGATGCTTGCCTGGGCGGCTCCCCTATCGCTGGAGGGGTATGCGCGACGCTTGAATCCCGACGTCGCAGGCCGCAGGATGGGCAGATGCTCGCGCTGATCGTCCTGTTGGCCGTGGTGGTTGGCGTCCTCGGCATAGTCTTCTGGAACGTGACGCGCGCTGAGACGAATGTTGCACCGGCTCTTGGGACCAACAATCCGTACCCGGACGGCGTCGGGATATTGGGGCCTGGCGAGGACCCACCTTCATTCCTACCCACGCCAATCATCAGCGAGGCGGAGGAGTTCCGACGGGATGCTCACCTCCATCTGGCCGACCAGCACTCCCGAGGGCGAAGTACGGCGGCCAGAAGTTGGATGGAAGAGCCGGGAGCCATGGAGGCAGCTGGCCTGGTCGATGCGCCCGAGTCACCACGTAGTGAGCCTGCCACTGCGGCAAAGCACGACGGCGGAGCGCCCAGCCGAGCCAACCAGACGAGCTAAGTGCATTCGGGGCCTCGGGGCGCAGAACGACGAGACCGACCCCCATGGGACATTCACGATTCCTTGACAAGGGTGGTCGCAGCCGTTGCGAACTACCACTGGCGCCGGCCATGTCCGGGATCGGCCGCGGACGGTCGGATGAGTTCGGATTGCTGGCGACAACGTCCGGGTGCGTGCGCTAGCGTGCGCCCGCGGCCCGGCCGCGAAGGTGTCTCGAAGGTGTCATCGACGACGGCGCCGACACCCGACGGCGACCATGGTGTCGTGCGCCAGGTCTGAGTGACGGCGCTGCATCCATATCGTCGCCGTCAGCGGACCGATGGAGGTGACGGTCCCTAGAAGCGCGTTAGTGCCAACAGAAGTGTCGCAAGCACTCCCAGCATGAGTGTCAGTGATATGAGGCACGGAATGCCACAACATGCCTGGGTACCTATTGCTCTGCCGATCTTCCGCCTACGTTGCGCCGCATTCTTGCGCTTGAAATACTTTTCAGACTCGGCCATGTTCGCGCGTACCTGTCCGACATGACCCATACCGGCGTCCGATAATTCAACGTCCGCAGCCTCGGTGTATGTTGCGGCAACGCCGAAGGCGCGCAGCGTCGCCGTCACCACCTCGGGCTGCGCAATGCCCTGGATTCCTCGCGGACCGTTGCGAAGCCGCAGCGTCAGGATTGATCCGTAGACCTCGGCGCTCGCGATGTCGGTCAATGGGTACACAGCCTCCCGCGCCTTAGTAATGGGCCGGACTTCCGCTGATGGACGGTCACGCCGTCGGATGTGATGTCGAAATTGCCATATACCCAAGTGACACCGCGTAGCTCCTGCGCGGGTACTGCCGGGGGCGGGGGTGGAATATCGGCGGTCATTTACTTGCCTCCTTCACTGTATGCCCAAGGCTGCGGACGCCAGCGACGCGGGAGCCCCCGACGGCGGCACGGTGGAGCACACCCGAGCAGAAGCGCCGATACGGCCGGCCCTCAAGCAGCGTGTAAGGCCGGCTCTCAGTGCAGTGAGTGGCACCTACTATCTGCAGTCTGGGAAGTCAGTCCTCCGCCAGAACGCCCGCCTCCATGAACGCGATTTCCTCACCGGCTGGCGTGTAGGTGGCAAGAGTCAGGGCTCGGCTGCTGCAGACAGTGAAGGCGTGCACAACTCCACGGGGAACGTGAACGAGGTCGCCCTTCGTAGCCGTGAAGCGTTGGTCGCCGACCTGGAAGTTCAGCTCACCCTCAACCACGACGAAGTGCTCCTCGGCAGCGTCATGTACGTGCGGCCCAGGCCCACTCCCGGCCGGCGACGCGATCTCCATCAGGCTGTAACTGCCACCGCTTTGCTCGCCGGTCACCAGAAATCGGAACTCGTGCTCACGAAAGGTGTACCTAGGCGAGGTGGCGGCTCGAACGTGCAGAGGGTGGTTCGCGGAGCCGTCCGGCTTGGTCATGCCGGAAGACTAGCTACTTCCCCCTGAAAAACGAGCCACTGGAGCCCTGAACGGGCCCGGACTTTAATACGATCGTCCCGACGCATCCGCTGTTGCCGAGGACGATCATGCTGCGCTTGCGAGACGGCCAGGGCACGCTCTGGGACGAGTTTCTGCCGCCGGAAGTCAGGGTTCTTTCCGACGAGCTGACCGCCATCGACACCTTGCTGGACGACGACCGTTTCCTGGCGCCGTTCAGCAAGCGTCTGATGAGCAACGTCGGGCGCCCGACGATCCCGATGGAGACGTATCTCCGACTGATGTACCTCAAGCACCGGTACTCGATGGGCTACGAGACCCTGGTCAAGGAGGTGGCCGATTCGTTGTCGTGGCGGCGCTTCTGCCGCATCCGCCTCGATGATCACGTGCCCCACTCGACGACCTTGATCAAACTCACCAAGCGCTGCGGCCCCGAGATCATCGATGACCTGAACGCGACGCTGCTGCGGACCGCCGTGGAACGCAAGATTCTCCGCAGCCGGCGGCTTCGGGTGGACACCACTGCCACCGAGGCGGACGTCCGTTACCCCACCGACTCGGGCCTCTGTGCGCACGCGGTCAGCCGGCTGGCGCGGGCCGTGACCAGGGTCAAGTCCGCCGGCTTGGCCACGCGGACCCGGTTCCGCAACCGCCGCCAGAAGGCCGGCAAGATCATCCGCAAGGTTTCCCACGCCCTCAGCGGTCGGCCCATGGATCGGCACGCCGCGATCGACAAGCTGACAGCGGATGTGCACCGGTTGGTGATGGCCACAGCGAAGGAGGTTGCTGGTGTCATTCGCAACGCCCGTCGCGCACTCTGGACTGGTCACCCCAACGGAGAGAAGCAGGTCCAACACTTGGAGCGGGAGATGGCGCTTGCTCAGCGCCTCATCGACCAGACGGCGCGGCGATTGACCGGGGAACGGGTCATCGCTGACCGGCTGATCTCGCTGAGCGATCCTGACGCCCGCCCCATCCGGCGGGGCAAACCTCAACAGCCGACAGAGTTTGGCTACAAGGTATCGATCGCCGACACCCCCGAAGGGTTCGTGGTCTCGCACTAGGTGTACAGAGGCAATCCCGCTGATGCACAGACCCTGGAGGCGGCGATCGGCGGGGCGCAGGACATCGGCATGAACGTCGCCAGCGTGTTCGCTGACCGGGGATACGGTGATGCGGTCGGCGACACCGCTCTGGCTGTACGCGGAATCACGGAGGGTGTGATCCCACGCAAAGGCAAGGCTCACTCCAAACAGACACCAGAGCATGGCGACGGCGATATCGATGGCGAGCCGGCGCGGAAGGGCGGATCAGTGCTCTGAAGCGAGGCCATGGGCTCCGCCGAACGCGGCTCAAGGGCTATCGGGGAGCCCGGATCTGGACCGGATTCGGTGTTCTGACAAGCAACATCGACCGATTCGTCGCTCTGGCCTGACCGGCGCGGGCCCGATCAACTCGACCGTCCGAATGCCACCGGATCTCCTGCTCGGTCTACCGGTTTTTCATGGGGAAGTAACTAGACGGAGTCCTTGGAGGCCCGAATTAGGGCCGTGGTCCGAGCAACGTTGACGCCCGGGAATAAGGGTGGTAACGAGCGTTCGAACTCCCGTACACCATGCAGACCTTTTCGCGCCAATAGACGGTCCGGCAGTGCAGCTACCGGCCGTTCACGCCAGGACTGCGCGGGCTAATCCAGCGAGGCTTCGAGGGTGATCGGCACGCTGGCGAGCGCCTTGGACACCGGGCAGTTCGCCTTGGCATCCTCGGCAGCATCGCGGAACCCTTGGGCGTCGATTC
>PLWW01000021.1 GCA_003153125.1 Candidatus Dormiibacterota bacterium | reverse complement strand
TGCTCTCCGCCCTCCAGGTGTTCGAGTCCGAAGTCACACGGCACACTCAGCGGCTGAGCTGCAGCATGCCGCCTCCCGTTCTAGGAGCAACCCGATGGACGTGGTGACACTGCAGTTCGACCGCATCCGCTGCGACGGGCACGGTCTGTGCGCCGAGCTGCTCCCCGAGATGATCCGTCTGGACGAATGGGGCTACCCGATCATGGAGCCAGGACCCGTCCCCGAGGAACTCCTCCCGCACGCCCGCCAGGCCGTGGCCAAGTGCCCCGTGCTGGCCATTCGCATGCTCGTGGCCAAAGAGCGGCGCTGACCACGCCCCGGCGGCCACGACCGCTCCGCGCGGTCTCTCTCAGAAACGAGTGCGGATTCCGAGCAGATTGCCAGCTTCGCTGAATGCGCGCCTGAGGTGGGGAGCCCATCGTGCTCCCGAGGCGACCCCGTCAGATTGACAACTGAGGACAGTCATGAGCACCGACGACACTGCGCCCGACGACACGCCGCGCCGGCCCGTTCGCCGACCCGGGCGTCGCGCGGCCATCGGCGTGGCCGCAACAGGCCTGGTCCTGGGTGGCGCGGCCAGCGGCTACATGGTCACCCACGCGGCCACGGCGACAACCCAGCCATCGGTGGTGACCACGGCCTCGACGGTGGCCGCCGCGGCCACGCCCACCCCGTCGACGACCACTCCGGGCACCGGCACGTTCCACTCCAATGAGGGTGCCGCGCACGAGGCCGGCGAGAGCGCGGCGCGCGAGGCGCAGGAGAACTCGGGCACATTCGTCGGGGGTGCGGGCGGAGCGTTCCACCCCAATGAGAGCGCGGCGCATGAGGCCGGCGAGAGTGCCGCGCGCGAGGCGCAGGAGAACGCGGGGCAGACCCCGACCGTTCCGTAGCGACGTCATCATCCCCCTCGGACGACGGGCCGGCATCGTGCTGGCCCGTCGTTCATGTCGGGCGTGGCGCACGTGGTGCCGAAACGGCACGGCCCACAGCACTCTGTCGAGGGCGGGTTCGCGCCCCTGGCGGCGTAGGCTTGATCGGCGGAATGCAGGAATGTGTGTGCTCATGAGCCGGCGTCAGGGGCTCACGGCCGGCGCCGTGCTCGTCGTCCTTGCGTCGTGCGCCCCCGCGGCGTCGTCAGGGTCGACGACGCCACCATCGCCGGCCGCGACCGCATCTTCGAGTGCCTCGCCGCCGAACACCGCGTCCCCCGCGCTTGACCGTCTCACCATTGCTGCCATGCGGGCGCGCTCCTATCCGGCGAGCGCCTTGACGCTGGTGCGAACCGACGGCGACCAGGGCGGCTACGTCAACACCGTGGTGTCGTACCAGTCGGACTCCCTGCGCGTATACGCGTTGGTGGCCACGCCTGACGGTGCGCGACCAGCAGCCGGGTGGCCGGTGATCGTGCTCAACCACGGGTACATCGACCCGTCGACGTATCGCACCGATGACGCGTCGTACGCGCAGTTCATCGCCGCGTTCGCGCGTGCCGGTGACATGGTCGTCAAACCCGACTACCGCGGCAACGGGCAGAGCCAGGGCATGCCGGAGGGCGGACATTTCTCGCCCGTCTACGCGTATGACCTGCTCAACCTGATCAGCACGCTGAAAGCCGACCCGCTCGTCGACCCAACCCGCATCGGGCTGTTCGCGCACAGCATGGGTGGTCACGAGGCCCTCCGCGCCATGGTCGTCTCGCACGACATCAAGGCCGTCGTGTTCATGGCCGGCGTCGTCGGGTCGTTCTTCGACATCTTCTACAACTGGCCCAACTCACCGGTGACCACCGATGTGCCCGCCATCGTTCAGCAGCTGCGCAATGCTGCCATCGCAGCGCACGGCACACCAAGGACGGACCCCACCTTCTGGGACAGCGCCTCCGCCATCGACGACGTGAGCTTCACCACGGCGGTGGTGCAGGTCAACCAGGATGTGGGCGACACCGTCGTGCCGAAGCTCTTCGCCGATCACCTCGTGGCCGCGTTGCAGGCCGCGGGAAAGAGCGTCCAGTACAACACCTATCCGGGCGACGACCACCAGTTCACGCAGAACCGGGCCGACATCCTGGCCAACGCGGTCGCGTTCTACAAGGCCAACCTGTAGGCGACGGACTCACACCGTTTTCACATCCGGCTGTCAGGTGGCCGTCAGGGTGGCGGACCACCATGAGCTGCATGGCGCACAGCCGTCACGACACCCTGGACGGCAAGCTCATGTGAAACAGGAGCTCGACCAGAGCACGCCATGGGTCCGACGTCGACAGGACGCAACAACACTCCCAAGGAGACAACCGATATGGATGACATGGACGACCAGTTGATGCCGCCCCCACCCCCGCCCCCGCCCCCGGTCGCGCGGCGCGGCACGGCGTTCGGGGGAGCCAGGCGCCGCGTGATCGTGACCGTCGCATCGCTAGGCTTCGCAGCAGCGGGACTGGGTGGCGGCTTCGTCGTTGCCCACGCTGCAACCACGACCACGCCGACGCCCTCCGCCTCACCATCCACCGGCAGCACCACGCACCCCTGTCCCAACATGTAGGACAGCTGCAGGTGGCAGTCTCGCGCCCAGGATGACAAAGAGCCGGCCGGGGTCACGTCCCCGACCGGCCCAAAGTCGTGGA
>PLWW01000047.1 GCA_003153125.1 Candidatus Dormiibacterota bacterium | reverse complement strand
GGTACAGCCCGCGCCAACCGCCGATCGAGGGGTACAGCTCGGCCTCCAGCGAGGCCAGCAGCTGCCGCAGATGGTCGAGATCGTGGTACGACCACTCGACGACGTGCTCGCGGACACTGATGGCGCCCCAGCGCCGATGGACCGCGCTGCGCTCCAGCTGGGCGGCATCGAGCGAGCGCAACCACCGCAGGTTGGCGGCCCGCCGTCGCCGCCAGGAAGCAAGGCTGGGGAGCGCTGGGCCTGGCTCCGGGGCCGGCTTCCCGGCCGGCATCGGGCCGTCATCCGGCCCGGCCGCCATGGCCTCGAGGCGCGCCCGGAGCAGCCCCTCGACGTACAGGAGGTGGGCCAGGACCTCGCGAGGTGACCACTCCTCGGCGCTCGCGCGCCGTTCCAGGACATCGGCTGGCGCCGCTCGGACCAGCGCCGCGATGGCCGTCGGTGTCGCAGCCATCAATGTCAGCGCTTCAGCCAAGGGGTCACTGGTCTGCGCGGTCACCATCGTTCACTCCTGCGCCTCGCACGCGCCTGTTCGATCTGTCCCGTCCAGCATGGCACGCGAGCCAGGCAGCCGCCGTGACCGAAGTCACCGGGCAGCCCGGGCGCTCCGGGGTCGTGACCTCCTTCGGCCCGGATCAGGGAAGGCGACGAGTCCTCCGTCTTAATCCGGGGGCGCGTTGGCAGCCGCGACGAGACGATCGGCTGCGGTCTGGAGCCGATCGGCCGCCTGACCATCGACGGTTCCCTGGTCGATGAGGCCGGCGACTTGCCCGGCCAACTTGATCGCCGCGTCACGCGCCGACGCCGTGTCCTGCTGATTAAGCGCCTGGTCGACCTGATCGAGCTGGCTCCCGAGGTCCTTTGCGTCACGCCCATTCAGGCCGCCGGGCCCACGGGCAGCCGCGATCGCCGCCCGCATGTCGTCGCTCGCCGTACGAGCGTTGGCGAACGGGTCGCCCGTCGCGGTCGGGATAAGCGACGGGGTCGGCGAGACATCCGGCGAGGGTGCTGGCGAGGCGGTCGGGGGCATGCTCGCAGACTGCGACGGACTCGTGCTCGAGCCGCCGCCGACAAGCGGGGGAATCGTCCTGCCGCCCAAGCCTTGTGCAAGGAGCAGGAAGGCCGCCAACCCGAGGAACAGGGCGGCCACCAACGTGCCCACCGCCGCGAGTATCCGTCGTCGGTTCCGGCCGGGCGTGACGGCGACGTTCGTGGCCGCAGCGCCAGCTCCGGGTAATGGCAAAGCGGTGAGGGTCGTTGCGTCGTCCGCCGCCCTGGACGCAGGCGCCATCCGCCAGTGCTCAAGTGCTGCGGTAAGTCGAGCCGCGACCGATGTAGGTTCCAAGCGCCAGCGCTCGAGAGCCGCACCGAGCATCGTCCCGAACTCGGTCGCTGTGGGCCGCTGGGACTGGTCACGGGCGAGCGCCTGCGCGATCGCCGGATCGAACGCTGAGCCGAGAGTCGGGGCCACGCCAGAAACGGGCTCGACCGGCCGGGCGCTCGCCGCGACGATCGCTGCAACGCTTCCGGCGGGCCGCGGCAGTCGGCCCGTCAGGCCGAGGAACGCGAGGGCGCCGAGGGCGTGCACGTCACTGGCGGGACTCGCCGGCTGGCCGGCAAGCTGCTCGGGCGCGAGATAGGCGAGCGTGCCAACGGTGGTCCCGGCGGCAGTCAGCTCGCTCGGACCGGCAGCGGCGATCCCGAGATCCGCGATTCGTGCCTGGCCGTCGGACAGGAGGACGTTCGACGGCTTGAGGTCACGGTGGACGATCCCTCGGGCGTGCAGTGCAGCGAGTCCGGTCGCAACGTCGACGAGGGCCGGGATCAGCGCATCCGGGGGAAGCACCCCCGTCTCCGACGCCGCCAGGCGATCGGCGAGGGAGCCGCCGTTGCACAGGTCCATGACCAGGAATGGCTCTCCGCCGGTCGCCGGGTCACCCGGCGCGACGTCATGGATGGCGACCACGTTCGGATGGCTGACTGCGGCGAGCACCCGTGCCTCGCGGTCGAAGCGTGCGGCGAGGACCGGGTCCGTCGCGTGGTTGGCGAGGAGGACCTTCACCGCGACGTCGCGATCGAGGCGCAGGTCGCGGGCGCGAAAGACCGTGGCGAACCCACCCGACCCGATCCGGGCGTCGAGGCGGTACCGCCCGGCCAGCCGCTCCCCGATGCTCGGCATAGCCTGAGGGTACCTGATGCGCGCCGGTCGAAGCCCAGGGCCACCTACGAGGTGCAGGACGGTCCACTTCGGCCCGGGCCTCCTTCGCGCCGCGTAGCCCCGATCCGCCTGATCCATCGTTGCGCTAGAGGCAATGGCAGGCACGACCCACGGCCCAACATCCCGCCGCTCGTGGGTGGTGCCTGGGATCAACCCGACCACGCCATCGAACCTGCGCGTGGCGCAGGACCAGGTCCTGTGGTGTAGTGTTCGCCCCCACGCAGAAGGGGATTTCCGTGCGGCTTTTCCGCCCACGGTCGCGTCTCGGATCTGCTGGAAAGACTCTGACGGCAGAGGCTCCTCGGCATGGGTACCATCGGCAGTGCGCCACGGTCGTCCTGTCCCTCGCCTGTCTCGTCACGGTCTCGGCCTGCGGCTCATCGAGCCCGCCCAGCGGCGCCGCGAGCTCGTCCGGCCCGGCGAGCCAGGGTCCGAGCACGGCTCCGGAGAGCGTGTCAGGGTCGACCCACGAGTTCAGCGCCACCCTTGGGGTCACCGGAGCCGCCCAGCAGACGGCGAGCTTCACGCAGAACCTCGGCGGCCGACCGGCGTGCCCGGCCTTCGCCCAGGCCGGGATCGCGGGGATTGGCCCGAGCGCCTGGTATCTGCCCGACAACCCCGACGCCACGTTCCTTATGACCTGGGACCTGCTGACCTACCTGGGCCCGGGCTCGTACACCGACCCCTCGGCGATGTCCGTCTCGCTGTCGGTCGGCGGGCAGGTCTTTGACCAGTGGCCGACGAGCGTCCTGTCGGTGACAGTCAAGGCCGATGGCTCGGGTTCGGCGAGCTTCCAGAACCTCCACCCGTATCCGCAGGCCTCCACGGCGATGGTCAGCGGCACCGAGACCTGGACCTGCTCTTGAGGGGCAAGTCAGCCCAGAAAGCGGTTGCAGCGGCACAGCGGATCGGGAACCCGGATTGCCCATGAGAGCTTGCCTCCTGCGCTCACCGTTGGCCGGTTCGCCGGTGCGTCGCGCCGCGCTCGTCGTCACGGCGCTCCTTGCCGCCGCCGCGGTGGCGACCCCCGCGGCGGCGGCAACGGCGACGAGCTGGCGGGCGTCGATCGTCGGGACCACGCTGCACGGTGGCGCCACGACCCTGATCACCAGTGAAGGAACGGGCTCGATCAACATCACGCTCAAGGGCGTCACGCCGGGCCATGTCCCGATCGTCGCGGTCAACCCCACCGCCTGCCCGGCCGTCGCGCCGGACCTCTTCTCGTTCCGCCTGCCGGCCGCATCGCTGGCCGGTGTCTCGGGTGGACGGCATGTCCTGACCGCGGCAGAGGTCAGGTTGTACAACGCGGACCTGAGCGCCCGGATCAAGCTCTCGATCCGCGTCGTGACGGGGGACGATCAGGGCTGCGGCGACCAGCTCGGGGCACCGTCCGTTGGGACCGCTCGGCTCATGGGAATGGTCGCCGCAGTGGCCGCCCCATACGACCTGCGCTATCCGGTCGTCAACGGCATCGACCCGACGGTGGCCGCGAGCGTCGATGCGGTGCTCCACCAGGACGCCATGGCCACCCTCACGAGCTTCACGCACGACGCGGTCGACCAAGGTCCACCGCGCAGCGGCGCTCCTCCGAGCAGTGCGACGCAGACCTTCTCGGTGAGCCTGAGCGAACCCGCGCTCCTCTCGCTCGGCGAGCTCTCTACCGAGTATCTGGCACAGGCGGCGCACCCGATCGCCACGCTCTCGACGTTCACCTTCGATCTGCGGACCGGGCAACGATTGACCCTGGCCCGCCTGTTCCGTCCCGGCAGCCCGTATCTCGCCGCGCTGTCGACGCAGTCCCGGGCGCGGCTGCGGGTCCTGCTGCACCTCCCGTCCCTCGACAGTCAGATCGACGCCGGGACGCGGCCATCGGCGTCCAACTTCCAAGCTTGGCAGCTCGTGCCGAGCGGCCTGCGGATCACGTTCGCGGAGTACCAGGTCGGGCCCTTCTACATCGGGATGCCGGCGATCGTGATCCCGTGGTCCTCGCTGCCGCGCTCGTCGTATGCCCCAAGTGGACGGTGATGGCGCGTGTCGCCCCAACCCTCGATCGCATCGTCGCGGTCGCCGACGTTGCGGTCGATCCACCCAACCCTGAAGGGAGCCCACAGATGCCGGAGCGAACCCCGTCGGCAGGGCGTGGCCCGCTCGAAGGCGAGGCGCCCGACCGTCGGAATGAAGGGCACTGGTTCTCTTGGCGCCGGACCAATCACGGCGCAGCAGCAACACGAGGCGTCCCCACTCCAGGCGCGCCTAACCTGGGGGGAGGCGTAGGGAAACCGGAGCGCCGCCGAAGCAGGGTGGCGCGGCCCAATCACCTCCCGAGTAGGTCGTCCCAAGTCGTGACCCGCTGTCCGCGACTTGCCAGAAGCCTCATCGGTCCTACCGAGGGTCGGCCTCCTCCCACTGGCTTGAGGGCGCGGCTCTGATCGAGGCCGTCCGACGCGCGCAGGCCACACCCTTTTGCAAAGCGAGGAATCATGTCAGCTCGAAGTCGTCGCGCCAGCCTGGGGCTGCTGTTCGTGGAGACCCTATGGCTCGTCTCTGCCTGTAGTTCCGCAGGCACTGCCGCGACCGCGGGTGGCGCTCCATCCGGCGCTCCCGCAGCCGGTTCGGCCGCACCCGGCACGTCCACGGTGTCCGCGGCCGCTCCCGTGTGCCCAAGCTCCGGCCCGGTGAGCCCGGCCATGGGCGCAACCTACACGGGCCCGACCACGGGCGGCAGTTATGGCGCCACGAGGTGCGACTACGCGATGGGTACCAGCGATGTCACGGTCGTCTTCTACCCGACGGTCCAACAAATGATGGACAACATCGGCATCTCCGCGCCCCAGGTTCCGGTCTCCGGGTTCGGCGACTCGGCCTTCGTCCTCGGGGGGACGGAGATGGGCTACCTCTACGTCGAGCGGTCAGCGGCGCAGAGCTTCAGCGTCGTGGACCCCTACGTCACCAATGCGCAAGTGGAAGCCGTGGCCCGGGTGGTGCTCGGGGGCTGACGTCCTCAGGCGCCACCTGAAACCACCTGAGGCGCTGGCCAAGATGGTTGCGTCAACGGGTTGAGACGGCCGGGGTACGTCGAGGCGTTGACGGACCACGGACTGAGGTCCTAGCGTGGGGGGCATGGAGAGAAATACGCGGCGCGATGGCCATCAGATGGTGCACCGAGCCGGACGCCGTGGGTCGCCCCGGCGTATTCCGCCG
>PLWW01000001.1:803-2665 GCA_003153125.1 Candidatus Dormiibacterota bacterium | reverse complement strand
GGTACTGCTAACAGAGGCTGGGACATACCGAGCCTCAGCCTGCCGCACGAACTGGCAGTTCCAACGCGAGCTTGTCGCCCTCGAGCCCCTGCGGCACGGCGACCGGATAGCTACCATTGAAACACGCAAAGCAGAACCCCTTACCGGTGGGCTCCCCCATCGCGCGGCGCAGTCCGTCAATGCTCAGGTAGTGCAGGCTCTCGGCGCCGAGCAGCCGCCCCACCTCCTCCTCGCTGTTGTGCGCGGCGATGAGCTCGTTGCGTGAAGCGATGTCGATGCCCATGAAGCACGGCCACATGATGGGTGGTGAGGCGATGCGCATGTGCACCTCCTTCGCCCCCGCACGGCGCAGCAGCTCGACAATCCGCCGCGACGTCGTCCCGCGAACAATCGAATCGTCCACCAGCACGATCCGCTTCCCCTCGAGCACGTGCCGCATCGGGTTGAACTTCAACCGGATGCCGGACTCACGCAGCTTCTGCGACGGCTGGATGAACGTGCGCGTGATATAGCGCGACTTGATCATCCCCTCGACGAACGGCAGCCCGGACTCGTTGGCGAAACCAATGGCCGCAGGCGTCCCGCTGTCCGGCATGGTGATGACGATGTCGGCGTCAGCCGGCGACTCTTGCGCCAGCTCGCGGCCCATGTTGCCGCGGGCCTCGTACAGCGACTTGCCGCCCATGACGCTGTCCGGCCGCGCGAAGTAGATGAACTCGAAAGAGCACATTGCCCGTTTGGTGTCCGTCCGACGGATCTTCGTGCTGCGCATCCCAGAGGCATCGATGCTGACGATCTCCCCCGGCTCGACATCCAGCACAAAGGTGGCGCCGACGACGTCGAGAGCACACGTCTCACTGGTTATCACATAACCAGTGCCGCCCGGCGCATCCAGGTTACCGAAGCGTCCGAGCACCATCGGCCGGATCCCCAGGGGATCGCGAGCCGCGATCACCGAATCGCGGGTGAGGAACAGCAGGCAGTACGCGCCCTCCGCACGCGGCAGTGTCGAAGCGAGCACCTGGTCGAGCGAGTCGCCCGGTGTGTTCGCGAGCATCAGCCCCAGCACCTCGGTGTCACTCGAGGTCTCGATCTCCACGCCCTGCTCGTGCAGCTCGTCGCGCAGTGCCGCCGCATTGACGAGGTTGCCGTTGTGGGCCAGCAGGAATGGACCGATGGTGGGGTGCTCGAAGCGCATCGGCTGCGCGTTGGGCAGCCGCGTGCTTCCTGTGGTGCTGTAGCGCGTGTGCCCGATGGCAATGTGCCCATGCAGCGTGTCGAGAGCGTCCTGGTCGAACACCTGCGACACCAGGCCCATCTCCTTGTGCATGTTGATCTCGCGACCGTCGCTGACCCCGATCCCAGCCGACTCTTGGCCGCGGTGCTGCAGCGCGTACAGCCCGAAGTAGGTGAGGTTGGCGACGTCCTCGCCGGGATAGAAGATCCCGAACAGCCCGCACTCCTCGCGCATCCGCTCGTCGCTCAGTGGCGACGGGGCACGGTAGTTGCGCAGCGCATCACCGGCGTGCAGAGCATTGAACTCGTCAACGGTCATGCGCGTGGGCACGGCGTCAGTCAAGAGCTGTCTCGTACGCCTCACGCGCCTGTTCGAGACCCACATCGAACGCACCATCGACGCGGATACTGCCCCCCCCCGTCACGCCCACGTTCACCATCGGCACCCGGTGCCTGTCGGCCAGCTCGTTGAGGGCCATCAAGGCCTCCGTGGCGAAGCTGATGAGGAACCGCGACTGGCCCTCACCGAAGAGTATACCGGCACCTCTCATTCCTTCCGAACCAGTCGGCAACGCTTCGATAACAACCTGCGCGCCGCGATTGCCCAAAATGCAACATTCGGCCAG
>PLWW01000001.1:0-776 GCA_003153125.1 Candidatus Dormiibacterota bacterium | reverse complement strand
TGGCCGACCATGCCGATCACCGCCGTGGGGTCGATGCTGACGCCGTTGGTGTCGTTGTAGAGGCTGACGTTGCCGCTCACCACGGGCGTGTCCAGCGCCCGGCACGCCTCGGCGATGCCCTCGATCGCCTCCTGCAGCTGCCAGAACACCTCCGGCTTCTCGGGGTTGCCGAAGTTGAGACAGTTGGTCACCGCCAGCGGCGTCGCCCCCACCGCCACCACGTTGCGCGCCGCCTCACACACCGCGATGGCTGCGCCGACACGCGGGTCGAGCACGGCAAACCGGGCGTTGCCGTCGGTGGCCAGGGCGATGGCCCCCGACGTGCCGCGCACGCGCACCAGCGCCGCGTCGCCCCCCGGCGGCATCACGGTGTCGTCACCCACCTGGTGGTCGTAGCGGCGGAACACCGGGCGCCGGCTGCCGATGTTGGGGCTGTGCAGCAGCGCCAGCAGCGCCTCGCCGTGCGTCCAGGTCATCGGCTGCGCCATCGGGTCGCGCGCCAGCAGCCGCGACAGCCCCGCGGGACGCAGCGACTCCGGGTGGCGCAGTGGCACCTCGTCGATGAGCATGCCCAGCGGCAGGTCGCACACCGCGTCGCCCGCCTCGCGCACGACCATCCGGCCGCTGTCGGTGATCGTCCCGATGACATCCGAGTGCAGGTCCCAGCGTGCGAAGCGACCCTGCACGTAGGCGACATCCTCGGGGCGCACCACCAGCAGCATCCGCTCCTGCGACTCGCTGAGCATCACCTCGTACGCGTTCATGCCGGTCTCGCG
>PLWW01000105.1 GCA_003153125.1 Candidatus Dormiibacterota bacterium | reverse complement strand
ACCCGCGACCTTCTGATCCGTAGTCAGACGCTCTATCCGGGCTGAGCTATAGGCGCGCGGCTCCGAGCGCGGAGCGGAACTCAGTCTACACCAGCGCTCCGGCGCCTCCCCGACGGCGTCTTGCCGCTGCGGCGGCGCTGACCGGCGCGGCATGATGGCGGAAAGCACTCGTGAAGGTCGTCCCCGGAGGTCGTACACATGGCGATGACAGGCAGTCTCCAGGCAACCCTGACTGCCGAGGACACGGCGTTCCTGCGCGATCTCGGCCAGCAGCTGCGCGTCGACGGCATCCGCGCCAGCACCAGGGCGGGCTCCGGTCATCCCTCCTCGAGCATGTCAGCCAGCGACCTGCTCGCGGTGCTGATCGCGCGTCACCTCCACTACGACTGGAAGAACCCCACCCTCGACAACAACGACCACCTCATCTTCTCCAAGGGCCACGCCTCGCCGCTCATCTACGCCGTGTTCAAGGCGTGCGGGGCGATCGACGACGCCGAGCTGATGACCTACCGGGTCCACGGTTCGCGCCTGCAGGGACATCCAACACCCATCCTCCCCTGGGTCGACGTCGCCACGGGTTCCCTCGGCCAGGGACTGCCCATCGCCGTCGGTGTCGCCCTCGCTGGCCTCGCGGTCGACAAGCTGCCCTTCCACGTCTGGACGGTATGCGGCGACTCGGAGATCGCCGAGGGCTCGATCTGGGAGGGCCTCGACAAGGCCGGCCACTACGGCCTCAATAACTTCACCGCCATCGTCGACGTCAACCGCCTCGGTCAGCGCGGCCCCACCGAGTTCGAGTGGGACATGACCACCTACCAACGCCGCGTCGAGGCGTTCGGTTGCCGCGCGCTGGTCATCGACGGCCACGACGTCGCCGAGATCGACGAGGCGCTGAGCGCCGCGCGCGCGGAGACGGAGCGTCCCACCGTGGTTCTGGCGCGCACCATCAAGGGCAAGGGATTCAGAGAGATCGAGAACAAGGACAACTGGCACGGCAAGGCACTGCCGGAGGACATGGCGGAGCGGGCCATCGCCGAGCTGGGTGGCGTGCGCCACATCCTCGTCGACACCCTCGACCCGGTGCCTGGCGAGTCCGCCGTGTGCCGCGGCGGCGGTGGCGTGTCGATCACACTGCCCACCTACCCGAAGGACGCCAAGGTGGCCACCCGCAAGGCATATGGCGACGCGCTGACCGCCCTCGGGGCCCGCCCCGACGTGGTCGCGCTCGACGGTGAGGTGAGCAACTCAACACACGCCGAAGAGTTCAAGAAGGTCTACCCGGACCGCTTCTTCGAGATGTTCATCGCGGAGCAGCAACTGGTGGCGGCGGCGGTGGGCATGAGCGTGCGCCACCTGGTGCCGTTCGCCTCCACCTTCGCTGCTTTCTTCAGCCGTGCATACGACTTCGTGCGCATGGCCGGCGTCTCGGGCGCCGACATCCGCCTCGCCGGGTCCCACGCCGGCTGCGAGATCGGCGCCGACGGGCCGTCGCAGATGGCACTCGAGGACCTCGCGTCACTGCGGGCCGTGCACAGCTCGACCGTGCTCTACCCGAGCGATCCCGTGTCCACCGCCAAGCTGGTCGTGGAGATGGCCGACACGGACGGCATCGTGTACCTGCGCACCACGCGCGGCGCCTACCCCACGCTCTACGACAACGACGAGGCGTTCCCGGTCGGTGGTTCCAAGGTGGTGCGCCGCAGTGACGCCGACACCGTCACGCTGATCGGCGCGGGCGTGACTCTGCACCACTGCCTCGACGCCGCTGAACGGCTCGGCGAAGAGGGCGTCGCCTGCCGTGTGGTCGACCTCTACTCGGTCAAGCCCGTCGACGCCGACACCCTGCGCGCAGCGTCGCAGGCCACCGGCGGGCGCTTCGTGATCGTCGAGGATCACTACCCCGAAGGCGGCATCGCCGCGGCGGTGCTCGAGGCCCTTGCCGGTGACGAGCACCCACCACGCGTCGTGCACCTCGCCGTCCGCGAGCTGCCCGGGTCGGGGACGCCGGCGGAGCTGATGGCGGCCGCCGGCATCGACGCCGACGCGATCGTGCACGCGGTGCGGTCGTTTGCCGCGGGAGGGCGGTGAATGGCCACGCTGAACCCACTCCAGCAGCTGGCCGAGCAGGGGCAATCCGTCTGGCTCGACTACATCAGCCGCGACCTTCTCACCAGCGGCGAGCTGAAGCGGATGATCGCCGAGGACAACGTCACCGGGATGACCAGCAATCCCACAATCTTCCAGAAGGCGATCGCGCAGGGAAGCGACTACGACGACCAGATTCGCGAGCTGCTCGCTGGCGGCGTCGACGACCCCGCCGACATCTTCATGGCACTGGCCGTTACGGACATCCAGCACGCCGCCGACATCCTCCGCCCCGTCCACGAGCGCACCGAGGGCGCCGACGGCTACGTGAGCCTCGAAGTTCCCCCCGAGGCCGCTCACCACACCGAGCGCAGCGCCCAGCTCGCGCTGGAGTTCGCCAAGCGCGTGGACAGGCCCAACCTCATGGTCAAGATCCCCGGCACCCCCGCCGGCGTCCCGGCCATCCAGCGCGCGCTGACGGCCGGCGTCAACATCAACGTCACGCTGCTGTTCGCGCTGGACGCCTACGACAGCGTCATCAACGCATACCTGGCGGCGCTGAAAGCCCGTCAGGCCACGGGTGAATCGCTCAACGTCCATTCGGTGGCGTCGTTCTTCGTGAGCCGCGTCGACACCGCCGTCGACAAGCTGATCGAGGAGGCGCTGGCCGCCGACCCCGGGAACGCCATGCTCGAGGACCTGCTCGGCAAGGCGGCCATCGCCAATGCCGTGCTGGCGTATGAGAAGTTCGAGCACTACTTCCGCGGTGCCGGCTTCAGCGACCTGGCCAGGGCCGGCGCCCACGTGCAGCGTCCCCTGTGGGCGAGCACCAGCGCCAAGAACCCCAAGTACCGCGACGTGATCTACGCCGAGGCCCTGATCGGACCCGACACCGTGGACACGATGCCACCGTCGACGATCACCGCGTTCCGTGACCACGGCTCCGTCCCGGGAAGCACCGTCAACAGCGACTACGCCGGAGCGCACAGGGTGCTCGAGCAACTCGCCGAGGCGGGCATCGACATGGACAAGGTCACCGACGACCTCCTCGCCGAGGGGGTGGCGTCCTTCTCCGCCTCGTTCGACGAGCTGATCCGCGGCATCGCCGAGAAGGTCGACGACATGCACCGCGGCTACGGACGCCGCCAGCACCTCAACCTCGACGCCAGCACCGACTCGGTGACAGCGGCGGTGGCCAGCCCCTCCACAAAGGATGTGGCCAGGCGCATCTGGGAGCGCGACGCCGACCTCTGGAAGCCCGGTGACGCGGGCCACGCCGCGGTCATCGCCAACCGCCTCGGCTGGCTCGACGTCATCGGCACCATGCGTGAGGCGCTGCCCCGCCTGATCGGCCTGACCGCAGAGGTGCAGCAGGCAGGCTTTCGCAACTGCGTGCTTCTCGGTATGGGGGGAAGCAGCCTCTGCCCCGAGGTGTTGCGCACCTCCTTCGGCAGCGCCGCCGGCCAGCCCGAGCTGCACGTGCTCGACACCACCGACCCGGCCGCCATCGCCCAGCTGACCGACCGGCTCGAGCCGCGCAGCACGATGTTCATCGTGGCCTCGAAATCGGGGACCACGTTGGAGACCCTCAGCCATCTCGCCTACTTCTGGGACTGGATGGGTACCGCCGGCATCGTCGACGCCGGCAGCCATTTCATCTGCATCACGGACCCGGGCTCGGACCTGGCCGGCATCGCCGCCGAACGCCGGTTCCGCCACGTCTTCGAGAACCCCGGCGACATCGGCGGCCGCTACTCCGCGCTCAGCTTCTTCGGCATGGTCCCGGCGGCGATCATCGGTATCGACGTCGAGGCCTTCCTCGACCGCGCCGAGAACATGCGCCTGCAATCCCAGCCGGGCATCCCCGCCGACCTCAACCCCGGCCTGGCGTTGGGAACCGTCCTCGGCCTGCTCCAACGGAGCGGCCGCGACAAGGTGACCATCCTCGCCCCGCCACGCATTGCCGCCTTCTCGTTGTGGGCCGAACAGCTCATCGCCGAGAGCACCGGCAAGGATGGCAAGGGCCTGATCCCGGTCGGCGACGAGCCGATCGGCGAGCCGGCCGTGTACGGGGACGACCGCATCCTCGCCGTGCTCCGCCTCCGCGACGATGCTCACTTCGACGCCGAGGTGGGGCCGCTGCGCGCCGCCGGCATCCCCGACGTGACCATGCAGCTCGACGACCTCGCCGACCTGGCCGCCGAGTTCTTCCGCTGGGAGTTCGCCACCGCGGTCGCCGGAGCCGAGCTGGGCATCGACCCCTTCGACGAGCCCAACGTCAAGGAGTCCAAGGACAACACGCGTCGAGTTCTTGACCAGTACGTCAAGAGCGGCAGCCTCGCCGATGAGTCGGCGAGCGCCAGCGATGACGGCATCTCCGTCTTCGGTGCGCCGGGGCGGCAGGACATCGACAGCGCGCTGACCGACTTCCTCGCCGAGGTTCGCCGCGGCGACTACGTCGCGCTGATGGCCTATGTGACCCCCAACAGCGAGAACGAGGCGGCCCTGCAGAGCCTCCGTGTGGCCATCCGCGACGAGCACCGCGTGGCCACCACGCTCGGGTTCGGGCCGCGCTTTCTGCACAGCACCGGACAGCTTCACAAGGGCGGCCCCAACAGCGGCCTGTACATCCAGGTCACCACCGACGACGCCGTCGACGTGCCCATTCCCGGACAGCCGTTCAGCTTCTCGATCCTCAAGCAGGCACAGGCGCAGGGCGACCTCCGCTCCCTCCGCGACCACGGCCGGCGGGTGATCCGCCTTCACATCGGTGGTGACTTCGCGCTCGGCCTCAGCAGGCTCACCGATTCAGTCATCCACGCGGCCACGGGAGCACGGTGATGCAGCTCGGCTTCGTCGGCCTCGGACGGATGGGCGCCAACATGGTCCATCGCCTGCGCCGCGACGGCGACCATGCGGTGGTGGCATTCGACCCCAATGAGCAGGCCCGCGCGTCCGTGGAGCAGCAGGGTGCCACCACCGTCACCGCGCTCGCCGACCTCGCGGCCCGGCTCGAGGCGCCGCGAGCGGTCTGGATGATGGTGCCCTCCGGGACGATCACCGAGCAGACGCTCGACGGCCTGCTGTCCACTCTCGAGCGTGGCGACACCATCATCGACGGCGGTAACAGCAACTGGCACGACAGCGTGGCGCGCGCCAAGCGCTGCGCCGAGCAGGGGATCACCTTCATCGACGCCGGCACCAGCGGAGGGGTCTGGGGGCTGACCGTGGGCTACTGCCTCATGGTCGGTGGCGACACGGATGCCGTGGAAAGGCTGCGTCCCATCTTCGAGACCCTGGCGCCCCCCGACGGGTTCCTCCACGTCGGCCCAGCCGGCAGCGGTCACTACGTGAAGATGGTGCACAACGGCATCGAGTACGGGATGCTCCAGGCGTACGCCGAGGGTTTCGACATCCTCCAGTCGTCCCAGGCGTTTCCCGGCCTCGACCTGCACGGCATCGCCCACCTCTGGAACCAGGGCAGCGTGGTGCGCTCCTGGCTGCTCGAGTTGGCCGAGCGCGCCTTCGACAGGGACCCTCAGTTGAGCAAGCTGCGTGGCTGGGTCGACGACTCGGGGGAGGGCCGCTGGACGATCGACGAGGCGATGAGCTTGTCGGTGCCCGCGCCTGTGCTGGTGCTGTCGCTGATGGCCCGCTACCAGTCCCGTCAGCCCGACGGCTTCGGCAACAAGGTGATCGCGGCACTGCGCAACGAGTTCGGCGGCCATGCGGTGCAGAGCGAGGACCCGGCAGCGTCCGCACCCCGGCCCTCGTGACCGACACCCTCCTCGACGACGTCGCGCTTCAACCCAACCCCCTCAGCGAAGGGCTCAGCCAGGGGCGCGTGCCCCTGCCCTGCGTGGTGGTGATCTTCGGCGCCACCGGCGACCTGACGCAGCGCAAGTTGGTGCCGGCGTTTTACGCGCTCGCCGCCGACGGGCTGCTGCCCCCCGGGTTCAGCATCATCGGCGCCGGCCGCACCGAGCAGTCCACGGAGGACTTCCGCGAGGGCATGCGCAAGTCCGTCGAGCGATTCGGCCGCGTGCCCCTGCGCACTGACGTCTGGAACGTCTTCGCCGACGGGCTGCGCTATTGCACGTACGACCTCGACCATCCCGACGGCCTGCACGCGCTGCACGAGACCCTCGACGAGCTGGACCGTGAACGCGGTACCGCCGGGAACCGCATCTTCTACTTCTCGATCCCGCCGAGCGGCTTCGCGGCGCTCGCCGAACGCCTTGGTACAGAAGGACTTTCCCACGCGGATGGGAGCAGCTTCCGGCGCATGATCGTGGAGAAGCCTTTCGGCCACAACCTCGACAGCGCTCGCGCCCTGAACGGCAAGCTGCACGTCGCCTTCAAGGAGGACCAGATCTACCGCATCGACCACTACCTCGGCAAGGAGACGGTGCAGAACCTGCTTGTGTTCCGCTTCGCCAACGGCATCTTCGAGCCGCTGTGGAACCGCCAGTACATCGACCACGTGCAGATCACTGTGGCCGAGAACCTCGGTGCCGAGGGGCGCGGCGCCTACTACGAGGAGTCTGGCGCGCTGCGCGACATCATCCAGAACCACGTCATGCAGCTTGTGGCCATCGTCGGCATGGAGGCGCCCAGCAACTTCGGCGCCGAGACCGTCCGCGACGAGAAGGTGAAGCTGCTCCGGGCGGTGCGCCCCATCCACCCCGACGACGCCCTGTCGCACACCGTGCGCGGTCAATACGGCGAGGGATGGATCGACGGCGAGCGCGTCCCCGCGTACCGCCAGGAGCACAGCGTCGCCCCGGACTCGCTGCGCGAGACGTTCGTGGCCATGAAGGTGGACATCGACAACTGGCGCTGGGCGGGCACGCCCTTCTACCTGCGCACCGGCAAGCGATTCCCCAAGAGGGCGACCGAGATCGCCATCCAGTTCCGGCGCGTGCCCCACTCCCCCTTCGGGGGCAACACCGCCACGCCGGTGGGTCTGCTGCCCGCCGACAGCATCGACCCCAACCTCCTCGTGCTGCGCATCCAGCCCGACGAGGGGATCACGCTGCGCATCAGCGCCAAGACCCCGGGGCAGTCGATGACCATCCGCACCGTCAACATGGACTTCCTCTACGGCAGCGCATTCCTGAAGGAGTCGCCCGAGGCGTACGAGCGCCTTCTGCTCGACTGCATGCTCGGCGACCCAACGCTCTTCGCCCGCGAGGACGAGGTGGAAGAGGCGTGGCGCTTCTGTACCGCCATCCTCGACGGTTGGCGCGCGCACCCGCCGGATCCCAACGACTGTCCCAACTACGAGGCCGGCTCCTGGGGCCCGCAGAGTTCGAGCGACTTCATGGCCCGCGACGGACGGCAGTGGCGGCGCCTCTGACATGACCTCGGTCGGCACGCCCCTGCAGGTGTCCCACGCCAGTGGGCTGCACGCCGTCAACCGCGTCCTCGCGGAGATGCACAGGGAGATGCTGCGCAGCGGCGGCATCGAGGGGGGAGCGGTGCGACTCAGCGTTCTCAACCTCGTCGCCGCGTGCGTCGACGAGGCAGGCGCCAACGTGGCCGCGCTGGCCGTGGGACGGCTGGCGGCCACGCACCCGGCACGGGCGATCATCATCGTCGCCGACGCGGATGCCGGCGACCACATCGAAGCCGACGTGTCGCTGAAGTGCCTGCTTCTCGACGCCGACCAGGTGTGTGCCGAGCAGGTGAGCCTCCACGTCGGCGGTGAGGTCGCCTATCACCTCGCCAGCGTGGTCACGCCGCTGCTCGTCCCGGACATCCCGGTCTACCTCTGGCTGGTCGGCTCCCCGCCGCTTCGGCAGGCGTTCGGCCAGGACGCTGTCGCCATCTGCGAGCGCCTCATCATCGACACCGGCGAGTACGAGGACGACGCCGGGACGCTGCGCCTGCTCTCCGACCAGCTCGACGTCGTCGGCGACTCGATCTCCCTCTCGGACGTCGCCTGGGAGCGCAGCCGGACGTGGCGCGAGGTGATCGCGCATTCCTTCGACGGCGAGGGCGTGCGCGCGTTCCCCCGAGGCATCACACACGTCGACATCGAGTGCAGCGGAGAGCGCGTCTCGGCCCAGACCTGGCTGATCGCGGGCTGGCTGGCCAGCCGGCTGGGGTGGACGCGCGAGGAGCGTGCCCCGCGCCTCGCCATCACAGCGCGGGTGGCCGAGGGCATCGAGGAGCACGACCTGGTGCGTGTGTCGCTGCGCTGCTGGGTCGACGGCCACGAGGCGCTGGTGACGGTGGAGCGCCGCGGCTCGGCACTGCACAGCGTCATCGACGTCGACGGCGGCATCACCGCCGAACGCGCCGTGCCGGTCCCCGAGTTGGACGCGGTGGACGTGGTCGGAACCCTGATTGAGGACAGCGGCGAGGACCCGGCCTATCGCGCCGCCCTCCGCTCGGGGGCCGAGCTGTCGTCCCCGTCGCGATGAGCGCCGGCCGCCTCCCCGGCGAGGTTCACGTTCTCACCGACCCGATCAGCGTCGCCGCCGCCGTGGCCGAGTGGATCACGACCCGATGCGTGGGGCGTGCCGGCTTCCGCATCGCCTGCGCCGGTGGCAGCACCCCGCAGTTCCTCTACGAGGCGCTGGCGTCGTCGACGTTCCGCGACGGCATCGAGTGGGAGCGATGGCACGTGTTCTTCGGCGACGAGCGCGCCGTGCCGCCTGACGACGCCGCCAGCAACTTCCGTCTCGTCCACGACAGCCTGCTCGCCCGCGTGCCGATCCCCGCCCCCCAGGTGCACCGCATGGAGGCGGAGCGCGCCGACCTCGATTCGGCCGCGGCCGACTACTCGCGTCTCCTCGAGGCCGAGGCCGGCGCCCCGCCGCGTCTCGACGTCGTGCTGCTCGGGCTCGGCACCGACGGGCACACCGCGTCGCTCTTCCCAGGAACTCCCGCGCTCGACATCACCGATGCCTGGGCCGGCCGCGGCCTCGCGCCTGTGGCTCCCTGCGACCGCATCACGCTGACACTGCCGGTGCTCAACGCCGCCGCGCACGTGGCCTTCCTGGTCACCGGGGCCAGCAAGGCGCACGCCCTTCGCGGCGTCATCGACGGCAACGTGCCGGCGGCCAGGGTGCGGCCGCACGACGGCGACCTGCACTGGTTCCTCGACAGCACGGCCGCGCATTCGATCGACTGACGGGCGCGTGGCTGCCTCCGCTCAGGCGGCTGAGGGGAGCTCGAGGCGGAAGACGCTGCCCTCGCCGGGTGCGCTGCGCTCAATGCTCAGCGACCCTCCGCACGCCTCCGCGAGGACGCGGCCCACGTGGAGCCCGAAGCCCGTCCCGGGGACGTTGTTGTCGACGCGGAAGAAGCGGTCGAAGATGCGCTGGTGCAGCGTCGCGCTGATGCCCACGCCGTGGTCCTCCACGCGGATGGCAGGTGGGTCCCCGGGGTCGACCGACAGGCGCACCCACGGCGTCGCGCCGCCGTAGTTGAGGGCGTTGTTGATGAGGTTGTCCACGATGCGGTCGACGTGGAAGACGTCGCCGCGTGCCATTACCGCGCTGGGCGGGGGCGCGGTTTCGATGGTCGCGACGGTGAGGCGCGCGCGCGCCTCGCCGCGCGTCGCGGCGCGAGCGATCACGTCGGTGAGGTTGAGCGTCTCGATGCTCGCCGGGACTGCCCCGCTCTCGAGGCGGGCGGCGAGGAGGAGATCGTCCACGAGGCGGTTGGTCTCCTGCAGCTTGCCCGCGATCAGCCGGAGCGGCCCCCTCCAGCCGTCCGGCGCCTCCCCGAAGGTGCCGTCGCGGAGCAGGTCGAGGTAGCCGGAGAGCACGGTCAGCGGCGCGCGGAGGTCGTGGACGATGAGGTTGAGGAACGAGGACATCGCGCGTGACTCGGCCTGGGCCTGCGCGTACAACCCGGCGTCCACCCTCTCGCCGTCGCCGGCGCTGCCGGGCGGCTTCTGATCAGGTGCGCCCACGATCATATTCCCACCATGATGACACTCACTTTAGGCTACCCGTCCGTTTACATAGGAGCCGACTGTCCCAGCGCCCGTCCCCGGGTGCGCATCGCCTCGCCGCAAACGCGCCACACGGCATCAGGTAGGCTCGGGTCGTGCCCCGCTCGACATGGCCCGCGTGCGCGGGCGCCGTGTGCATCGCCCCCAGCCTCCTGGCGGCCGATTTCGGGCACCTTGCCGACGCCGTCCACGCGCTCGAGGGGGCCGGCGCGGAGCGCCTCCACGTCGACGTCATGGACGGCTCGTTCGTGCCCAACTTCACCTTCGGCACCGACACCGTCCGCGCCCTGCGGCGGGAGACATCGCTGCCCCTCGAGCTGCACCTCATGATCCGCGAGCCGGAGCGGCACCTCGAGACGTTCGCAGCTGCCGGCGCCGACGGCATCACGGTGCACCAGGAGGTGTCGCCCCACCTCCATCGGACGTTGTCGGCGATCCGCGCGCTCGACTGCCGCTCGGGGGCCGCGATCAATCCAAGCACGCCGGTGACCGAGCTCCACGACGTCCTCGACATCTGCGACCTCGCCCTGGTGATGACCATCAACCCCGGCTTCGGCGGCCAGCGCCTGATCCCCCACACGCTCCACAAGGTGGCCGCGCTGCGCGCCGAGATCGCCCGGCGCGGCCTGTCCACGGAGATCGAGGTGGACGGCGGCGTCGACGTCACCAACGCTGCCGAGTGCGCGGCCGCCGGGGCCACGGTCCTCGTCGCCGGGACGGCGGTGTTCGGCCATGGAGACGGCCCGGCGGCGGGTGTGGGCGCCATCGTCGCGGCGCTGTCCACGGCGGGCTCACCTACCATCCCGCCCCAATGACCGACACAGCCGCCGTGACCGCGCTCCTCGACAGCCGCGCCGAGATCGTCCGCGCCCAGGATGAGCTCGCGTCGCGGCTTCCGGCGCCGATGGCCATCGTGGCCCGTATCGCCTACAACTACCGCTGGTCCTGGACACCCGGCGGCAACGAGCTGTTCGCCGCCGTCGACGAGCTGCGCTGGGAGCGCAGCAACCGCAACCCGGTGCGACTCCTGCTCGAGGCGACGTCCGTAAGCCTGGAGCGTGCCGCCGCCGACGAACGCCTGATGCGCCAGGCGGCAGCCATCCTCGCCGTCATCGAGGCCGACAACGCGCGCCCCGCCATGCCCGGGCGGGCGTCGGCGCGGCAGCCGGTCGCATTCCTCTGCGCAGAGTTCGCGGTGCACACGTCGCTGCCCATCTACGCGGGCGGCCTCGGCGTCCTCGCCGGCGACATCCTCAAAGAGGCCAGCGACCTCGCCGTGCCCATGGTGGGCGTCGGGCTACTCTACCGGCAAGGCTACTTCCTGCAGCGCATGGACCGCACAGGCTACCAGCACGAGTACTGGATCCCCCTCGACCCCGAACGTGTTCCTGCCGTCCTTGTCCGCAACAACGACGGCACGCCGCTCACCGTGACCGTGCCACTGCGCGGCCGCGAGCTGATGGTGCAGGTGTGGCGCGTGCAGGTGGGGCGGGTGCCGCTCTTCCTGCTCGACGCCGACCTCCGCGAGAACTCGCGCACAGACCGCTGGATCACGGCGCGCCTCTACGAGAGCGACCGGTCGATCCGCCTGGCGCAGTACGCGCTGCTCGGCATCGGTTCGATGCGCGTGCTCGACGCCATGGGCATGACCCCATCGGTGGTCCACCTGAACGAGGGCCATGCGGCTCTGGCGCCGCTGGAGCTGGCCCGCATGGACATGGCCGGCGGGGGCGACCGCGACACCGCGCTTGCGGCCGCGCGGGAGCGGACCATCTTCACCACGCACACGCCGGTCGGAGCCGGCAACGAGGGCTACGACATCGCCGAGGTCGCCGATGTCATGGGTGACCTGCCCGCAGAGGTGGGCATGGACTTCGACAGCTTCCTCCAGCTCGGCCGCACCCGGCCCGAGGACCCGCACGAGCCCTTCGTGATGACCCCGCTGGGGATCAGGATGAGCCGGGCGGCCAACGGCGTCAGCCGCCGCCATGGCGAGGTGGCCCGGCAGATGTGGCAGCCGCTCTTCCCGGACCGCCCCGTCGACACGGTCCCGATCGGCCACGTCACCAACGGCGTCCACGTGCCCACCTGGATGGCGCCGGCGACGCGAGAGCTGCTCGACCGTCACCTTGGAGACGAGTGGATCACACGCGCCTCGGACCCGCAGACCTGGGCGGCCGTCGCGAGCATCCCCGACGCCGAGGTGTGGGAACTGCGCTCCCAGCTGCGCGCCGGTTTCGTCGAATATGTCCGCGACCGCAGCGTGGCCACCCGGCTGGCGCGGAGCGAGCCGCGCGAGATGGTCGCGGCCGCCGAGCGCGGCTTCAGCCCCGATTCCCTGACCATCGGCTTCGCGCGCCGTCTGGCCACGTACAAGCGCCTCTACATGCTCACACTCGAGCCCGAGCGGATGGCCAATCTCCTCACAGACGGCGCGCGGTCGATGCAGCTGATCCTCGCCGGCAAGGCGCACCCCGACGACGAGGAGGGCAAGCGCTCTGCGCAGGGCCTCTTCACCTTCAAGCAGCTCCACAACGCGCCCGAACACGTCGCCTTCCTCGACAACTACGACCTCACGATCGCCTCCCACCTCGTGGCCGGGTGCGACCTCTGGGTCAACCTCCCTCGTGCTCCCCTGGAGGCGAGCGGCACCAGCGGCATGAAGTCGGTCCTCAACGGCGGCCTCAACCTCTCTGTCCTCGACGGCTGGTGGGCGGAGGCCTTCGACGGCACCAACGGCTGGGGCATCCCTGGCGACAGCGTCTACGACCCCAGCGTCCAGGACAGGCGCGACGCCGCCGCCTTCTACGACCTCCTCGAGCACGAGGTGGCGCCGCTCTTCTACGACCGCGGCGAGGACGGCATCCCGCACGGCTGGGTGCAGCGTGTCAAGCGCTCGCTGATGACCAACGGCCCGCTCTTCTCGGCGACGCGCATGGTCGAGGACTACATCGACGACGCCTACCTGCTGCGCTCGCTCTCACAGGCGGGCGCGAGGTGACGTCGCCGCTACGACGTTGCCGGGGTGGCTGCCCGCGACGCGCCTAGAATCCCGGCCGTGGAGTACTCGGAGAGCATCCTCGACCTGGTGGGCAACACGCCCCTGGTTCGCCTCCGGGCCCTGTCCCGCGGGGTGCGCGCGACCGTCCTGGTCAAGCTCGAGCAACTGAATCCCGGCGGAAGCGTCAAGGACCGCATCGCCCTGGGCATGGTCGAGGAGGCGGAGCGGGCCGGCCACCTCCGTCCCGGCGGCACCATCGTGGAGCCGACCTCGGGCAATACCGGCCACGGCCTTGCCATGGTGGCGGCGATCAAGGGCTACAAGATGATCTTCGTGATGCCGGACAAGATGTCCACGGAGAAGATCAGCTTGCTCAAGGCCTACGGAGCCGAGGTGGTGGTCTGCCCCACCAACGTCGAGCGCGCCTCGCCGCAGTCGTACTACTCGGTGGCCGAGCGGCTGGCCCGGGAGATCCCCGGAGCCTTCCAGCCCAACCAGTACTTCAACGCCAGGAACCCGGAGGCGCACTACCAGACCACCGGCCCCGAGCTTTGGCGCCAGACTGACGGGCGGGTCAGCATCTTCGTCGCCGGGGTGGGCACCGGCGGCACCATCAGCGGCACCGGGCGCTACCTCAAGGAGCAGAACCCCGCCGTCGAGGTGGTCGGCGCCGACCCCGAGGGCTCGATCTTCTCGGGACCCATCGCCCCCTATAAGATCGAGGGGGTCGGCGAGGACTTCTGGCCGGGCACGTTCGACCCCGCCGTCGTGGACCGGATCATCCAGGTGACCGACCGCGAGGCATTCGTGGCGGCGCGCCGCCTTGCCCGCGAGGAGGGCATCCTCGTGGGCGGGTCTGCAGGCATGGCGCTCCACGCGGCGCTGGTGGTGGCAGTCGACGCCGACCCCGAGGCGGTCATCGTGGTCCTCCTCCCCGACACCGGGCGCAACTACCTGAGCAAGTTCTTCTCCGACGAGTGGATGCGCCAGAACGGCTTCCTCGACCGCCTCGGCCCGGCACGCGTCCGCGAGGTCCTGGCCTCGCACGCCGAGGGCGGTAACGTGCCCTCGCTGGTCGCCGTGGAGGCGGGCAGGACGGTGGGCGAGGCGATCGACCTCATGCAGCGCTACAACATCTCGCAGCTGCCCGTCGTCGACGGCACCGACGGCGACCGCGCGGTGGTGGGCAGCATCGCCGAGCGCACCCTCCTCGACCGCGTGTACCGCGACCCCACGGTGGTCACGGCGTCGGTGTCCGCGGCCATGGACCCGCCCTTCACCGTTGTCGCGGCCGACGCGCCGATCGACGAGGCCTTCGCGCCGCTGCTCAACGGCGAGGCCGCGGTGACCATCATCGACGGCGACCGCCCCGTCGGCGTGATCACTCGCGCCGACCTGCTCGAGTACGTCGCCCACCATCGCTGATGTGACTGAGCGCAAGGCGGGCTTCGCGACCCGCGCTATCCACGTTGGCCAGGGGCCCGACGCCTCGACCGGCGCCGTGGTGCAGCCCATCCACCTCGCCACCACCTTTGCCCAGGAGGGCGTCGGCCGCCACGGCGGCTACGAGTACACACGCAGCAACAACCCCACCCGCGAGCAGTTGGAGACCTGCCTGGCGTCGCTGGAGGGCGGCAGGCACGCCCTCGCGTTCGCCTCCGGCCTGGCCGCGACAACCTGCGCCATGCTCCTGCTCGAGCCCGGCGACCACGTCGTCTACATGGAGGACGCCTACGGCGGCACCTACCGGCTCTTCGACAAGGTGATGGCACGCTACGGGGTGCGCTTCAGTGCTGTCGACGCCACCCGGCCGGGGGCGATCGAGGCGGCGATGACCGAGCGCACCCGCCTGGTCTGGATCGAGACTCCAACCAACCCGCGCCTGCGCATCGTCGACATCGCCGCCGCCGCCGAGGCGGCGCACCGCCACGGGGCCAGCCTGGCTGTCGACAGCACCTTCGCGACCCCGTTCCTGCAGCGTCCGCTGGAACTGGGCGCCGACATTGTCATGCACAGCTCAACCAAGTACCTGGGCGGCCACAGCGACGTCCTCGGCGGCTGCCTGGTCACCTCCGACGACGCCGTTGCCGCCCGCCTGCGCTTCCACCAGAATGCGGTCGGCGGGGTGCCCTCGCCGTTCGACTGCTGGTTGCTCCTGCGCGGCCTCAAGACGCTGGCGCTGCGCATGCAGAGGCACTGCGACAACGCCCTGGCCGTGGCCCGCCACCTCGACGCCCACCCGTCCGTGAGCGTGGTCCACTACCCGGGCCTGGAGAGCCACCCCCAGCACGCGCTTGCCGCCCGTCAGATGAGTGGCGGCTTCGGGGGAATGGTGTCCCTCGAACTCGAGGACGAGGCCGCTGCGGTACGGGTCCTCGAAGCCCTCCGCCTCTTCACCCTCGCCGAGTCCCTGGGGGCGGTGGAGTCCCTCGCCGAGCACCCCGGGCTGATGACCCACACCTCGGTGCCGCCCGAGGAGCGCCGCCGGATCGGCCTCGGCGACGGACTGCTGAGGCTCTCTGTGGGAGTGGAGGACCTCGACGACCTCCTCGCCGACATCGACCAGGCATTGCGACGGTTTGAGTGAGGAAGCGGCACGGTCGGTCGCCGGGACGATAGGCTAGCGCGGTGACACCTGATGATCTGTTGCGTTCCGAGGCCGAGGCTCGCGTCGCCGCAATCTCCGGCCTGACCTACGACATCCGCCTCGACGTGACCGGCGGGACCGCCTCACCAACCTTCCGCAGCGTCGCCGAGATCGAGTTCTCAGCCCTCGACGGCGCCGCGACATTCGTCAACCTTGACGCCGAGGCGGTGCACCACATCGAGCTGAATGGCCGCGCGATCGACGTCGCCGCCTTCTCCGACAACCGCATCGCGCTCGACGGCCTCGCCGAACACAACCACCTGCGCGTCGTCGCCGACTGCCACTACTCGCACACCGGCATGGGCCTGCACCGCGTCGTCGATCCCGCCGACGGCAACGTCTACCTGTACACGCAGTGCGAGCCCTTCGAGGCGCACCGCGTCTTCGCATGCTTCGACCAGCCCGACCTCAAAGCCCGCTTCACACTCCACGTGACCGCGCCGTCGGAGTGGACGGTGGTCAGCAACGCGCCGGTGGCACGCACGGACGCGAACAGCGGGGATGCCGGCACCGCCGCCGTGCACTTCAGCGAATCGCCGGTGATGTCGAGCTACCTCGTGGCCATCGTTGCCGGACCGTACGCGCGGGTCACCGACAGGTACGAGGACATCGAGCTCAACCTCTACTGCCGGCAATCGCTCCGTCGGTACCTGGACGACGCCGAGATCTTCGAGATCACCAAGCAGGGCCTCACACATTTCGCCCGCAGGTTCAAGATGCCCTACCCCTTCGGCGCCAAGTACGACCAGCTCTTCGTCCCCGAGTTCAACGCGGGCGCGATGGAGAATGTCGCCTGCGTGACCTTCAACGAGGAGAGCACGATCTACCGCGGCGCCGTGCCCGCGACGGTGTTGGCGTGGCGCGCCGGCACCATCCTCCACGAGATGGCACACATGTGGTTCGGCGACCTCGTGACCATGCGCTGGTGGGACGACCTCTGGCTCAACGAGAGCTTCGCGACCTACATGGGCAATGACGCGCAGGCGGAGGCGACCAAGTACACCAGCGCGTGGGTGGACTTCGCCAACGGCGACAAGTCCTGGGCCGCGTCGCAGGACCAACTGCCCACCACCCACCCCATCGCCGCGGACGTCCCCGACGTCAGCACAGGGCGCCTCAACTTCGACGGCATCAGCTACGCGAAGGGCGCCTCCGTGCTGCGTCAGCTGGTGGCGTGGGTCGGTGAGGACGCCTTCTTCGGGGGCGTGCGCGACTACTTCGCCGAGCACCAGTGGGCCAACGCGTCGCTGCGCGACTTCCTCGCACCGCTGGAGCGCCATTCGGGGCGCGACCTGGCCGAATGGACGCGTGAATGGCTCCAGACGGCGGGCATGAACGTGCTCCGCGCCGAGATCTCCACCACGGCCGACGGCATCATCGAGAGCTGCACCATCCTCCAGGAGGCGGCCAGCCCGGCGTTCCCGACGCTGCGTTCGCACCGCGTCGGCGTCGGCCTTTACGACCTCGACGACGACGGCCGCCTGGTGCGCACCGAGCGTCTCGAGCTGGACGTCAGAGGCGCGCGCACCGAGGTCACCGCGCTGCAGCGTCGGGTGCGTCCCGCGCTCCTCCTGCTCAACGACGGAGACCTGACGTTCGCCAAGATCCGTCTCGACGACCTCTCCACGCAGACGGTCATCGACCATCTCTGCGACCTCGATGACGCCCTTGCACGCTCGCTGATCTGGGCGGCGGTGTGGGACATGACCCGCGACGGTGAGCTGCCCGCCAGCCGCTACCTCAGCCTGGTCGCCCGCCACGCCCCCAACGAGCCGATGCCGACGATCGTCGACGACATCCTCGGCCAGGCGATCAGCGCCGTCGAGCTGTACAGCCACCCCGAGAACCGCGGAGGCCTGCGCGCCAGCCTCCATGCCACCGCCAAGCAGATCCTGAAGCAGTCGAAACCGGGAACGCCGCACCAGCTGACCGCCCTGCGCGCCACGGTCACGACCGCCGACAGCGACGCGGACCTCGATGTCGCGGCGGGACTGCTCGCCGGCAAGGACCTCCCCGAGGGCATCGTCGTCGACCAGGACCTGCGCTGGTTCCTGGTGCGCAGGCTCGCCGCCGCCGGCAGGCTCGACGAGGCCGCCATCGCCGCCGAGTCGGCAGGTGACAGGACCGACGTGGGCATGCGCAAGGCGGCGGCCGCCCGCGCCGCCCGGCCCGACGCGGCCGCCAAGGAAGCCGCATGGGAACGCCTCACCGATCCCGAGACCCCGCTGGCCACGCAGAAGGCGCTCATCCGAGGTCTCCAGGAACGCGACCAGCAGGAGCTGTTCGCGGCCTTCCTCACCCGCTGGGCGGAGATGGTGCCGCGCTACTGGCGTGAGCGGAGCGCAGAGGAGGCCGAGTTCTTCACCGCGGGGATGTACCCGTTGTTCCGCGTCGACGACGCCGTGGTGGCCGCAGCCGATCTCCTTCTCGAGGGAACTGAGCTCAAGGACGCCGGGCGTCGCCTCGTCGTCGAGAGCCGCGACCAGACACTCCGTCTGCAGCGCGCCCAGGCAGCCGACCGCGCGTCCGAGGCCGAGGTCGGACTGCGGACCTAGCGCGGTACGCTCCCATTGCCTTCGAGTCGATGCCACACACGGATGACATGACTTCCGACGCCTTCCTGCACCAACTTCCCGACAGCGACCCGGACGAGACCGGCGAATGGCTGGAGTCGCTGGACAATCTGGTGGCCACCGAGGGTGCGTCGCGGGCGCGCTTCGTCCTCGGCAAGCTCACTGAGCGCGCCCGCACGCTGCAGGTCGGCGTCCCGGCGATGGTGTCGACCCCATACATCAACACCATCCCGCCCGAGGAGGAACCCTGGTTCCCCGGCGACGAGGAGATGGAGCGGCGCATCCGCCGCATCGTGCGCTGGAACGCGGCGGTCATGGTCACGCGCGCCAACAAGCGCACCGACGGCATCGGCGGCCACCTCAGCACCTACGCATCGTCGGCGTCGCTGTACGAGGTCGGCTTCAACCACTTCTTCCGTGGCAAGGACGACGGCAGGTCAGGCGACCAGATCTACTACCAGGGTCACGCCGCCCCGGGCATGTACTCGCGCGCATTCCTGGAGGGACGGCTGACCGAGGAGAACCTCGACAACTTCCGCCACGAGGTGGCCGGCAAGGGGCTCAGCTCCTATCCCCACCCCCGGCTCATGCCGGACTTCTGGGAGTTCCCGACGGTGTCGATGGGCCTCGGCCCGCTCAACGCCGTCTACCAGGCGCGTTTNNTGCAACCTCCAGCGCCTCGACGGCCCAGTGCGCGGCAACAGCAAGATCGTCCAGGAGTTGGAGTCGCTCTACCGCGGCGCCGGCTGGAACGTGGTCAAGGTGATCTGGGCGCGCGAGTGGGATCCGCTGCTCGCCCGCGACGTCGACGGCGTGCTCGTCGACAAGATGAACAGCACCAACGACGGCCAGTTCCAGAAGTTCTCGACAGAAACCGGCGCGTACATCCGCGAGAACTTCTTCGGACCCGACCCCCGCCTGCGCAAGCTCGTCCAGCACCTCAGCGACGACGACCTGCGCCACCTCCGTCGTGGCGGCCACGACTACCGCAAGGTCTACAGCGCGTTCCGCCTTGCCGTCGAGCAGAAGGGCGCGCCGACGGTGATCCTTGCCCACACCGTCAAGGGGTGGACCCTGGGGTCGCTCTTCGAGGGGCGCAACGCCACCCACCAGATCAAGAAGATCGGCGATACCGAGATGAAGGCCTTCCGCGACAAGCTGCAGCTGCCCATCAGCGACAAGCAGCTGGACCAGGACATCGTGCCCTACTACCACCCCGGCGCCAAGTCCGACGAGATCGAGTACCTGATGGGCCGGCGTCTTGCGCTGGGCGGGATGCTTCCCAAGCGGGTGGTGCGCAACCGCCCCCTGCCCACCCCCGGCGACGCGGTGTGGGCTGATTCCATGACCGGCAGCGGCGGGCGCGCGGTGTCGACGACGGCCGCGTTCGGGGCCATCCTGCGCAACCTGCTCCGCGACCCCGAGGTGGGCCGGCGGGTCGTGCCGATCATCCCCGACGAGGCGCGCACCTTCGGCATGGACGCGCTCTTCCGCGAGGTCAAGATCTACGCGCCGTTCGGGCAGCGGTACGAGCCCGTCGACGCGAGCATGGTGCTCAGCTACCAGGAAGCTCGCGACGGTCAGCTGCTCGAGGAGGGGATCACCGAGGCCGGCGCCATGGGCAGCTTCACGGCAGCTGGCACGGCCTACGCGACCCACGCCGAGGCGATGATCCCGTTCTACATCTACTACTCGATGTTCGGCTACCAGCGCGTCGGGGACCTCGTCTGGGCGTTCGGTGACGCACGCGGCCGCGGCTTCATGCTGGGCGGCACGGCCGGTCGCACAACCCTCAACGGCGAGGGCCTGCAGCACCAGGACGGCCACTCCCCGCTGCTGTTCTCCGCGGTGCCCAACTGTCAGGTGTACGACGCCGCATATGCCTTCGAGGTGGCGGTGATCATCCGCGAGGGGATGCGCCGCATGTTCGAGCGCGGTGAGGACGTCTTCTACTACCTGACGCTCTACAACGAGAACTATGCGATGCCCCCGATGCCCGAGGGCGCCGAGGACGGCATCCTGCGTGGGCTGTACCTGTTCCAGCGCGCTCCCGAGGAGAGACCTCACCGCCTCCAGCTCTTCGCCAGCGGCACGGCCATGCAGGCGGCGGTCGAGGCGCAGGCGATGCTCGCCGAGCACGACGTGGCCGCCGACATCTGGGGCGTCACCAGCTACCTGGCGTTGCGCAACGACGCACTCGCCGTGGAGCGCTGGAACCGGCTCCATCCCGAGGGCCCGCACCACACCTCGTACCTCCAGGAGCAGCTCGAACAGCTGCCCGGCCCGGTGATTGCGGTGAGCGACTACCAGAAGACCGTCGCAGAGCAGGTGGCGCGCTTCGTCCCCCAGCGATTCGTGCCCCTGGGCACCGACGGCTACGGGCGCAGTGACACACGTGCCGCGCTCCGCAGCCACTTCGAGATCGACGCCCCCAGCATCGTCATCGCCGCCCTCGACGCGCTGGCCGACGAGGAGCGGGTGCCGCGGCACGTGGTCACCGCAGCCCTGGAGGAGTACGGCGTCCGCACCGAGGGCGCCGAGCCGCGCCTGCTCTAGTGGGTCGCGCCCGGCGCCCGATGGGCTCGTCGCCGGCCGTCATCCTGGCCGCCCTCCTCGCCTTGGCGTGCGGCGCCTGCGCAGACGCCACCGGTGCGCCGGTGAAGGGCAGGGGCCAGCCCCCCGCGTCGTTGCTCGCCGGGCCGGCGCCGGGCGGCCCCCTGCTGGGGGTGACCTGCGCCGGCGACGCGGAGTGCTGGGCTGTGGGCGGGAGCGCGCCGGGCACCCTGCACTCCCACGCCCTCGTGGAGCGCTACAGCGGGACGGGCTGGGCGCTCGGCTCAGGCCCGGTCGCGGCCGCCGGCCGGGGCAGTGTGCTCTTTGGGGTGAGCTGTGCCGGTGTCTCCGAATGCTGGGCGGTGGGCGCCAACCGGGACGGGCCAGGAGGCAGCCAGCAGCCGCTCATCGAGGGATACGGGGCTTCGGGCTGGTCGGTTGTGACAAACAGGGTTCCCGGCAACGCGGCCCTGTACGGCGTGGCCTGCCCGGCACACGACGACTGTTGGGCGGTGGGCGCGACGGGACTATCGTCCGCGCAGACGGGCCTCGTGCTCCACGACGACGGCACCGGCTGGTCGACCGCCGCCTCCCCGGCGAGCCCGGGGCCGAGCTCGCTGGACGCGGTGGCGTGCGCCGCTGTCGACAACTGCTGGGCGGTGGGCTCGGCCGGCGCTCAACACACCTTGGTCGAGCGCTTCGACGGCACGTCATGGTCGGTCGTGACCTCGCCGGACACGGGCGCCGGCGCGGCCACGCTGAGCGGCGTCACCTGCACCGCGGCATCGGACTGCTGGGCGGTGGGTGGCGACACCGCAGGTGCCACCAGTGCGCCGCTCATCGAGCACGACACCGGGAGCGGCTGGACCATCGTCCACAGCGCGGTGCCGCTCTTCAGCACCGGCAGCTCTCTCCAGGCGGTGGCGTGCATCAGTGAGTCCAACTGCTGGGCGGTGGGCGTGTCCCGGTCCGCTGGAGGTGGTGCCCAGGGTCTCTCTGAGCAGTTCACGGGGACGGCATGGGCGGTGATCCGCGGGCCCACGGCGGCGCGGAACCACGTCGCCAGCTTCAGCGGGGTGACCTGCCCGGACAGCGACGACTGCTGGGTGGTGGGCAGCTGCGGCACCGGCGGGAGCTTCGGGTGCGGTGGCTCGGCCTCGCTGATCGCGCTCTATGACATGGTCCTGCCGGACGGCCACTGAACGAGCTGAGCTGTGCCCTCAGGGGCTCGGCAGCGGCGCAGGGGTCGGCAGCCCAGGGCCGGACGGCGACGGGCTCGGCGAGGCCGCGGCGCAGGGGTCGTCGCCAACGTTGCTCACGAAGATGTGGATCTGCCCGGCAGCGCAATCCTGGGCGAGCGACTCGAAGATCGCCTCAGAGAACCACTGCGGGCGCTGGTTGACGGTGTAGGGCTGGGGCGCGTTCACGATGATGTGCCGCAGGGTGAGCGTGGTGGCGTCGGACGACTGGAGCTGGACGATGTCGTACCCCTGGGCGTCGTGGACGGGCGGGTTGGTGTAGGCGCCGGCGTGGAGGGCGAGCACCGCGGCCGCGTACGCCGGGTCGTCGCCCTGGACCTGGGTGCGCGGCACGGCGCCGAGCTCACCGCCCTTTGACGAGGTGGCGCTGTCGTCGGAGAACTGTGATGCCAGGCTTGCGAAACCCATGCCGGCAGCCAAGCTCTGCTCAATCTCCGTGGCCCGCTGCTGGGCGAAGATGTCCTCGAGCTTCTGCTCGTTCAGCGAGGAACGGATCTCGTCGCGCAGCTGCGCCAGCGAGCCGCCCAGTGAGGCGAGCTGGCTGACCAGCTGCGAGAGTCCACCGGCCGCCTGGGTGTCGGCGGCGAGCTGCGCCTGCACCTCGCTGGCCGTCGCGGCCACTCCGGACGCCGTCGCCTCCTGGGCGATGACGGTGTCGATGAGCAGGCTGCGCAGCACCGACGCGCGCACCTGGGAGGTCATCGCCGCATTCCCGGTCGGCCCACCAGCCTGGGCGACGCCGGTGAGCGCGCTCTGCAGGCGGATGTTGAACAGGTCGGCGGTGATCGCCGTCGGGCCCACCCGCGCGATCACCTGCGCCGCCGGCGAGGACGGCGTGGACGTGCCCGAGTTGCACGAGCAGCAGAGCACAGCGAGGAGGACGACTGAGGCACGACGCACGTCGGCCCAGTCTAGTCAGCGCTCCGCACGGCACCGCCGTCCACGCCAGGGGCGGCGCTGAAACGGGCCCGAAATCCAGGGGACACCGCCACTGTGATGGCCACCACTCCCACCACCAGGGCGCCGATGCCGATGGCGTTGAAGAGACCGAAGAGGTGCTGCGCGCCAGCGTACATGAATGTGCCGAGCGGCTGGAGGCCGGCGAAGAGCATCGCGTAGATGCCCAGCAGCCGCCCGCGCACGGCGGGGTCGGCCTCCGTCTGTAGCAGGGTCATCATCGACGTGTTCATGGCCAGGAAGGCGAAGCTGATGGCCACCAGCGCCACCAGCGTGAGCGGCAGCAGCGACGAGTGCGCGACGGTGAACAGGCCCACCGCGTACACGGCGCCGCCGACCACGAGGAGGCGGCGCCGCCCACCGGTGTTGCCGACGGTGGCGATGACAACGCCGCCGACGACGCCGCCGATGCCCCCGATGGAGTAGAGAAGCCCGAGCACGCCGGCGCCACCGTGCAGCTGGGTTCGTGCCAGGATCGGCAAGAACGGCATGTACGAGACACCGAAGAACGCGAGGGCGGCGGTGACGATGACGATGCCACGCACGAGAGGGTCACGACGCACGATGCGCACACCGTCGAAGAGCTCGCGGAGCGCGGTTGTTCCCGCCGCGCGGGGCAGTGGCGTGACGTCGGGGATGACCGTGAGCAGCACCGCCAGCGGCGCGATGTAGGCCAGCGAGAGCACGGCGAAGCATGCGCCGGGCCCGGCGGTGGCGATGAGCACGCCCGCCAGCGACGGCCCGATGATGCGGGTCGCGCTCATCGCGGTGGAACTGAGCGCGACCGCGTTGACGATGTCGCGGCGGCCGACGAGGTCGGAGACCATCGCCTGGCGGGTCGGCAGGTCCAGCGAGTCGGCCGAGCCGTACACCACCGCCACGGCGACGATCGCCCAGAAGGTGGCGTGCCCGGTGAGGGCGAGCGCGGCGAGAACCCCGGAGCTGATCCCGAGCACCGACTGGGTGCAGAGGAGGATGCGGCGCCGGGGCAGACGGTCGGCGAGGAGCCCACCGGCCAGCGACAGGATGACCGCCGGCAACCCGTCGGCAGCCGCGACGGCGGCCACGGCCGTGCTGCTGTGGGTGCGGTCGTACACCAGGTAGCCGAGCGCCACCACCTGCATCCAGGTGCCGAGCAGGGTGGGCCACTGCGCGATCCAGTACCACCGGAA
>PLWW01000127.1 GCA_003153125.1 Candidatus Dormiibacterota bacterium | reverse complement strand
GGGCGGCCCGCTGTATCCGCTGCCGCCGCCCGCGAAGCCGGGGGCTGCGGGCGGCGCCGGCCCGGGCGCCGGCATCTGGGTGGCCTGGCCGCCGAGGCCGAGCCCGGCACCGAGGAACGCGCCGCCCAGTGCCTGGCCGCCCTGGGACATTCCCTCCCCGGCGCCGAGCTGCAACTCGCCGGCCGCGTACTGCTGGAAGGAACCGGCAAGGCGCGAGTAGGCGGTGTCGCGTGCCAGGGTCTTGAGCTGGGCCTCGTCCTCGTCGCTCAGGCTGATCGTGAAGTTGCCCATGCGGGCCACGGCCAGCCCGTACGCCGCCAGCTGCTGGGCCGAGAGCGAGATGACGTCCGCCTCCACCTCAGGCACGTACGCGGCCAGTCCGAGGATGGGCCAGCCCTTGCCGACCACGTGCTGGGTCACGTCGGTGCGCAGCACCTTGAGGAGTTGCTGCGCGACCCAGTCGGTGATCGCGGCGTTGTCGGTGACATCGACTGTCCCGGTCAGGTTGGTGAGCAACGTGGGCGGATCGACGACCTTCAGGGAGTATTCGCCGTACACCCCGAGGGACACGATCAGGCCGGTGACCGGGTCCTGGACGTTGTCGACGCGGCCGCCGAACTTCAGCTCCGGGTACTCGCGGCTGCCCACGAAGTAGATCTCCGTGCGATAGAGGTTGTCGCCGGTCAGGTGATCCGCGAAAAAACCGAGGAAGGGGATCTCGGTGGCGTCGAGGCTGTGGCGACCCGGCGGTAGCGTGCCCTTGACCTCGCCCTGGTACATGAACACCGCGACCTCGTCGGGCGCGACGATGGCATTGCTGTAGCGGCGGATGCTCAGGTCCGGCCACTTGAACACGATCTGTCCCTTGTGGCTGTCGGGGACGGCGATGTTCTCGCGGGCGTTCGGGAAGAAGCTGGGCATCACAGGCCTCACGGTGTGGGCGGTGTCACACCGATTATCCGTCCTCAAGGCGACGACCCGACCCGCCGGGATACCGGCGAACTCTTTCACAGCCTTGTTGCCACGGTTGCGCCGGGCCTCGGGGCCACCGGGCTGAGAATGGACGTGCGCCCTGATGGCGACGATCCATCCCAGGTAAGGAGATCTGAGGGCAGATGAGACGACCCGCGGCGATCGCACCGGCTCGTGACTGCGTCGTGACCGGACCATGGCGGCGCGAGCGGCTCCCATCCGCCACATTTCAAGCTATGTGTGCTGAGGGACGGAACCGGCTGTGATCGTCATCAACGAGTCCGCCGATGTGCTTCGCCACGGCTGGTATGACGCCGCCGCCACGCTTGCCGCAGACATTCCCGAGGTCGCCGAACTCCTCCAGGCCCGCCTCGAGATCGCCATCACCAGCCAGAGCCTCGACGAGCGCCACCTGCTCGACACGATCGAGGAGGTTGAGGCGATGAGCTCACGTGCCGGCAGCCCGGCAAGTGAGGCGCTCGCACTGCGCCTCCGTCGCACCGTCTACGAGTACCTCCTTGCCCTCGATGCGGTGGTCCCCGGCCGTGCGCCGGCCGACGCCGGCGCAGCCACCCCGGCCGAGACCATGGCTGCGCTCGCCGAACCCGTCGGCGCCGTGGACGCGACCCCGCCCGCGGGTCTCGCAGACGGGCCCGGGGATGCCGCCGACGGCGATGCCGGCCTTGAGGACGCCCTGACAGCGCCGCGGCCGGCTGCCCTGCGCCGCCGTGGCCGTGCTGATGACGACCAGACCGCGCGCGAGGACGGCAACGAGCCGGTGCCTGGCGTCGAGGCCGTGGAGGAGCCGGTCGAGAGCAGCCCGCCCGCCGACGAGCCCGCTTCGACCATCGTCGCTCCCAAGGCCGGCTTCCACATCCTCGATGAGGACGCCGCCTCCCCTGCCGCCGGCGAGGGACAGGTCACGCCGATGGCGATGCCGGCCTTTGCCTCCGACGAGGTGGCCACCACCGAGCCCACCGAAGACGAGCCGCAGGGTGAGCCGGGAGCGGGCGATGAGTTCCTCGCGTTGGACCGCGCCCACCGCGAGCTGCCGGCGTCGGCGCCCCTGCCCGGCACCGTCGCCGATGCCTCGCTCCCCCCGCTCACCGTCGTACATCCCGCCGCCGCCGCGGGCGCCGGCCCTGCCGAGGCTGACGACGGCCCGGACGCGGAGGACGACGACGACGATCCTCAGCGAGGCTGGCGGGTGCGCCGCAACGGCGAGCCGCGTCGTGGGCGCGGCGCAGGTCTCGCCCAACCGCACGCGGACGTCGACGAAGATCCCTTCGACGGCAACACGAAGCTCACCGAGACACGGCGAAAGATCGAGGACCGCTTGCGCCACAAGCGTTGCGACGAGGCGGCAGCGTTGCTGCAGGAGATCGCCCTCGAGCCCGGCGGCCGCGCCATCGCCGACCTGGCCATGAACGCCGGTGACCGCTGCCGCGCGCTGGGCAAATCCAACGCCGCTCTCAACTGCTACCTGGCTGCATCGCGGTCCGATCCTGTGTATGAACTGCCGCTCAGCCGCCTCGCCGACGTGTGCATCGACGACAAGGACACCGACCTGGCCGTCTCGTACCTGGAGCGTGTGGCGCGCATCTATCGCTACCGCGGTGACGACAAGGGAGCGCTGCGTGTGTACCGGCGCATCGCGACCATCGCGCCCTACCGCGAGGATGTTCTGACGCTGCTGATGGCGGCCCAGGGCACCGGACGCATCGACACCTGACCTCGCCGTTTTCATGACCCGGCATCAGAACTGGATCGGAGAGTCGATCGGTTTGTTACCGGACGGCGACACCCGAGCCCTCATCCTCGGCGACACTCGAGTACAGATCGATAACGCATCTTCCGTCGTCCGCGATGGATGTGCATCACCACAACACGACACAGCAGTCAAGGGGTACTGACGTTGGCCATTCAGCCGAACAAGCCGCAGAACCGGGTCTTCCTGATCGTCGGGATCGTTCTGGCCGCCGCCGCCGCCGCCGCGGTGCTCTTCGCGGTCAGCGGTACCGTCAGCAAGAACAGCACGCCCACCACCAACGTGGTCGTGGCCAAGACAACGATCGCCGCCGGAACAGCGATCACCTCTGACCTGCTCAGCACGACACCTCTCGCGCAGGGAAGCTTTCCTGTCGACACATTCACCGATCCGAGCCAGGCCGTCGGCAAGATCGCGCCGGTCACCCTGAGCGCCAACATCCCTCTCACAGCCTCGCTGTTCGCATCGGCAAGCAGCGGCGTCGGTGGTACCGGGGTTGTGACCCACCTGGACATCACCAAGGGATACGTCGCCATGGCGATCCCCGCCGGGGGAACACCCGGTGATCCCGGCCTCGTCGCGGAGCTGATGTCCGTCGGCTACTACATCCAGCCAGAGGACCACATCGACATCCTCATCGACTCCGGGGCCGGCGGCGGCAGTGTCCGCTATGCCTTCCAGGATGTTCGTGTGCTCCGCGTCGGCGGCGCGTCGGTCGCATCGACAGCAACGGGCAGCGCGGCCGCCACGGCGGTCAACTCGTACATCATCGAGCTGCCCCGCAACCAGGCAGAGATCCTCTCCTCGCTGATCACGTCGCGTCCTGGGGTCACCGAGACGGTGCTCAAGTACGTGCTGCGCCCCCAGGCTGAGTGGGGCAAGCGTGACGGCGTCAATGGATTCGACAAGCCCAACTACGAGGCCAACACCGGGTCGCCGCTCAACCTTGGAGCTGACACGGCAATCACCCCGGCCACGCTCAACCAACTGTTCCAGCACTGAGGTCGACGCTCATGATCCGCTGGCAGCCTGACCTCGGGAATCGGCGATGACGCTCACACTGCCCGCCATCGCGGCCGCGGTGCTGGCGGCCGGTACGGTCATGTCGATCACCGCGTGGGCAGCCGGACGTCGGGTGACCGACGCAGATCGCGTGGCCGCCCGGCTGAGCCAGTACGGGCGGCCGGTCGAGGTTGCACCGGCGCGTATCAGCACGGGCAATCCGATCCGCGACCTGATCGAGATCGTTTCCACGGCGCTGAACCCGGTGCTGGCACGTTCGTCGCACACCGGCAAGCTCGCCGACGACCTCGCCAAGGCGGACCTCAAGCTCAAGTCGTCGGAGTGGGTGCTGGCCGTCGCCGGCGTCGGTGTCGCCCTCGGCGGCCTTCTCTTCCTGCGCTTCGGAACGCCGGTGATGCTGCTGGTCGGACCCGCCGCGGCCTGGCTGTTCAGCGGAGTCTTCCTGCGCATCCGCCAGGGCCGGCGCATCCGCGCCTTCAACAACCAGCTGGGTGACACCATCACGTTGCTGAGCAACGCGCTGAAGGCCGGCTACTCCTTCGCCCAGGCGCTCGCCTCGGTGAGCCGCAACGCCTCGCCGCCCATCTCCGAGGAGTTCGCACGAGCCACGCGCGAAATCGCGCTTGGTATCAGCGTGGATGACGCCCTCAACCACATGGTGCACCGCAACAAGTCGGAGGACTTCGACCTCCTGGTGACTGCCGTGCAGATCCAGCGAGTGGTCGGCGGCAACCTCGCTGAGATCCTCGACACCATCGCCTACACCATCCGCGAGCGCGTGCGCATCACCGGCGAGATCCGGACGCTCACCGCCCAGGCGCGCATCTCGGGAATCATCATCACCCTGCTTCCCTTCGGGCTTGCCGGTTTCCTCGAGATGATCTCGCCGTCCTATTTCGGACCGATGCTCAGCGAGACCAGCGGTCACATCATGCTGGGGATCGGCATCTTCTCGATCGCCATTGGGGCGGCCGCCATCCAAAAGATCGTCAAGATCGAGGTGTGACGTGATCCTTGCCGCCGTCGCCGCCCTCTTCGCCTTCATCGGTGTGACCTTCATCGTCTTCGGGCTCACCAACCGGTCCACGGCGACGCAGTCCGACCTTCTCGAGGCGCGTCTCGCGCAGTTCAACGAGACGGGGCGACAGGTCCTCAGCCTCACCGAGGCCGAGTTGAGCCTGCCGTTCAGCGACCGTGTGATCAAGCCCATCTTCGACAGGCTGGGCAAGGTCATGACCAGCCGCATGCAGGGCGGACAGCAGCAGGCCGTCCAGGAGAAGCTCAACCTTGCCGGCCGCCCCGGTGGCTTGACCGCCGGTGGCTTTGTCGCCCTGCAGCTGATCGCCCTCGTCGTCGGCGTGGCCATCGGCCTCGGGCTCGCCATTCTCACGGCAATGACGCCACCGACGCTGTACCTCGCGCCCGTCGGCGGCGGCGTCATCGGTTACCTGGTGCCGTCGATGAGCATCTCGCGACGGATCAAGCGCCGTCAGAAGGAAATCCTGATGTCTCTGCCGAGCGCCCTCGACCTGCTGACCATCAGTGTCGAGGCCGGCCTCGCCTTCGACGCCGCCCTCGCCCGCGTGTGCGACAAGTACCGCAACGTGCTGGCCATGGAGTTCAACCAAGTGCTCAATGAAGTGCGCCTGGGTCGCCCGCGTCTGGAGGCCCTCGACGACATGGGCCGGCGCAACAAGGTCGAGGAGCTCAACAACTTCCTGCAGGCGATCATCCAATCCGAACAGCTCGGTGTCGGTATCGCCAATGTGCTGCGCATCCAGTCGGAGGAGATCCGCCGTCGTCGCCGGCAGCGCGCCGAGGAGGCGGGACAGAAGGCGCCGATCAAGATGCTGATCCCCATGATCGGCTGCATCTTCCCCACGCTTTTCATCGTCCTGCTCGGCCCTGCCGTCATCCAGGTCGGCAAGAGCTTTCACTGACATGGGCGCGATGCGCGCACGCATGGTAGGTTGAGGCCAGTCATGCTCAGCGCGATCGATGCCAACCTGGGACAGTTCAGCGCGGACGTGCTGCTGGTCGTCCTGATCATCTTCAACGCCTGGCTCGGCTGGCGGACGGGCACCCTGCGCCGCCTCCTCTCGGCCGTTGGCCTGTACGCGGCGTTCCTCGCCGCGTACTACACCGGCAACGGCTTTGCGGCCTTCTTCCGCAAGGGCGACATCATCGCCAACACCTGGGCCTTCGTCGCCATCGTTGTCGCGGTGGTGGTGATCTTCGAGTTGATCGGCCACACGCTCTCGGACCGCGTCGAACACATTGCGGTGGTGGCCTTCGACCGCATTGCGGGAGCACTGCTCGGAGGCCTTGTCGGCTTCTTCCAGGCGGCCGTGCTCTTCATGGTCGTGCTGGCCCTGGGCGCGGCCACGCCCGGCCCGGGTAACACCATCCCGCCGTCGCGCAACGCTGCTGCCAACGCGGTGCGCAGCGCGACTCTCTCTGGTCACGCCATCGGCGTCGAGCCGGTGCTGAGGTCGGTGTTCGCGCCGCTCATCAGCACCGACCTGACCACGCATCTCGAGGATGGGACGCAGGTCGGGTCAGCGCATCCCTAGTGGCTGGGTGCCGACCTCATACCGACACCGCGTTGTCGTGTGCGAAAAACGACTTCACAACTGAGCCGAGGCCGACGAGGTTGAACGGCTTGGTGATGAGGTGATTGGCACCCACCTGACGAGCGCGCTCAACATCATCGTCGCCGGAGAGAGCGCTGAACATGAGGATGGGGACCTCGGCGGTGGCGGGGTCCGCGCGGATCCGGCGGCAGGTCTCGATGCCGTCAATGCCGGGCATCATGATGTCGAGGATGATCAGGTCAGGTGTCTGCTTCTCGATCTCTGTCAGGCCGGCCGCTCCGTCAGCAGCCACGGCCACGTCGTAGCCCTCGATACCAAGGTACATGGCCACGATGTGCAGCAGGCGGGGATCGTCGTCCACGACCAGGACACGCCGGCTCATGTGAGGATCTCCGATAGCAGGGCATCGCGAGACCTCGAGTATAGGTCCGCATCCGCGATCGGCAATGCGCTCACCAGATGAACGGGATCAACCGCCGTGTGTGCTGCGCGTAGTCCCGGTAGAGGGGATACGCTTCGGTGAGCAGCCGTTCCTCGTACTTCGAACGCTGCAGCTGGGTGAGCACGAAGGGAACCAGGACGACGGCGGCCAGTGCACCCGGGTTGACCAGCACGAAGGCGAGCGCTGCCAGGATCTCCGCGGCGTACAGCGGATGGCGGACGACGCGGTACGGACCGCCCGTGACCAACCGGCGCACCTCGGGGATGATGCTGAGACTGCGCCGCAGGTAGAGCAACCCGTACACGGCAAGAGTGAACGCAACCAGCGACATGGCCGTCGACACACCGCCGAACCAGGCCGGCGGAACGAAGAGAAGATCACCCTGGGGCAGCGCACCGACAACCACCAACATCACCGTGCCCGCGAGGCCCGCGACGCGCGGCAGAAGCCGGCCATCACGCGCGCGCGGCGCGGGGCGCCCAACGTAGATGAACACCGGGATCGCACAGAACAACAGGTACAGCGCCGCCGGCACCGGACCGCTCAGGACTGCCCATGGGGTGATGGGATGAGGAAGCGCTATTACATCGCTGACCACGCGCAGTAACTGCACGTAACCGAGCAGTGCGAAGAATGTTGCCGGGACGAGGCGCCCGAACAGAACAAGCCGTATAGCGTCGATCCCTGCGGGGCGAACGCGGACTGGGGCGACCTCTGCACTCATCACCAAGAGTCTAAGCCTGTAAAGGGAAAAGCGGTGTCCCGGATGTACGAGGGTTTGTTACGATCCTTTCGCAGACTGGCCATCCCAGTGGTACATCCGCGGGTCATAGTTTGGGTGTCGCCGGGACGAACCCCGGGACATCACGCAACATGATTCTACGGACAAAGGAGGTGAAACCCAGAATGCTCAGCAATCTTTATCTGCGACTTCGCGAGCTCATGGTTCGCAATCAGGACGAGGACCAGGAAGGCCAGGGAATGGTCGAGTACGCGCTCATCCTCGTGCTCATCGCCGTCGTTGTCATCGTCATCCTCACCGTTGTCGGCAAGCAGGTCAACAACGTCTTCTCGAACATCAGCACGGGCCTCGGTACTTAAGAGACCGTCAGGTTCGCGAGAACTGACAAGGGGAGCCGCCAAGTGCGGCTCCCCTTTCTTTTTGTGTCTGGCCGTGCAGGGGCGAGCGCCGCGCATGGGTGCGGGCTGCGGCATACCATGAGCCCGATGGACCGCGAGCACGTCCCACCGGCAATTCGCGTTGCTGTGATGGGCGTTGATGGTCCCGCCACCCAGCCGTCGCCGGTCGCCGTGGGCACCGCCCAGCGCGGTGTGCAGCGACCCGATCCGCGCGGCCGGGTTGTCTGTGTCTTCAGCGGCAAGGGGGGCGTGGGCACATCGGTGGTTGCCGCCAATGTCGCGACGGCGCTGGCGGTGGGCGGCTCAACGGTCGCCATGGTCGATCTCAACCTGCAGTACGGCGACCTGCGCCTGCTGTTCCGTCTCGAGGCGCACCCCGTGTCCATCGACTCGTTGACGCGCAGCGACGGCCACCTCGACCGGCAGGCGGTGGAGGGTGCCATGGCAACCAGCGACGCCGGAGTGCGCGTGCTCCTGGCGCCGAGCCGGCCGGACTCGAGCGACCTGGTCACCCCGGCGGTGCTCGACGGGATCCTTCTCCACCTCGCCCGCGCCTACGACTACCTCGTCATCGACTCGCCGGCGCACCTCGATGAGCGCGTCGTCGGCGTCATGGAGGTGGCCGACGACATCCTGTTGGTGAGTTCATCAGGCCTCACCTCGGTGAAGGACACCAAGGTCACCCTCAAGCTCCTCCAATCCCTGGGGGTCGACCGAGACCACGTGGCCCTGGTGCTCAACCAGCCGCGTCCCCGCGTCAGCCTGCCCGCCAAGGAGATCGAGAGAGCCCTGCGCTTCCCGGTCCTCGCCAGCCTGCCCTTCGAGCCGAGGATGGAGGCGGCCATCGACGCCGGCCGCCCCCTTGTGCTCACCGAGCCCCGCGGCGCCTTCAGCCGGCGCGTGAAGGTCGTCGTGGCCCATGTCGGACGTGCCGCAGAGGGCGGCAGCGGCCGGCTGCGGCGTCCCGCGGCGTTGTGGCGCCTGCGCTTCGGGCGCTGACGACGCGGCGATCTCGACTCGGTAACGCCAAGCGGCGCGGAATAGTGGCGACGATGCAACGGATGTCTGATACTGGTTGACGAGGCGCGCACGACACGCGCGCCGCCACCGGTGCGGCGACATGTGTTGCCTACGCTGCGGACGTGCGCAAACTCATCGTCGCGCTGCTCGCGGGCGGCCTGCTCCTGATCGCTGCCCCGGTGCAGGCCGCGTCCGGCTCAGCCACGCCTCCCCCCGCGCCCCCGGGCGATCCCCTGGCCGCGCAGCTGCAGGCGCAACTGCAGCAACAGGCCGCCCTCAACAGCACCGTGAGCTCGCTGACCAGCGAGCTGCAGGCCGCCAAGGACTCGCAGAAATCGCTCCGCGACCTGGTGACGGCGAACCAGCAGGCGATCGCGCAGACGCTGACCCAGCTCAGCGCCGCCGAGCAGCGCTACAGCGAGGCCACCAGCCGGGAAGCCACGGCCAACGCCAACGCGACGCTCGACCGGGCCAACGCCGCTGCCGACAAGCAGCTTCTGGCCATCTACGTGCGGCTCGGCTATGAGACTCATGACAGCCTCCTCGCCTTCCTGCTCTCCAGCTCGTCGATGTCGGACCTGCTCAGCCGGGCCGCCGACCTCTCCCACGTCGTCCATCGCAGCTCCGACCTGGTCAACCAGATCAGCGCGGACCTCGCCGCGGCCGAGAGCGCCGAGGCCCAGGCCGGCGCCGACGCGCTGGCGGCCCAGCAGGCCACGGCGCAGCTCCAACAGCAGCAGCAGACCCTGCAGCAGCAGACCCAGCACGCCAATGACCTCATCGCCCAGCTCGGCTCGCAGGCCGCCGCAACGGCCCACGAGATCAGTGCCGCCAATGGGCAGAGCCTCGCCGTGGCCCAGTCGATCGCCCAGACCCGCCTCAACGAGCTCGACCAGACCATCGCAGCCGCAGAGCAGGCGGCCTGGCAGGAGGCCACGTTCTACCTGCAGAACCACCTTGGCAGCCTGCCACCCGGCATCGGCACCCCCCCGACGATCCCCGTCAGCGCCGATGGCAGCCAGCTCATCTGGCCCGCACACGGGGTGATTGTGAGCCAGGGATTCGGGCCGACGCCGTACGCGTACGAGCCGTCGTTCGGGGCCTATCCCCACTTTCACACCGGGCTCGACCTGGCCGGTCGCCTGGGGACGCCCGTCGTGGCAGCCGCCGACGGGGTTGTCGCCGCCGCCGACGTGAGCACGGTCGGCTACGGGAACCACATCATCATCGCCCACGCCAACGGCCTGCTCACCCTCTACGGCCACCTGGAGGTGATGATGGTGAAGGTCGGCGACGTCGTCAAAGCGGGCCAGGTGATCGGCCTGCTCGGCTCCACCGGGAATTCCACGGGTCCGCACTGTCATTTCGAGGTTCGGGTCAACGGTCAGCCGGTCGACCCCCGCCCATTCCTGCCCCCGCTCCCGGCGGGCGCGACGGGGCCGTGACGGTCACTGGCGGAATTCGCGGATAGACTGCGACTAGACCACACCATGCGAGTGAAGTACCCATGATCCGAGTCCTGATCGCCGACGAGAGCCGCCAGGTCACCGACAACATCAGCCGTCGTCTCGCTCTCGAGGAAGACATCGAGGTGTGCGGCACCGCGGGCGAGGGCGAGTACGCGGTCCAGCAGTCGCTGTGGCTCAAGCCGGACATCGCCATCGTCGACGCCGCCCTGCCGGGGTTGGACGGCGTGCAGACCACGGTCATGCTCGCCCAGGCATTGCCGGCGACTGGCGTGATCATGATGTCGATGGAGGCTGAGAACGACGCCTACCGGCAGGCCATGGTGGCCGGGGCTCGAGAGTTCCTTCAGAAGCCCTTCAAGGGAGACGATCTGGTCGCCGCGGTGCGTCGCGTCCACGCCTTCGGGGAGCGACGCAACGTCAGCGCCGCGCGCGCGATCTCAGCAACGGCCGCCTCGCCGGCCGCCTCGGACGACGGCGTGGCGGTCGCGCCGATGAGGCAGCGCACCCGTGGCGTGGTCACCGCCGTCATCTCGGGCAAGGGTGGCGTGGGCAAGACCGTCGTCGCCATCAACTTGGCGGCCGCGCTCGGCGAGAAACACCACGGAGAGGTCGTGCTCGTCGACCTGTCGTTGCAGTTCGGCGACATCGCGGCGGCCCTCAACCTGCCCACCACCCACAGCATCACCGACCTCGTCTCCGACAGCGGCATTACCGATGCGGACGCGGTGCGCCAGGTCCTCGCATCCGGCCCTGCCGGGATCAGTGTGCTGCTGGCACCGACGTCCCCGGAGCTGGCCGACTACGTGCAGCCCGCCCACATCACCAGCCTCGTCGAGACCCTCCGCGGGGCCTTCGAGCACATCGTGCTGGACACCCCGTCGTACCTGAACGACGCGACCATCAGCAGCTTCGAGGTGGCCGACCACATCGTCATGCTCACCGACCTCAGCGTCACCGGTGTGAAGAACGCGCGCCTCACTCGCAGCGCCCTCGAAACCCTCAACATCGACCCCTCGAAGGTCGTGGTGGTGGCCAATCATCGCGAGAGCGCAGGCGAGCTGGACCGACGTGGCGCGGAGACTTTCCTCGGGGCTCACATCTCCACTGAAATTCCCTTTGCGGCCGACGTCGTGGCCACCTCGGTCAACAAGGGCGTGCCGTTCGTGATCAGCCATCCCACCTCCCCTCCCAGCGTCGCCATCAATGCGGTGGTTGAGCTGATTGATCCGGTGTCACAAAGCGGCAGCGACACTGCGCCAGACGGCGAGTCCTCTGATAAGAAGAAGAAGACACGTCGCAAGCTCAGCTTCTCACGCTGACAGCGACGACTCACCGTCAGGAGCTGACATGCCCGCCACCGCCACGATCGACGACCCGGCGACCCTTGTGCTCAGCGACGCCCGTCGTCGCAAGGAGCAGGGTCAGGGAATGATCGAGTACGCGTTCATCCTCGTGCTCGTCGCCCTCGTGGTTCTCGTGTCGGTCGTCGTGCTCGGCCGCCAGACGGGCAACCTCTACTCCAACATCTCGACCGGCCTCGGTCCCTGATCAGCGGCCGAACAGGCCCTTGCGGCGCTTGCGGTCAGCCGGCTCCGGCGCCGCCGCGACACCCGCGCCCTCCGGCACGATCCGCGACACAAGCTCCCTGACCGCGCGACTCGCCTCCGCCTCGGGATGCGCCGTGACGAAGGGCACCCCGCGCGTGATCGCATCGCCGATGGACCGGGGATCGTGCGGGATTTGAATGGCCACCGGGACGCGCAGGCTCTGCTCGATCGATTCCTGGTTGAAATCGGCGTAACCGTCGACGCGGTTGACGACCAGCATCGTCGACTCGGTATCGACGGACAGGGACTCGAGAACCTTCAGCGTGAGCTTGGCGTCCTTGATGGCGGGGATGGTGAGGGCGGTCACCACGAGGACGCGCTGAGCCAGCTCGATGACCTCGAGGTTGAACTCGGTGAGGTGGCTGGAGCTGTCAACGACCACGAAATCGAAGGCCCGGCGCAGCTCAGCGATGATGGCGCGCACGTGCTCGGCCGTGACCAGGTCGGCAAGCTCCGGGCTGATCGGTGCGAGCAGCACCCGCACCCCGGCGGGACCCAGGGCCAGCACCTCGCGCAGGCTCTCTTCGTCGATGCCACTCGACCCGTCGACCAGCTCGGTGATGCTGCGGCTGTGGTCGAGGTTGAACATGACCCCGATGTCGCCGAACTGGAGGTCGAGGTCGACGAGCGCGATGCGCCCCCCGGTCTGTTCCGAGAGCGCCACGGCCAGGTTGGTGGCGATCAGGGTCTTGCCCACCCCGCCCTTGCCGGAGAAGACCAGGATCACCTCACCCGGTGCGCCGCTGCGGGGGCCGGCCATGCCGTCCGGCTGGGGCGGGTTGGTCTTGGCGAGGAACGTGCCCTTCTTCTGCTCGAGTTGGTAGACGCGCCGGATCGCCGCGACCAGCTCGTCGTGGCTGAACGGCTTGATGAGGAACTCACGCGCCCCGGCCTGCATGGCGCGGCGCAGGTAATCGCGCTCTCCCTGCACCGACATGATGATCACGGGCGATGTCGGCAACTCCGAGGCGAGGGTCTCGGTCAGCTCGATGCCGTCCATGACCGGCATGTTCACGTCGGTCAGCACGATGTCCGGCTGCAGCCGGTGCGCCGCCTCCAGCCCCTCGCGGCCGTCGGAGGCGGTGCCGGCGACCTCGATGTCCTCCTCGAAGCTGAGAAGCTTCTGCAGGTTGTCCCTGGTGCTCGAGATGTCGTCGACGATGAGCAGCCGGATCACGCCGTTCCCCTCGGCGACGCCGCCGTCTGGGGTCGGACGTGCGCGCCCACCTCGTGACCCTGCCGGTCAGGCAACGGACATGCGGGCGGCGGCGGCGGGGTCGACCGCCACGCCCGGGCCCATGGTGGCGGCGAGGGTCACCGTCTTCACGTATGTGCCCTTGGCGGCCGGCGGCTTGGCCCGCACGATCGCGTCCATCAGGGCGGCGAAGTTGTCCCTGAGCTTGGCGTCGTCGAAGGACGCCTTGCCGATTGCCGCGTGGATGATCCCCGCCCTGTCGACGCGGAATTCCACGCGTCCACCCTGGACGTCGCGGACCGCCTTGGCGATGTCGAACGTGACCGTGCCGGCCTTGGGGTTGGGCATCAGGCCGCGGGGGCCGAGCACCTTGCCGAGGCGTCCGACGGCGCCCATGAGGTCGGGGGTGGCGAGGGCGATGTCGAAGTCGATGTCGCCCGCCTGCACCTTCTTGACGAGGTCGTCGCCGCCGACCAGGTCGGCTCCGGCGTCGAGCGCCTCCTTGGCCTTCTCGCCGGTGGCGAAGACGGCGATGCGACGCACCCGCCCGGTGCCGTGGGGAAGCACCACGCTGCTTCGCACCATCTGGTCGGCGTGGCGGGGATCGACGCCGAGGCGGATGTGAGCCTCGATGGACTCGTCGAACTTGGCCTTCGAGGTCATGCGTACGGCACTGACGGCCTCATCGGGTGCGTAGGCACGGTCGGCGTTGAGAGCGGCCGCGGCCTCGCGGTAGTTCTTTCCGAAACGGTGGGGCATTGTGATCCTCCTGTGGTCCGTGCGGGCGCAGAGCGCCCTCCCACGATCGCGTGTACTAGTTGACGGTGAGACCCATCGAGCGGGCGGTGCCCTCGATGATCTTCATGGCGTGGTCGAGGTCGTAGGCGTTGAGATCCTGCATCTTCAACTCCGCGATCTCACGCACCTGGTCGCGCGACACCACGCCGACCTTGTCGCGGTTGGGGACGGCTGAGCCCTTGTCGACACCCGCCGCCTTCTTGAGCAGGTTGTACGCCGGCGGCGTCTTGGTGATGAAGGTGAACGTGCGGTCCTCGAACACGGTGATCTCCGCGGGGATGACGGTGTCCCCCATCGAGGCGGTCCGCTCGTTGTAGGCCTTGCAGAACTCCATGATGTTGAGCCCGTGCGGGCCCAGCGCCGTGCCGATGGGCGGCGCGGGGGTGGCCTTGCCCGCGGGAATCTGCAGCCGGATGACTGTCTTGACCTTCTTCTTGCTCACGTCGACTCCTATCGCAGCCGCTCGACCTGGAGAAGGTCGAGCTCGACGGGCGTCTCGCGCCCGAACATGTTGACCAGCACCTTGAGCTTGCCCTTCTCGGCATTCATCTCGGTGACCTTGCCGTGGAAGTCGGTGAACGGGCCGTCGGTGACGCGCACATTCTCGCCGATCTCGTATTCCACGGACACCTTGGTGGGGGCCTCGGCCTTCACCTGCTTCTGGATCCCCCGGACCTCGTGGTCCTGGAGGGGCACCGGCTTGTTGCCACTGCCCACGAACGAGGTCACCCCGGGGGTGTTGCGCACCACGTACCACGACTCGTCGGACATGATCATGTTGACCAGGATGTAGCCGGGGAAGATCCTCTTGGCCACCTTGCGGCGCTGGCCGTCCTTGATCTCCATCACCTCTTCGGTGGGGACGAGGACGTCGAAGATCTTGTCGTGCATGTCCATCGACTCGACGCGCTTGAGGAGGTTGGCCTTGACCTTCTCCTCGTGCCCCGAGTAAGCGTGCACGACGTACCAGCGGACGTCGGTGGTGGTGGCGGTTTCGTTCATGTTGCGGTGCTCACGGTGTGACGGGGGCGGTGGTCCCGCCGGCTGATGTGGGTGGGGTGGTGACGGTGCCGGCAGCGGTGGGGGTGGCCCCCGGCTTGACCTGGCTGCCGCTGCTGCTGCTGCTGCTGCTGCTGCTGCTGGCGTACAGCTGCTGCACGACGCGCCCGAGGACGAAGTCGGCGGCGGAAACGATGACTGCCATGAGGAGCACGGTGGTGATGACGACGCCGGTCATGCGCCCGAGCTCGTTCCAGGTGGGCCAGACAACCTTGCGCAGCTCCTCCACGACGCTCGCGAAGTAGTTGCGCTCACCGGCTCCCGCCGGTGGGCCCACCGGGGAGCGCGGCTTCACCGGCTGGCCGCGTACCGCTTTGGCCACCTGACCTCAGGTCCTCCGTGTTGGTGCCGCACTGAGAGCGGCGGTCGGCTGTTGCGTGGCAGGGGCGGCAAGACTCGAACTCGCGACCCTCGGTTTTGGAGACCGATGCTCTACCAACTGAGCTACGCCCCTGTGCGACGGCCGGCGAGGCCGGCATGCTTTGGTTACTTGGTCTCGCGGTGACGGGTATGTGCCCGGCAACGACTGCAGAACTTTCGAAGCTCCAGGCGATCGGGGTCGTTCCGCCTGTTCTTGAGCGTGGTGTAGTTGCGTTCCTTGCAGTCGGGACACTGCAGAGTGATGCTCGCGGAGCCGCCCTTCGCCGTTGCCACGTGTTTGCCTCGACAAAAAATAAACCTAGCGGCGCTAGGTCAAGTCGGATTGTATCAGAGGCCCCGCGAAGCCGTCCACAGATCGGTTGGTACCATAGCCCGCCGCGGGCCCAAGTAGCTCAGAGGTAGAGCAACGCCTTGGTAAGGCGTAGGTCGTGGGTTCAATTCCCACCTTGGGCTCCGCCCGCCGGGAACGGCGGTTTCGAGTTCATGGCGGGGCTCGGTCCGCGTCGGTCCCGACCCGTGCGCACCCGTCCGGGAGCCTTCGCAGAACGTGAGGCGTTGGCCATCCTGGAGCCGACCAACGCCTCCACAGTGATGGCCTCGGGCGTCGAGGTCAGGAGGACCGGACAGTGCACGGCAATGTTTCGTGTCACACAGCGCGGACGCGCTCGGCCCTGAGCGGAGTGCAGGAGGCTGGCCACGCCGCTGTGGCCATCTCAGCGGGCGGCGACGGCAGCCCCGCGGCTCCCTTGTCCTACCTCGCCCCCAAGCGCCACCGGCGGGCGTACGGCGACAAGGCCTCGGCCATGGCGACGAGGTCGTCGCCGGCGGAGCCCGAGGCCCCCGCCGCGGTGGACGCGCTCATCAGCGCCATGCTCCGCTCCCACGCCCTCGACTGGGCGTCGACGCAGAAGGACAACTGCCGCACCTACCTGCTCTCCCCCACCGGACGGTTTCAGCGGTGGTGCGCGACGACCGGCATCGCCACCGTGGACGGGCTGACGACCGAGGCGGTGGCCGACTTCCTCGCCGCCGTGGGCGACCGCCATCACGGCGCCGGGCTCAAGCCGGCGACGGTGGCCAAGTACCGCATCCACCTGCGCGCGCTGGCCCGCTTCCAGGCCCAGACCCCCGGCTACGGGGATGGGCTGGCGGACATCCAGCGCATCCCGCGCCGCGGATGCCCACGGAGCGGTTGGTGCTGGCCCTGAGCCGACAGGAGGAGGAGCAGGTGCTGGCCGCGTGCACGACCACGCGCGACCGCCTAATCATCGAGCTGCTGCTCGCCACCGGGGTGCGGGTCAGCGAGCTCGCCGCCCTGACGTTGACCAACCTGCTGCTCACCGCCCGGCCGCCCCATGCGCTCGTGGTCGGTAGCGTCCACGACCCCGACTGCACCAAGAGCCGCCGCCCCCGCCAGGTTCCCTTCCGCAGCGCCTACGCCTCCCTCCCCCATCGCCTCAGCGACTGGATCACCAGTGAGCGCGACCCGTCCGGTCTCTGCCGACGGCAGGAGGTCTTTCTCGGCAAGCCCCCGCGGGGGCCCGGCCGGGCAGCGTCACCGCTGAACATCTGGGGATTCGAAAGCCTCTGCCAGCGCGTGTCGCTGCGCGCCGGGGTTCACTTCAGCCCCCACGTTCTGCGCCACACCTGGGCGACGAGAATGGTGGACGCTGGCGTCCAGCCTGTGCACATGATGTCCGTCGGGGGGTGGAGCAGCATCGAGATGCTCCGCAGGTACTACACGCCGGACACCGACGAGATCCTTGCGGCGCTCGCAGCCGCCGGTGCGTAGCCGAGGTCGCGGCTGCGTCCGTCGTTCAGGCGATGTCAGATAGGACTGGCTGACATCGCTCGATGGCGAGGATGATCTTGTAGGCCGTCTTATGGAGGACGCCGGCGCCGGCGAGCGCCTTGTACACCGTCGTCCGACTGACTCCCGATTCGTGAGCGAGATCATCCGCGGTCCAGAGCCGCACAAGCATCTCGCGGCGGAGTCTCGGCGTATAGAACCGTCCAGATGCTGGATCCCAGAGGCCGTCGCCAATGGTTTGCATTGCTTGCTCCTTGTCTGCGAAAGCTGCCGCTTCTTCGCTTCCAAGGGCGTTCATCGCAATCATGCTGCGGGTACGCACAAGTGTCAAGGCCCCTCACATTGCGGCCGTATCCGTGATGTCGCAAGGGTTTTGGGACCGATCAGCTGGATGCTCAGGTTTTTCATGATCCATCGGAGGTCTTTCGGGGGCAGCGCGGGGCCGCATGGGTCGACCCGCGATCGCCTCGACCGACGAAAGGGCTGGTCACCCGTGCATCGATGCGCTGAGCCCGGGAATCGCGGCCTCGATCGTCGCGGCCAGCCCACCGGTGCGCGCCACTGACCGGGGCATGGGCTTGGCGACCGGAGGCTCCGGAGAGAGTCCCGAGCTTGTCCCAGCGGCGGAATTGGCCATAGACCTCGGCAGTCATCCACGCCCCCACAGGCCCGCCCTGGATCCTTCGACCGACGGGCGCGCCCTCCCCAACCCTGGATCAAACCCCGCCGTTTGGGTTATCACGCACAGTCCGCACTCGTACGCGCGCGAGTGGAGAGGTCCGAAAAGCCACCGTAAACTCGTCGCAAACGGCCCGCAAACCGCCCGTAAACAGTCTGCAAACCTGTCCCGGAGAATGCCTCAGGCAGGTCATACCCACTTACAATTCGAGCGAACCCCGACGCCACACCATCGCCTTTCGACTCACCTCCTCGGAGAGCGAGCGCATCGGTGCTTTGGCACGGAGCGCGCGGATCAGCACATCCGAGTACGCGCGACGAGCGGCCTTTGGCGTTCTGGAGGTGAGCACCAGCGCGATAGACGAGGGCAGGGAGATCGGACGCGACGACATGCGACCGCAGATTGCCAAGCTGGAGGAAGAGCTGACCCAAACAGAGGTCCTCCTCGCCAAATCGCGCGAGACTGCGCAAGAACTGCACAGGCGGTTGTTCCGAGCGCCTGCAGACCTGGTCATGGAGGCGCAACGCCTCGTCGCCGGCGGCCGAGATGCGCAGGTGATGATAGCGTGGTGCTGGTCGCGGATTGACCACTACGACCGGTGCAAAATCATTCCCATCCTCGCCACTGTTGTTGCCGATGAACTGGACCGAGCCATCGGGGAGCTCCGCGTCAAAGTGGAGGATATCGACAAGGCCTTGAACCTCCTGGACCGCGTTCGCTGGTTGATGCATGTGTTGACACCGGACTCAGGTGCCACCTATGCCCCCGTGAATCGGGGACCGCGTCAGGAGTGGGAACCGCTCGAGGCCAGCTACCTCAAGGGAGCCGAGTGGGTAGATCGTTGTGGGAAGCTACTTGAGCTTCGCGAGTCTCGGTCGACAGCGACTGCGGTCGTCGCGGCGACTAGAGAAGAATTGTCGAACCCTACGCCGTCGCTTCTCGGGAAACCACCCGATGGTCTTGACCAGAGTGGTGCCCAGGCCGCAACCGGGGGCGCAGGTCCGGCACACCACCCCGGCGGATATTTCGACGCCGCAGGACATCGCATGAACTGGCCCGACCCGGGAGAGTCTCCGGAGCAGACCACTGCGCCACCGTCAGAACAAGGCTGATAGGTATCCAACCGAAGCGCGACACCACCCGCTAGTCGTGTTCGTTGGACTTCTTTCGCTGTTCGGTCGGGAAATGAGGGTGGAGCGCACCGCGCTTGGATCGCTATATTCTGCTTGTGGGACTGGAGCAGATGTCCTGTTGGCGTCGCCCACTCCAGAATGAGGATCTAGCAAGGACCTACCAAGGAGCATGCGTATGCCACTGCCGGTCGGCTCGGAAGGCAGTTGGCGAATACTGCGGTTGATGCGTGCCGAACCGCCCCGCGCAGCGAGTGGTGGGTATCGACGGCGGACTTTCGGAGCGGCTCTCGAGCAAAGCGAGCAACTGTGGGTAGCGAGCGCCGCTGTTGGCCCCGCGGCCAGTCCGATAGTTCTTTTCTACGGGCTGACGCAGGCTGCACGAGCCCTCTCTGCGGCACGACCCACGGGGTCGGCTGACGGCCTGGCAAGGCATGGACTGCGCCTGTTGCGCCCGGATCTTCCTTGAACCGCCCCGGGTTTCATAGAG
>PLWW01000114.1 GCA_003153125.1 Candidatus Dormiibacterota bacterium | reverse complement strand
CCGCCTTCTAAGCGGTTGGTCGCAGGTTCGATTCCTGCCGGGGGCGCTCTTGTCGCGCGAATCTGAGTTCAGTTGCTGCATCCGCTACGGCTGGGCGACGGCGTTCAGAGGGCCCACCATCTGATCTGGCAGTCTCTGCATTGCAGGGGTGTTTCAACAAATCTCTCCAGCATTTCTTGTGGAGGAGTGCATGACTGATCACAAGGTGGCTCGCCGGGAGGAGTAGCTGGTCGCTCGCGAGGCGCTGCTCGCGCGCGAGAACGAGAAGGAGCACACGCGGATGCGCGACGTGCTCGTCGAGCGCCGATGCCGTCAACGGCGTCCTTGCTCATCTCAACGCCCGGGATGTGACCATGGTCTACGTCTCGCGCGCGCCGCTGGAGAAGCTCTGGGCTTACAAGCGCCGGATGGGCTGGAGTTTCGCCTGGGTCTCATCGGCCGACAGCGACTTCAACTTCGACTTCGGCGTATCACGGACCGAAGAACAGACCCGCGAACGGATCAAGCCAATGATCGAGGCGGGAATGCCGCCGGTCGTGGAGCACCTCGCGAGCGCCTCCGGAACGGACGTTGTCGGCTACCTGTCCGAGGGCCCGGGCTTGGGCGCTTTCGTCCTCGACGAGGGCGCCGTGTACCACGTCTACTCCACCACGGCCCGTGGGTTGGAGTTCCTGATGGGCTACTACCCAATCCTCGACCGCACTCCCAATGGCCGCAACGAAGCCGACTCGCCCCAACTCTGGCTCCGCCGCCACGACCAGTACGCGCAGTAGGCGAGGTCAGACCGGACCCAGCGCAGTCGTGGTTCACGTGCCGTGACCGTGAGCCGTAGCGTTGCCCTCCTGTGCGCCGTTGCACGTGCGATGCGCTCGACCTCATTCACCGGACGCGGTCTTAGGCGTCGTTCGGTGGCCTGCGTCGCCGTGTCTCTGGTGCTCGCTGCTTGCAACGCGCCGGCTCATCCGGCGGTGTCATCAACGCCTTCCCCCAGCGCGGCCAGGACGTCGACGCCTTCGATGACCGGGAAAGTCCCCCCGCACTCCGATTCCTCTGGGCCGTTCGTCATGGACCTCACCTGGGTCAGCGATCTCACGGGCTGGGCGCTGAGCGCGGACCGGTGCGCGGCGGGCCTCTGCCCCGAGGTCGCGACGACGACCGACGGGGGCCAGACGTGGCACCCGTTGCCGAACCCTCCGGCCTCGATCCAGAACGGCACCGTCGACTGCGCCAGCGTGGCCTGCGTCTCATATCTGCGCTTCGCCACGACGATGCTCGGCTACCTGTATGGTCCCGCGTTGCTGCTGACGAGCGACGGCGGGCGCAGCTGGCGGCCACAGGCGGGCCTTCCTGTTGACGCTCTCGAGCCCACCCAGGTCGGCGTCTATCGAATCGTGTACGACCACGGCGGCTGCCCCGGACCGTGCGACAGGACTGTGGAGGTTGCGCCGTCGGGTTCCGGCACGTGGCGGACGGTGGCGACCATCCCATTCAGCCCGAATGGCTCGCGCCAGGTCACGGCGGAGCTGGTGCCACAAGGCGGTCAGGACATCTACATCCCCATCTACGGGGACGTCGCCGCCGGGGCGGGCACGCAGCAGGCGATCCTCTGGCGTTCGCTGGACGCGGGGCACACGTGGCGTCAGCTCGGTGACCCATGCGGCGCCGGCGGGACCGGGGCCAACGTCGCCATCGGCGTCGCCGCAGCCGCGGGTGGCTTCGTCGCTGCCCTCTGCATTCCCCGGAGCAGCAGGGGCGGTGAGTTCGTCGTGACATCCAACAACGCCGGATCTTCGTGGGGTCCCCCGCACCCCGTGCCAGGCCCCTTCATTCAGTTGATCGCTGCCCCCGGCAGCGCGTTTCTTGGTTTCGAGGATTCCCTGTTCGGCCGCTGGGTCGGCTCCGAAGGCGCGATCTGGACGTCGGGGGACGGAGGTGCGCACTGGCTTCGGCGGCCGTTCCAGTAGCTCCGATCACCTACTACTTATCGAGCCTCACACCTGTGCCGGGTGTCTGCGCCGTCGTGCTGGAGCGACGTCCTCCGCCCCGAGGGCATCCTCCTCATCCTCGTCCACGATGCCCGGCTGAAACAGCTGCTGGGCGATGAGCGTGGGCACGAAGGCGGAGAGGACCACCACCGTCACAAGTTCCGTGTACTGGGCTGCGTTGATGACATGGTGGTTGAGACCGAACAGCGCGGCGATGGATCCGAAGGTCAGTCCCGTGGCCATGAGCAGCGTGGTGTACGTCCGCTCCCCGCGCTCGACACCGAACGCTGCGGCCATCGGCCACACGCCCACAACCTTGGTCACCATCTTCACCGCAAACAGAACAGCGATGGCCCCCGCGCCCGCCCCAATCGCTGACACGGAGATCAGCAAACCGGCGCGAAGGAAGAAGAACGGCGTCAGCAGGGCGAAGGCAATGGCGCGCATCCTGTCGATGAGCATGCGATCGTTGAGAAAGACGCCGGCGACGACGAGACCGGCGACGTAGGCGGGGAGCACCGCCTCGCTGCCGGCGGCGCTGGCGAGCCCACCGAGCCCGAAGAGGACAAGGAGCAGAAGCTTGATCTCCGGCTCGCTCACGCGGTGGCCGACCCTGTCGATGAGCAGTCGCGTCATCCTCGGCAACAGCGCCAGCACCACTGCAGACACCGCGATGAAGACGACGAGCAGCGCGCCGTAGCTGGCGAACAGGCCGCCGAGGGCCAGGACGGTGCCGAGGTCGGTGACGAAGCAGGCCGCCAGGATCAGCTTGCCCAGGTCCTGTTGGCTGAGGCCCGTTTCGATCATGACGGCGTAGACGACCGCGACCGACGTGGTGCTCAAGGCCACGCCACAGATCTCGGCGGCGTGAAGTTGCCAGTGCAGAATCAGCAGCGAAAATCCGAAGGCTCCTGCAAACGGCAGTGCGAAGGAGATCATGCCGATCGAGAGGCTGGCCCTCCAGTGACGACGGAGCGACACGGGGTCGATCTCAGCCCCGGCCAGGAAGGTCAGCAGCACCGACCCCAGGGTCGCCAGGAATGCTGTGAAAGAGGTCTGCTCGACGTAGGTGCGGACTCCCGGAATGTTGCCGAGCAGCGCTCCCACAAGGATCTCGACCAGAGCTACCGAGACGCCGATTCTGATGCTGATCAATGACGCCGCCAGTGCCATCGCGATCCAGATCGCGGCTACGAAGTAATCGTTCATTGCAAGCTCCTACATGGCCGGATAGGAGGTTGGTTGTCGCTCCTACCAGTCGTCGAGTGACCCTGTAGAAGCCATCAGCCGGCGCGGCCGACGATTCAAGGAGCGAGCTTCATCGCGCCTCCCCAGAGCATACACGGGGGCGTCCGTCTCTCTGAGTCACGCGCTGGGAACGACCTGGCGGCTCCGGCTGCGGCAGTCAGCTCATTCGGCGAAGATCTCGTCCCAGGCCGCGGGGTCTTCAGGGTAGAACCAGCGCTCGAGCTGCTGCCCGTCAAGGTAGTGGAAGACGCTGACAACGCGTGTCTGGACGTCGACGCCATCGCGTCGTGCGCCCATCGTGCTGAGAGCAACGACGTGCTCCTCACTGCCGAGCACGTCGTGCTCGGCGAGCCAGAAACCCCTTGCCCACAGCTTGGTGAGCCATGCGAGGAGCGCGTCACGTCCGCGGATCTCTCCGGCCATCGGGTGCGACCCGGGGACGTGCCAGGTGACCTCGGCAGCGATGAGAGACGTCAGAGCAGTGTGGTCCCGGGACCGAAACGCGTCGGCCGTGCGGCGGTACGCGGTCGCGTTGGGGTGCTCGTCTCCCACGGGCGCAGAGTACAACCACCGGGTGCGGGCCCATGCGCCAGCCGCTACGCGGGGCGCCCCGCGTCAGCCCAGCAGTTCGTAGCCGGGGAGCGTCAGGAATTCAACGAATGTGTCGCTGTACACGAGACCGCCGAAGAGCGAACGCGCCTCCTCCAAGAGACCGGCCTCGTGGGATCCCGGGGGGAGCTCGGCGCGGAACTTGGCCGCTTCGTCAGCCTCGACCTCGGTCAGCATGGCGCGGCTGACACGCGTCCCGCCGGGCAGCGCGGCGCCGCGGTGCAGCCACTGCCACAGCTGTGACCGCGCAATCTCGGCGGTGGCGACATCCTCCATGAGGTTGAAGACGGCGACGGCCCCGTTGCCGGCCAGCCACGACGTCAGGTAGCGCAGGCTGACGCTGACGTTGTTGCGCAGACCCGTCTCGGTCACAACGTGACCCGCCGACGCGAAGTCCAACAGCTGTGCGGCGGAAACGTCGACGTCCTCGCGCAGACGACCGAGCTGGTTCGGCTGGGCGCCGAGCACGCGGTCGAACTCCTCCCGCGCCACGCCCACCAGGTCTGGATGTGCCACCCACGTGCCATCGAAACCATCGCCGGCCTCGCGCTGCTTGTCCGCGCGCACCCCTGCCAGCGCAGCTTCTGTCGCCTCCGCGTCGCGGCGGTTGGGGATCAGCGCGGCCATGCCCCCGATGGCGTGGGCTCCGCGGCGGTGACACGTGCGAACCAGGAGCTCGGTGTAGGCGCGCATGAAGGGCACCGTCATGGTCAGCTTCTGGCGGTCGGGGAACACGTCGCCATCGCGGCTGGCGAATGTCTTCACGCTGCTGAACATGTAGTCCCAGCGACCTGCGTTGAGGGCTGCTGAGTGAGAGCGCAGCTCGTACAGCATCTCGTCCATCTCGAACGCGGCGGGCAGCGTCTCGATGAGAACGGTGGCGCGGATGGAGCCCTGGGCGAGCCCGAGCTCAGCCTCCGCGACATCGAACACGTCGTTCCACAGCCGCGCCTCGAGGTGGCTCTGCATCTTGGGCAGGTAGAAATAGGGGTCGCTGCCCCTGTCGCGCAGTTGCACCGCGTTGTGGAGGAGAAACAACCCAGCGTCGAACAGGCTCGCAGAGACCGGCTGCCCGTCCACCAGCACGTGCTTCTCGACGAGGTGCCATCCCCGGGGTCGGACCAGGAGCGTGGCGACGCGGTCGTCGAGCGCGTAGACGCGGCCATCGGGATTGGTGAAGGAGATGGTGCCCGCCACGGCGTCACGCAGGTTGGCCTGGCCCTCGACCATGTTCTCCCACGTCGGCGAGTTGGCGTCCTCGAAGTCGGCCATATACCCGGTGGCGCCGGAATTCAGAGCGTTGATGAGCATCTTCCGGTCGGTGGGCCCGGTGATCTCCACGCGCCTGTTGGTGAGGTCGTGCGGGGCCGGGGTGACCGTCCACTGGCCCGCTCGGACGCCGGCTGTGTCGGCGAGGAAATCGAGCGAGCCACCCGCATCGATGTGGGCCTGGACCTCGGCGCGGCGCCGGAGCAGGCTCTCGCGCGTCGGGTTGAAACGACGGTGCAGCATGGCCACGAACCGCCGTGCCCCAGGGCTGAGGACGGTGTCAACGTGAGGGGTCATCGCACCAACCACCGTCACCGAGTCCTGCGCCGTGGACAGGGCATCGGCCGCCACGGCGCCCGCCGCGTCGGACCCCGCGCCTGGCACTCCGGGACCGGTCATTTCGCGAACCGTAGCACAGCGTGAGCGTGGGTCCGGCCGTGCGAGACCTGTGCTACAGTGGTTACGCACTACGGACGTAGTGACTGCACGGGGCGGGACCCGCCCAAAGGCCGCGTCACCGTTCTGACCAGGGTGGAATGCGATGGATAACCGAAGCGAGGTAATCGCCGGGCGACTCACTCAACTGGGGTTCTCGCAGTACGAGGCGCGCACCTACATCGGCCTGCTGCTCTCCAACGGTGCAACCGGCTATTCGGTGGCCAACGACACCGGCGTTCCTCAGCCCAAGGTCTACGAGACACTGCGCCGCCTCGTCGAGCGTGGGGCCGCGGTGCGCACCGGCGAGAAGCCCGCGCGCTACATGGCAATCCAGCCGGACATCCTCCTCAAGAGCCTCGAAGCAGACTTCGCCACCCGTGTCGCCGCCGCGCGTCGCGACCTCGAGACACTCCCCAACCGGGTGGTGCCGGCAGAGCTGCTCCCCGTGACGCGCGTGGTCACCTTCGCCGCCGCAGTGCAGAGCGCCGCCGCGGCGATCTCGCGAGCCAAGACCCGCGTCTACATGAGCGGGAAGCGCGATGAGCTGACCGGCCTCGGCACAGCAGTGACAGCGGCTTCGGAGGAGGGCGTGGAGTTCGTGATGGTCCATTTCGGCCGCCTGCCGTTCCGCGCGCCGCGCGGGCGGGTCACGCGCCACGCCAGCACGGATGGGACCCTCTACCGCTCCCGGCTCGCCCGCCACCTCGCCGTCGTGGTGGACTCGCAGTGGTCCCTGTGGGGCGTGGCCAAGGATGGCAAGAACTGGGATATCCTGACGAGCGAGTCGCCTCTCCTCGCCGGCTTGGTCAAGGCGTACATCCGCCACGACATGTTCGTACAGCAGATCTTCGCCGACTTTCCTGCCGAGCTCGAGGCGCGCTACGGCTCCGGCCTGCTCGAGCTGGCAAGCCTGTCGCCGACGGTGGAGCCACGCGGCGCAGACCAGCTCGAGGGGGCTGGGTGACGTGTCCGCGCCGGTGACGACCGCTCTGCTGGGTTCGCGCGCGCCAGCGGTGGCGTGATGCGCAGGATCGACCTTCACTGCTATCCCGGCACGCGTGAATGGATCACCTCACAGGGTCCGTTCGCTGACGCGCTGGCCGCGTACTGGAAGCGCGACTGGGTGGGTAAGGATGAGGCCGAGGTCGCCGCCGAATTCCGGGCCGCCGGGGTGGAGGCTGTGCTGGTGGCCTTCGACATCGAGTCGCTGACGGGCGCGCCCCCGTGCACGAACGACTACGTCGCCGCCATGCGTGACCGCAACCCGGACACCGTCCTCCAGGTGTGGGGCGCGGTGGATCCGCTGAAGGGACAGGCGGCGATCGAGGAAGCGGAGCGCGCCGTGCGGGAGTTCCACGTCCTCGGCTTCCACTTCCACCCGATCATGGGTCGATTCCAGGTCAACGATCCCGCCTTCCGGCCACTGTTCGATGCCATCGACGGCCTCGGCGTGCCGGTGATGATCGACGTGGGCACCACGGGCATGGGAGCGGGACTGCCGGGCGGGCTGGGAACGACGCTGCGCAGCGCCCACCCCCTCTGCGTCGATGACCTCGCCGCGACGTTCCCGACCCTGACGATTGTCGCGGCACACCCGGGCTGGCCTTGGGTCGAGGAGATGACCGCCGTGGCTCTGCACAAGGGCAACGTGTACTGGGAGATGTCGGGCTGGGCGCCGAAATACTTCCCGGAAAGCCTCAAGCGCGACATCCGTGGCAGGCTCAAGGGCAAGATCATGTTCGGCAGCGACTACCCGAGCATGCCGTACGAGCGCATCTTCCGCGAATGGGACGAGCTGGGCTACTCCGAGGAGGTGATGGCTGGCGTCTTCCACGCCAACGCGGAGAGGGTGTTGGGCCTGACCGTCTCGACGAAGTCGGCGGCGCCGAGCAGGTGACCGCCCAGTCCACGAGGCCCGTGGCGCTGATCACCGGGGCGGCGCGGGGCATCGGGCGCAGCGCCGCGCTCGAATGCGCGCGTCACGGCTTCCACGTAGTGCTCAACTTCAGCCGCAGCCGCGAAGCCGCCGAGGGGGTTGCCGCTGAGGCGGCGGCGCTCGGAGCCGAAACCCTGCTCTGCCAGGCAGACGTTGCCGACGAGCCGGCTGTCGTGGCCATGCTCGAGGAGGTGAGGTCCCGATTCGGCCGGCTCGACGGACTCGTCAACAATGCCGGCACAACCGTCGCCACGCCTCCCTCGGACCTCGACGGCCTGAGCATGGACGATTGGGACCGCGTCCTCGCCGTCAACGTCCGGGGCACGTTCCAGGTGACCCGCGCCGCGGTGCCGATGCTGCGCGGCGCGCCCGCAGCGGCGGTCGTCAACCTGGCCAGCATCGTCGGCCTGCGCCCGGGGCCGCAGCCCTTTCCTTACGCCGCGAGCAAGGCGGCGGTGGTCAACCTCACCAAGACGATGGCAGGAGCGCTCGGACCGGCCATCCGCGTCAACGCCGTCGCCCCGGGATGGATGGTGGGCGACTGGATGGAGCAGGCCCTGGGCGAGAACTACGAGCGCCTCATGGAGCGCCGCGCCAAGCTGACCCCGCTGAAGCGCTGCGTGACCCCCGATGAGGTGGCCGTGACCATCGTGAACCTCATCGTCAGCAACCCATTCGTCACTGGCGAGGTCATCGTCATCGACGGCGGCTTCAGCGCCACCACATAGGGGCGCGCGCGCATGGAACCGCTCGACGGGGTCGTCCCCTATCCGCCCGAGTTTGCGGCGCGCTATCGGGCGCGGGGCTACTGGAAAGACCGCACCCTCGACCAGGTCTTCGGCGAGTTGTTCGAGCGACATGCCGATCGGGTGGCGCTCGAGCACGGCCGGGAGACGATTACCTACGCGCAGCTTGCCGAGCGCCGCGCTCAGCTGGCCGCCATGCTCCACAAGCTCGGACTGCGCCGGCGCGACCGGGTGATCATGCACCTCCCCAACGCGCCCGAATTCCTCTACCTGTACTTCGCGCTGCAGATGATCGGCGTGATCCCTGTCCTGGCGCTGGCACCGCACCGCCGCCTCGAGCTCGATCATTTCGCCAGGCTCACCGACGCAGTCGCGTACTTCGGAACCGACGAGGAGCTCGGGCGGGCCGTCCGACAGGCGAACCCGAGTGTGCGTCACATCGTCCTGATGAACGAGCTCCTGCCTGGTCCCAACGTGGGTTCCGCTCCCCCGGTCGACATCGACCCCATGGACCCGTGCTGTCTGCTCCTCTCTGGAGGCACAACGGGCGTCCCCAAGCTGATCCCGCGCACGCACAACGACTACGTGTACAACTCCCGCGCCGCCGCGGCGGTCCACTACATCGACAGGGACAGCCGCCAACTGGCGGTGGCACCGCTCGCCCACAACATGCCGCTGGCGTGTCCCGGCGTGCAGGGCTTTCTCATGCACGGGGCGCGCGTCGTCCTCAGCGAAGGAACCCGCGCAGCGGAGATCCTCCCCCTGGTGAGCCGCCACCGCGTGACCCACATCGCCGCCGTCCCCGCGCTCTACATCCGATGGCTCGCCGACCCCGATGTGGCCAACCACGACCTCTCCTCGGTGGAGCTGCTCCAGTCCGGCGGGCAGCGGCTTCAGCCGGAGCTTCGCAAGCGGATGGCCGAGGTGTTCCCCAACGCCTTCGTGCAGGAGAACTTCGGGATGAGTGAGGGCACGCTGTTCTTCGTGCGCAAGGATCTCCCGGAGGACGCACGTATGGAGACCGTCGGTACCCCCGTGTCAGCCGACGACGATGTCCGCCTCACCGATGAGAGCGGCGCCGAGGTGCCGGACGGCGAGGTCGGCGAGCTCACCGTGCGCGGGCCGTACACTCTGCGCGGCTACTACCGCGCGCCTGCGTACAACGCCAGGCAGTTCACCCCGGATGGCTTCTACCGCTCCGGCGACCTGATGCGACGCCATCCTTCGGGCGCGTACCTGGTCGAGGGGCGGATCAAGGACCTCGTCAACCGCGGTGGTGAGAAGATCAGCGCAGAGGAGGTCGAGAACCTCATCCTGACCCATCCGTCGGTGCGCAACGTCGCCTGCGTGCCGTATCCCGACGCCGTCCTCGGTGAGCGCATGTGCGCCTGCCTGATCCTCCGCGAGGGCACGACGCTGACGATCGAGTCGCTGCGAGAATTCCTGGTCGACCTCGGCATAGCCAAGTTCAAATGCCCGGAACGCGTGGAGATCATGGACGACTTCCCCCTCTCCCCTTTCGGCAAGGTATCCAAGAAGGCCCTCGTTGAAGGCATGAGCAACACAGGAGAGCCAGCGTGGTCATAGACGCGTACGCACATGTTTTCCCAATGCGCCTCATCGAGGCGCTCGGCGAGGTGAGCACGGGAGCAGAGCTCAGGGCCCTGCAGGCGCAGAGCTCCTACCTCTGGGACGACGAGCGCCGCGTCTCGTTCATGGATGAACACGGCTTCGACAAGCAGGTGCTCGTCCTTGCCCGTCCTCCCGTGTGGCTCGGCATGGAGCGCACCGAGATCCATCGTCTGACGCGAGTCGCCAACGACAGCCTGGCGGAGTTCGCGAGCCGGCGCAGCGACCGGTTCCTCAGCGTCGGCGTCCTCCCCATCGTTGACGACGACATGATGGAGGAGTTCGAGCGCATCCACGGCGAGCTCGGACTGTGCGGCGTGCTCATCTTCTCCAACATCGAGGGTAAGCCCCTCGATGACGACTCGATGTGGCCCCTGTACGAACGCGCGGCCGCACTCCGGCTGCCCATCTGGATCCACCCTCAGCACGCCAACATCTACCCGTGGATCGGACGCGACGTCCTCGACCGCACCCTGGCGTGGCCGTTCGACACGTCGCTGGCGATGGCCAGGCTCGTGTTCGGAGGCGTTTTCGAGAAGTACCCGGACATCAGGTTCGTGACTCATCACATGGGCGGGATGATCCCCTACTTCGCGCCGCGCATCGATGCCTTCGCGCGCAGCACGGCCGTCGAGTACGCCCGTCTCGGCATCGGCGGGAGCAGCGGCGCGGTCCTGACCGGCCCCGCCATCGACCACTTCCGCCGCTTCTACAACGACTCGATCAGCAACGGCTCCGTCGAGGCCCTGGCCATGGCGCGTGCCTTCTTCGGCGCTGATCGGATCCTCTTCGGCACCGACTTCCCGTTCGGCCCCGAGGACGGTTCGTGGGCTCTCGACGAATTGCGCGCAGTCCGCGAGGCGGACCTCACCCACGAGGACCGCGAGAAGATCCTCCACGGCAACGCCGAGAAGCTACTCGGCCTCGCGGATTGACGTGCGCACCATTCCGCCGCGCTCGGCGCCAGCCTCGCCAGGCTCGTCGGAGGGGGCTGTTGCCCCGAGGAAGATCTCGCGCATGTCCGGCTTCTCGAGGACCTCGTGGGCGTCGGCGGACATGACCACCTCGCCGCGCACGAGCATGTAGGCCCAATCGGAGACGCCAAGCGCGGCGACGGCCTTCTGCTCGACCAGGAGCACTGCCTTGCCGAGGTCGCCGAGCCTTCGCACCTGGCTCTCCAGCACGGTGCGCGAGAGCTCCGGGGAAAGGCTGGCGGTTGGCTCGTCGAGGATCAGCACCGACGGATCGAGCATCAGCACCCGGGCGATCGCGGTCATCTTGCGTTCGCCGCCACTCAGCGTCTCGACGTAGCGATTCAGCCGCGGCCTGAGCTGCGGGAACACCTCGAGTGCGCGCTCCATGCGCTCCGCCCGCTCGGCGCGGTTGAACAGGTAGCCACCCATGTCAAGGTTCTCGCGGACGCGCAGACCGTCGAAGACGTCGTCAGCCTGGGGCACATACCCGATACCCAGCCGCGCGAGCTTCTCCAACGGCACGCCAGTGACGTCCGCGCCGTTCAGCTCGACACGTCCTGCCTGGACCCGGGCGATCCCGAGGATGGCCTTCAAGAGGGTGCTCTTGCCGGCGCCATTGGGGCCGACAACGGCCACAACCCGGCCGCTGCCCACGTTCATGTCGACGTCGTGGACGATCGGCGGCCCGCCGTAGCCGGCTGTCATGCCGCGGATGGAGAGCGCCAACGGGGTCGTGTCGTGCTCAGCCGATGACATAGGCGTCCTGCACTTCCCGGCTGAGCCGCAACTCTGCCATGCGTCCCTCGGAGAGGACGCGGCCCTGGGCCATGACTACGACCTTGCCGCAGAGCCGGTCGACGGTGTCGAGTTCGTGCTCGACGAGGAGCAGCGACAGCCCGTCGCCGGCCAGCCTGATGAGCATGTCCTCCAACTGGCGCGAGAGGCTTGGGCTCAGACCCGCCATGGGCTCGTCGAGCAGGAGCAGCTTGGGCTTCATCATCAGCGCCCGCATGATCTCCACCGCACGCTTCTGTCCCCCGCTCAGGGTGCGCGCCGGGTCGTCGGCCTTGGTGGACATCCCGAAGGTGTCCAGCAGCGCGCGAGCGCGCTCCACCAGCTGACGCTCCTCGCCCCGCCAGAACCACTTCCCGGCGAGGATCCCTGCCGCGCTCTCACCGCGCTGGCGCGGGACTGCGACGAGAAGATTCTCGATCGTGGTGAGGTTGCCGAACACACGGGCCATCTGGAAGGTGCGTACCAGCCCGACCCGGGCGCGCGCGTGCATCGGATACCCGGTGATGTCCGCGCCGTCGAAGTGGATCCGTCCGGCGGTCGGCGACACGTAGCCCCCGATGACGGCCAGGGCGGTGGACTTGCCGGCCCCGTTGGGACCGATCAGCCCGGTGATGCTCCCCCGCTCCACGGTGAAGGACACCCCGTCCACAGCGTGCACGCCGCCGTAGTGCTTCTCGAGACGATCCACGTCGAGGATCACGGTGCCGGCGTCGCCGCTCACGCGATCAACCCGGCGAGTGTGACGACGATTTGCCCAGGTACCTCGGCCGCCGCTCCGGGAGTACGCCCTGCGGCCGGAACCAGATGAAGATGATGGTTGAGGCGCCCAGGATGATCCAGCCGAAGTCCTCGCTGAGCCCGGGGCTCGACGAGATCTGGGGCAGGAACTGCACGCCCTGGAGGAGGAGCACGGCGATGATCAGGGTGCCCAGGCTCACCCCGCGGTCGCTGCCCATCCCACCGACGATCACGCAGCTCAGGAAGGCGAGCGTCTCGATGTACACCCACGCCGAGGGTGACCAGCCGCCGATGAAGCCGGCGAGCAGAGCGCCGCTGAGTCCGCCGAACGCGCCGCCCACCGCCTGCACGACAAGGCGCAGTCCGATCACGTTCTTGCCCGCCGCGGATGCCGCCGTGTCGTCATCGCGCATGGCCCGCAGCGTGCGACCAATGGGCCCGGTGGTGAAGCGGCGCAGCACCAGGAACCCGATGAGGCAACAGAACGCGACCACTGCGACATAGGCCCAGCGGGCGACCTCGGGGTCGAGGTCCGCGAACGGGTTGGGGATCAGCGCCAGCCCGGCGCTGCCATTGAGGAAGCCGGTGTCGGCGCTGACCACGGTGGCCACCATCAGCGACACGACCAGCATGGCGACCGCCTGGTAATCCTGGCGGAGCCGTTTGAGGCCGGTGACACCGATGAGCGTGCCGACGACGGCGCCCGCCAGGGCTCCGGCCAGGAGGGCCAGGGGAAATGGCAGCGTGAAGCCACCGATGTACGTCTGGAAGCCTCCGTTGCCGGAGGAGGGCCCGAGGGTGCAGATGGCGAACGTGTATGCGCCCGCCGCGACCACCACGATGTACGCCAGGTTGGCCACCCCGGACACGCCGAACTCCAGGTTCAGTCCCCAGACGGCCAGCAGGTCCGTGCCCAGGTAGACAAGCATGACGACGAGGTAGTACTCCCAGGCCATGCCCGAGCTAGCCCTCCATCAGCCGGCGTGTCGACCAGGCGGCGCCGAACAGGCCCCGGGGGCGCACCAGCAGCATGATGATCAGGATCATGAACGCGACCACGTCCTTGTAGTTCGGGTTGCTGACCGCCGCCGCCACCTCGCTCGACACGCCCACGATCAGGCCGCCGAGCATGGCGCCGTAGGGCTGGCCGATGCCGCCCAGCACCGCCGCGGCAATCATCGGGATGAGGAACAGCGAACCGAGCGAGAAATCGAAGCTGACCGTGGTGATCGCCAGCGCCACCCCGGCCGCGCCGCAGAGCGAGCCCGAGATCAACCACGCGATGTCGCTGACACGGTCGGTTGAGATGCCGCAGCTGCGTGCCAGCGTTCGATTCGACGATGTGGCGCGCATCGCCTTGCCCAGCGTGGTGCGCGTGAGCAGGAGATGCAGCCCGAGCATCAGGCTGGCGGTGAGCACGATGATCGCGACCTGGCCGGCGGAGAGCGTGAAGCCGATCAAGTGCAGCGTGGAGCCGCTCTGTTCGCCGTAGCTGTGCGACTCGGGTCCGGCGATCGAGACGATCACGTACTGCAGGATGATGCCGGCTGACACCGTCACGATGACCATCGCGATCGCCCGCGTCCCGCGCCTCACCAGGGGGGCGAGCAGGGCGCGGTGGTACACGACGGAGACGACGCCCACGACGACGGCGCCCAGGACGAGGGCGAGCCACGCGTTGACACCGTGGTTGATGAGGAGCAGGCCGACGTATGCCGCCAGGGTCATCAGTGACCCGTAGGTGATGTTGAGGATGTTGCTGATGCCGAACTGCACCGAGAAGCCGACCGCACCGAGGGCGATCACCGCCCCGGTGGCGATGCCGAAGCCGATCGCCTCGATGATCAACTGCACGTGTCAGCGTCCTCCGGTCGCGCGCGTGGGAGCCGCGGCCGACCCGTGGTCGTCACGGCTCCCACTGTGAACGTGTTTGCGTGAGGCTGAGCCTCAAGGGGTCACAGGAGACCGAGAACCTTGCTCCCCGAGATGGTGCCAACGCGGCTGGCGCTGCCGTCGGCGGCAAACACGTTGGCGGCAAACTCACCGGCGGCGTTATGGTACTTGTTGAAGACTACGGCGCCGATCACACCGACGTACTGGATCTGCTTGCCCGCCTTGAGCGCCGCCAGCCCACTCGCATAGTCGCTGACGACCACGGCGCCGGACTTCGGCGACACCACCTGGGTGACAAACTGGTTGTAGTACGAGCCGATCGTTGTCTTGGCCATGACCATCGCCAAGGCCAGGATGTTGATGCCGTCGTACGCGGACGCCGGCGGACCCACCGCGCTCAGCACGTCGGCGATTGCGCTGGTCTTGGAGTCGGCTGACAGGGCACCCTTGTAGGTCGCGAACGCGGCGGTTGTCTGGCTGAATGACGATCCCACCAGGTAGACGTTGTTGGTCACGTAGTCGACGCCGACGACGTGGGTGAGCGCTCCGAAGAAGTCGGGGGTGAGCGAGTCCGTGGCGGTGACCATCGCCGGCAGCGACCCGTTGTTCAGCTGCTTGTACTCGGACATGAAGGTGGCGGTGGTCTGCGGGTCCGCGGACCAGATCAGGGCGTCGGGATGGGCGGCGATGACCCGCGCCACCTCGCTGGAGTAGGAGGCCGCGTCAGCGGGGATCGTCAATTGAAGCCCGAGTGTGCCGCCCAGCTTGGGCATGGCGGACTGCAGCCCGGGCAGGTTGCCCTCTGAGCCGATGCCGTTCTGGAAGACGACGGCCACGTTCTTGAAGCCCTTCTGCACCGCCCAGACGGCGAACGCCGCCCCGTTGGCGTCATCCGAGGGGGTCAGTCGCCAGTAGTAGGGAAGCTTGTTGGTGGTGAACGCCACCAGGCCGTTGGTCGTGATCGTCGGGATCTTGGCGGCGTTCACGAGCGGCACCGTGGTCGCCGCGGTGTTGCTCTCGAGGCCGACAGTCATGTCCAGGTTGGTCGTGGTCGCGATGGCCCGCGTGACGTTGGGAACGGCGTCGGCGGCGTCGCCGGTGTCGTCGATGGCGGAGCAGCTGATCTGGTGCCCGAGGATGCCGCCCGCCTGGTTGATGAGGTCGGTTGCGGCGAAACACGGGGCCGACAGGAGCTTGCCGAACTGTGCTGCAGGGCCGGTGAACGGTGCGATCACGCCGGCCGTGATGTTGCCCGTCTGTGTCGGCACCGTCGTGTTGTTGCCGCCGCTCGAGCTGCCACAGGCGCTCAGGCCGACGGTCGCGCCCACCATCACGGTTGCGAACCGCCAGATTCTCGGGGAGCCCATGGGAAACCTCCTTGTGAAGGTCGCGCCGTCAAGCGGTAGCAGCGGGCAGGCATCCACCCTACCGTAGTGAGGACTACCATAGTGGGCACGACAGACAAGTGCAAGGGGGCCGCTCTTGTGCGCAACACCCACACACGCCACGGGCGGCGCTCACGGCCGAAGGAGAGACGGTGATCGACGAGGGCTTCGAGATCAAGTTCCTCCCCGGCATCCCTCCGGCGGAGGGGGGCTGCCCCCCGGTCAACCCACGGGTGGTGCACGCCGACGGGATGATCATCGATTACGACGCCCGGGTGCATATGCGCGACGGCATCGAGATCTACGTGGACGTCTTCCTCCCCGAAGGTGCGGACCTCGTGCCCGCCATCGTCGCGTGGGGCCCCTACGGGAAGCACGGCCCGGTCAAGTACGACCTCTTTCCCAAGCACGGCGTGGACCCACGCTGGAACTCGCAATACGCGGGTTTCGAGGCGCCCGATCCCCTGTACTGGACCAGGCACGGATACGCCGTGATCAACGTCGACCCGCGGGGTATGTGGAATTCCCAGGGAGACGCCACCTTCTACTCGTCGCAGGAGGCGCGCGACGTGTACGACCTCATCGAGTGGGCCGGCGCGCAGCCGTGGTGCAACGGGAAGGTGGGCATGTCCGGCGTCTCCTACCTGGCGATCATCCAGTGGCGCGCCGCCGCCGCCCGGCCGCCGCACCTCGCCGCCATCAACCCCTGGGAGGGTGTCAGCGACAGGTACCGCGAGATGGCCTACCACGGGGGCATCCCCGAGGACAGGTTTGGCCCGATGTGGCGCTCGCGTCGGGTGCCGTACTCGACGGGGCGGGTCGAGGACACCATCACCATGTACGCCGATCACCCGCTGTTCGACGAGTACTGGGAGAGCAAGACGCCCGACCTGGCGCAGGTGGAGGTGCCGGCCTTCGTGGTGGCGAGCTGGTCCGACCAGGGCCTCCACAACCGAGGCACCCTCGAGGGCTACAAGCACATCTCATCGACGGACAAGTGGCTGCTCATCCACGGCAGAAAGAAGTGGCAGTTCTACTACGAGCCGAACAACGTCGAATTGCTGAGGCAGTTCTTTGACAAGTTCCTGCGCGGCGTTGACAGCGCCGTGCACTCGTGGCCCCGCGTTCGCCTCGAGGTCCGCGAGCGCTTCGATGTCGGCGATTACCGCGACGAGCCGGAATGGCCCCTGGCGCGGACAGAGGCGCGTCCCCTCTACCTGCACGCGGAGCGCCGGGAGTTGCTGCCGACTCCGGCAGCAACCGAGGGCGAGATCCGCTACGCCGCTGACGGGACCGAGCGGCTGGAGTTCGTCCATCGCTTCGATGCCACAACCGAACTCATCGGTCCGATGACCCTGCGCCTCTGGGTGGAGGCCGCCGGGTCGGACGACATGGACCTCTTCGTGGCTGTCCAGAAGGCCGACGAACACGGCGAGATCGTGCCGTTCTCGTTTCTCAACGCCCTCGAAGACGGTCCCGTCGCGCTGGGCTGGCTCCGGGTGTCTCATCGCGAGCTCGATGCCGAGCGGTCGACACCCCTGCAACCGTGGCACACACACCGGCGCGAGGAGCTGCTGACGTCCGGCCAGGTGGTGCCGGTCGACATCGAGGTCTGGCCGTCGGGAACAAGGTTCGCGGCAGGTGAGCAGCTGCGCCTGGTGGTCCAGGGCAGCGACATCTACACCTATCCTCCCGGGACGGTGAGTATGGGCCACTCCAAGACGCGCAATGCGGGCACCCACGTCATCCACACGGGCGGCCGGTACGACTCGCACCTGCTGGTTCCGGTGATCCCGGGGTAGAAGGGTCACACGGTGGCCGCGCCCGTCAACGTCCTGATCCTGCTCGCGCTCCCTGAGGCGATCGGCAACCAGTACCTCGAACGCCTCCGCGCCGAGTTCCCGCAGCTCACCGTCGATCTCGTCGACCACCACAGCAAGGCCGGTGCCCGCATCGCGGACGCTGAGATCCTGGTGACCTTCGGGGCGCACATGGCCGACCACGTGCTCGAACAGGGCATCAGGCTGCGCTGGATCCAGGCCCTCGGCACCGGTGTCGACGGCATCGCCGACCGGCCCGCGCTTCGCGATGGGGTCATCGTCACCAACCTCCGCGGGCTCCACGGGCCAGCGGTGTCGGAATCCGTGCTGGCCTCGATGCTGGCCCTGGCCCGTGACCTGCGCCGCTCGCTCGCCAACCAGGCGCAGGCCAAGTGGACGCGCTTCCCGGTCAGCCTGCTCAAGGGCAGGACGGTGGGGATCCTGGGCATCGGGGTGATCGCCGAGGAGCTGGCTCCGAAGTGTCGTGCCCTGGGAATGCGCGTGGTCGGCATCTCGTCGGTGGATCGCCGGGTTGCCGGGTTCGACAGGATCTGGAGCCGCGACCAGCTGGAGGATGCGGTGCGGGAGCTCGACCACCTCGTCCTCCTGACGCCGTACAGCGAGGCGACCCGAGGCATCGTCAACGAGCGTGTCCTGGCGGCCATGAAGCCGACCTCATTCCTGATCAACGTTGCCCGGGGTGGCATCGTCGACGAGCCCGCTCTGATCACAGCGCTCACCGAGCGACGGATCGCCGGGGCCGCGCTCGACGTCTTCACCGAGGAACCTCTTCGGGCAGATCACCCGTTCTGGGCGCTCGACAATGTGCTGCTCACGCCGCACATCGCGGGCTTCCACACCGGCTACGCCGATGACGCCGTTCCCCTCGTCGTGGAGAACATGCGGCGATTCCTCGCCGGCGACGTGGCCAACATGGTCAACGTGGTCCCGCGGTGACAGGCCCGACGCCATGACCGCTGCCTCCGAGCGCGTCAATCACCCGATCCCGACCGCGGAGCTCGAGCGCCGCTGGAGCGCCATCCGCGCCGCCATGGAACGCGAGGGCATCGACGTGCTGGTCGCCCAGGCGAACAACGATTTCATGGGCGGCTACGTCAAATACCTGACCGATCTCCCCGCCACCAACGGCTACGTCACCACAGTCGTCTTCCCGAAGGATGAGCCCATGACGGTCATCGGCCAGGGCGCGTTCGGCATGGACCTGCAGCCACCGCCAGGGGGCGACGGGGTGCGCCGCGGCGTCGCCCATGTGCTCGGCACGCCCAGCTACGCCTCCGCCCACTACAGCGCCGGGTACGACGCCGAGCTGGCGGAAACGGCGATGGCGCGCTTCGCCGGCGGCACCGTCGGGATGCTGGGCACGGCGTCGATCTCCTTCGCGCTGATCGACGGCCTCCGCCGCGGTCGGCTGCACCGCGCTCGTTTTATCGATGCCTCCCCCGTCGTGGACCCCATCAAGGCGGTGAAGAGCGCCGTGGAGATCGAGTTGGTTCGCCGGGCGGCGGCGGCCCAGGACGAGGCCATGGGCGCAGCACTGGCGGCCGTGCGCCCGGGCATGCGCGAGCTGGAGGTGGCGGCTGTCGCCGAACACGTGGGCCATTCGCTGGGCAGCGAACAGGGCCTGTTCCTCACCTGGTCGGGGCCGGCGGGTCAGCCGGGCCAGATCGTCAACCGTCATCTCCAGCACCGCGAGCTCCGGCCCGGTGACCAGTTCAGCCTGCTCATCGAGAACAACGGTCCCGGCGGCTACTACTGCGAGCTTGGTCGCAGCGTGGTCCTCGGCAGGGCGACGGCGGCGATGCGCGAACAGCACGAGTTCGTGCTCGAAGCGCAGAGGTTCTGCGTCGACCGGCTCCGCCCGAACGCCGATTGCCGGGACATCTGGGATGCGTACAACGCCTTCATGCGCGAGCACGGGCGCGCCGAGGAGAGGCGGGTGCACTTCCACGGGCAGGGATACGACATGGTCGAGCGGCCGCTTGTGCGCTTCGACGAGACCATGCCGATCGCCGCCGACACGTACTTCGCGCTCCACCCGGCGTTCAGTACCCCGGCCAGCTACAGCTGGATCTGCGACGACTTCCTGCTCAGCGGCGACGGCAGCGTGGAGCGGTTGCACAGCTACCCCCAGGACCTGGTGGAACTGGGGTGATCTCGGATGCGATCCGGCCTGGCATCCATGCCTGAAGCCGTCGTCGT
>PLWW01000112.1 GCA_003153125.1 Candidatus Dormiibacterota bacterium | reverse complement strand
CTTCATGGCATTCAACCAAGGTGTCAGCCGAGGGAGACCATGCCGGTTGGTGCGACCGTCTTGGCCGGCGGTCGGACCCGATTCGCCCACAAAGCGCTGCCAGCCCTAACCCGCGCACATGCCCGTTGACCGGCGAGACTCCGTTACGTTTTGGAGCGTTCCTTTCGTAGACAGGGCATGAAGCTGTATGCGGAGCCCCCGGCCGACGGGTCAGAGGAGGGCCGCGGCCACCCTCGACCTGCGCGTCTCTCCGCCGAGGAGCTGTGTGGGCTGTACGCCGACCGGGTCTATCAGTTCGCCACCATGATCGCCCGCGATGACGTTGAAGCTGACGATCTGGCACAGATCGCGCTGGAGAGGGCTGTGAGGGCTCTTCCCCAATACCAGCCCGAGCGCGGCGAGCTAGAGGGCTGGTTGTGGCGAATCGTCGTCAACGCCGCGCGCGACGCCGGACGCGCCGCCACGCGGCGCCAGCTGCTCGCGCAACGTCTCGCTGCCAGAGGCGAAAGCCGCCCTCCGGCGGACGATATCCGCGCAGACATCACTGACGGCCTCCTGGTCGCTGCCGTGAGGCGGCTGACCCGCCTCCAGAGATCGGTCATCGCCCTCCGTTTTGGCGCCGACCTCGAGTACCGGGACGTTGGTGCGGCGCTGGGAATCTCCGCCGTCGCGTCCAGAGTTGCCACACACCGGGCGTTGACTGCACTGCGGTCCGCTCTTCGGAAAGCGGAGGAACACTGATGCCAGACCCCCTTCATGACTCCCTCACCCAGCGACTGACCGCTCTGCACCGGCCTCTTCCAAAGGGCCTGGTTGCACGCGCCCTTCACGTCACGCCAGCACAGCCGGTGAGGCGCGATTCCCTGTCGGACCGGCTGAGCGCACTCCACCGGCCGCTCCCAGCCCGAGTGGTGAGCTCGGTGTCGGCTGCGACAACAGGGCAGCGAGTGGAACGAGGACCGCACCGCGTCCGCCGTCGGCGCACGCTCATCGCTGCCATGGTCGCGCTGCTCGCCGTCAACGGGGCAGCGACCTACTTCGTCCCTGTCTACGCGGCGGCCCTCGGCCACCTGCCCGGTGTCGGCGACTTCTTGCGGTGGTCAGGGCTCGGCACAGCGGATCTCACGATCATCGACGCTGGCACGGATCACGACGGCATTGGCCTCCACGTGAGCGCCGGCTACGCCGATGAGAACCGCACCGTGCTGATTCTCGACTTCCACGGCCCCAAGAATGGGTCGGGTCCCGCCGTCGGCGGGTTTGGGGAGCTGTCACTGACCGACCAGTTCGGACATACGTACCGCGAGGGGGTGTCAGGCTGGGGCATCAAGGGCCAACCCGAGCCCGCACAGGGGCAGGATGTCCCCGGGTACGCGACTTTCGATCCCATGACCGGACCTGCCGCGGTTGTCGGAGCTCGGCTCACCTTGACCGGCCATCAATTTGACCTGGGGTCTGACGCCCGCGGTCAGCTCCTCAGCATCCGGGGGACGTGGCAGGTGAGTTTCATCCTCGAGCGCCATCCGGCCACGCATGTGCCCTGGGCATCCGCCGCCATCGCCGGCGCCTCCTACACGTTTGACCACGTGACGATCACGGGAGGGACGCTCGTCGAGATAGGCTGGAAAGCAGCAGGCCCGGCGGTGCGAGCCGCAAACCTCGCCATCGAGGCTGCGAACCTTTCTGGCCAGCCCTCTCCTCCAGGCTGCAACACGAACTGTGTCAGGCCAGGGGCTCCGGAGCCAGCCGACCCGCTCCAGTTCATTCGACCCTTCATGCCCCATCTCATCGATGTGGCCGGGCATGAGGTTGCGCAGAGTGGCGCCCTGGGCAATAGCGGTGGATCCTCCGAGGACTGGGTGGAGTGGACCTTCGATTACCTCTTGAAGCCGGGGCAGTACCGCTTCGTGTTGCCGACGAGCGCTGGGTTCGGATTCGAACGTGACCTCTCCGTACCGTGAGCTGCGGCATCGCGGTTTCGGCTCGTGCGATGGCGCGCCGGACCACAATCGCCGCGACGATTGCGGCAACCTGGACCTTCCGCGCCCGTTTGGATGGATCTCTTCACCGTTTCGAGGCCTACGAGACCGAATTGCCGTCTGAGTACTGAGACGTTCGCGGTGCTGCCTTTGTCTAGCACCTTTGGCGCCAGCTCTTGCGAACTACCAGCTCTGACGGAGGGCGCCCGCGCGGGCTCGGTGATCGCCGGGTATGTACGGCCGTCCGGAGACGACGTCCGCCGGTGGCCGGAGCTGCGCGCTCGCCGTCGCCCGCGAGGGTGTCAACGAAGGTGTCCAGGACGCCGTCGTCGGATCGGAGGGACACGCAAGAGCGCGTGCCGCAGTCGCCTCCGTTGAGGACTACTGGAGGGCCTGAGCGGCTTCCAGGACAGCGTTCCTCCGTCCTTCGGCAGTTGAGCCCTCGACACCCAAGAGCACCAAGTCCGGGGGAAACAGCCAGCGTTCGCCAAAGGACGCCATGACCCACTGCACCCGGATCCTCACCCCAATCGCCTTCATCGCCCTAAAGCGTGCACGGTGGGCGCGCGGCTTCTCGGAGCGAGTGCCTTCCACGGTTCGCTGGCTCCAGCTCCGCGTCCAGTCCTGGCCGACCGGGAGGTACTCGCGGAAGCGTGGATGGTCGGCCACGGCTAAATGGCCGGCGTAGGGATGGAGGCCCGCCCAGTGTTGAATCCGCAACCGCAAGTCCGCGTCCTCGATCCCGCCCGATCGCCGCAGCCAGAACCAGAAATTCAGGGTCTCATCGAGATCCTCGCTCCAGGTGAACGGCGGCGTTTGGGCGCACATAACCCCGAGGGTAGACCGGTGCTCGTCGCGGCCGCGTGACCCCCGCGGGACGAACCCTCGCGCCGAGGTACTCCCGCGACGGTGTCGCCGAGGTGTCAGAGCCGAGCGAGGCAGCTCGAGTGAGCGAGTTGTGAGATGACCGACGACGAAGAGGCGTCAGTGCACGCCACCCTCTGGTTCTTCCGGCCACAGCTCGATCGCCTGAGTCGCAGCCGCGAGTAGCAGCTCACTGTCGATCTCTCGTCGCGTCAGACGGACACCGTACTTCGGCCATTCGCAGACGAAGGCCAGAGGACCCGGCGGCGGGAGCGGCCACGCCCAGTACGTGGTCTGCGCCATCGACTCTCCTGCCCCGCCTCCTCCGGGGTGCAGCATGGGCCCCTCCGTTCCCACCGCGACGGAGCAAATCGGCGGCCCCACATTGGTCGCTTTCCGTCCGTCAGCGAACTCAACGCCGAACCGCAGATGCTCGTCCGAGAGCACCCCGTACTCGTCTCCAGGCTTGCCACGCAAGCCCGCGAGGCCGTGCATAGGATCCCACGTGTCAGCGGTGGGCCGGAAGTGAGCGACAACCTCGAATTCGAACCCCGTCGGAAAGGCGATGAGGTGCTGCACCCGTACCGCCGCCGTTGCCGAACGGGTCAGAAGGAGATCGATGGCGACCGGCGTTCCCATCATGTTCATCGGTCGGCGCGGGACCATCACCGCTTGACCCGGAGGGAGGTCCGCCGGGTACGACGCTCTTTCGAAGAAGTCCATCTGCGTATCGTCCTCCGCCGAACCATCCCGCGCTGGCTTTCTGGGCGCTGAGGCGCTTGCCGACGCGCATCTCACCCACGATCGTCGACCTCGGGCTACCCGCACGGGCTTCGTGGACAGACCGGGGACACACTATGGACACGCCGTGGACATGCGCTTTGGTGTAGTTCCTTGTGTAGTTCCGGGTAAGAGGCGACACCGGAGTTCCGGTACATCCTCGACACTCCGCGGCGCCGATCCGGTTCTGCTTGACACGGCCGCCCAGAGGTCGGCTAGTTCCCGGGCGAGCGAACCGACCGTGAGTTGATGACCAAAACATACACACACCTGTTTGGTGCAACTGTGTGGGATCAAGTCAGGCGCGGGCCAGGAGGGATGGACAGGGCATCCGGCGCTCCTCCAGCGCGGCCGCGGCAGGGGCCGAGCAGGCGGGGTGGGCCGCCAGCTGTGGCGACCGTCGGGGGCTGTGCCCGTCGCGGGACAGCCTGCTAGGAGCCGGACCAGCGTCCCGCCTCGTGGCCAGCCTCCCGCGTCGTGGGCGGCCGTCTTGTGCGCGCTGTGCTCGTCCTCCCCTCGCGCATGCCCGCCATGCGGCCCCTGAGCGCACGCCTCGGTCGCCGCTCGCAGCACTCGAGGTCGTCTGCACCGATCAACTCTCTTGGTTCGTCCCTGACCCCATACACACACTTACACCGGGTGGTGCGCACCATGCTGCCGCCCCGGCTGTACCTGCGACCGAATCTTAACCGGTTGATGGAGGTTCGATTCCTCCAGGGGGTAGCGGGGATTTTGAATTCAGTTCACCGGCTGTCGGCTGTTCGTGCGAAGCCCGCGACGATGCCCCGTGTAGCAATCCGGGACTATTCGCGCTCGTTCGCCCGTGAACGCCGACGAACGGAGTCCATGACGCTGACCGGCGATTGGCTGATTCGAGTTTGTGGACCATTCCGGACAGGCAGCCATGTGCGCACTCGCACCCGCAGACATGCGCAAGGGTGACAGCTGGCCTCAGTCGTGACGGGAGAGCTCTGACCCCATCAACCCTTGACGTACCCAACGGCCTGGTGGCATCGTGGCGCAGCTTGCCGGAGACTGTGGAGGACGTGTGTTCGGACTTGGCGGTGGCACCGACAACGGTGGGAGTGGTTCCTTCCTTCCGCCGCGCACTCTTCTGGCCGGCCTCGTCGCCATGGCGGTCGGGATCGGCGGCACGGTGGGCGTCAGCACCCTGATGCACCGCGCGGCGGCCGCGCCGGCAGCGGTGTCGGCCCAGTACCTGCCCTCCCGGGTCACGCAGCCGTGGCCAGCCCCTGACCTCACCCTGAAGGACCAGGCAGGTCAGACGGTCTCGCTGTCGTCGCTGCGAGGACAGGTCGTCGTGGTCACCTTCATGGATCCGCAATGCCAGACGCTGTGTCCGATCAATGCGCAGGTTCTGACTGAGGCCGAGGCCGACCTGGCTCCCAACATCCAACCGGTGCTGCTGGTGGTCAGCGTGGCACCCGACCGCACCCCAACGGATGTCAGCAACTTCGTGTCTCATGTCACGTGGCGGCCCGGTTGGCACTGGCTGCTTGGCAATCAGGCGGAGTTGCAGGCGGTGTGGTCCACCTGGTCCCTGGCGATGCAAGGCACCGACGTGGTCCACGAAGAGATCGACCACGTCATCGACAAGCAGGGCCAGGTCGTCGCCTCATTGCACCCGCCCTATCCACCAGCGGATCTCGCGGCGATCATCACGACCCAATGGTCGAAGTGACCGCCTGAGCTGCCGGAGCGTTGACGACCAAGGCGCCGGCGCTGGGCGACGTAGCAGACGCCGCGGCCACTGACGCCGTGCATACTGCGTACATGCCACGAGGCCGCACCTGGCGCTGGCTCGTTCCCGGCGTCGCCCTACTCGCCTTCGTCGGTGTCTGGCTTAGCCACACCCTCGAATACGTCCGCGTATGGGGGTGGTCCGGCCTCAACCAAGAGCTGACCGGGTCAGTGCACCTCTACATGGTGCCGGTCGGTCTGGCGCTGGTGCTGCTGATGGTGGCGGCGGGGGCTGCACTCGCCAGGCTCCATCGCCATCTGACTCGACGGGTCGAACATGCGTCGGGGCTGCTTGCGCGCGTGTGGCGCGGTCGGGTGGAGGCTCACCAGGGGCCCGCGGCGCGGGGGTACGCGGCAGCGCCGTCGTCGGGTCGGATCGTCCTCATCCTCGGTGCCGCACTGGCGGCGCTCCAGGTCGGGCTCTACCTCATCCAGGAGAACCTCGAGAGTGCGGTCGCCGGTGTCCCGACCCCGGGACTGTCCGCCATCACCGGGGTCCACTGGGCGGCGCCGATCATCCAACTCGGTGTCGGCTTCGTGCTGGCAGCCGTCGCCGTCGCGCTGTGGTCGCTGCTGCGACGGCGCGAGGCGGTTGTCGAGCGCATCGAGCGGACCGTCCACGGCGTTCTCATCGCCCTGGCCGCACGGCGCGTCCGGCCGTCGCTCCCACCGGCCGCCGCGCTTCGCCATCACGGCGCTCCGGCGTTTCTCGGCGCGTCCATCTGGTGCCGACCGCCGCCTCCCGCGCTGATCCCCTGACGCCGCTGCTGGTGCGCCTGCCGATCCGTTGATCGGTGCGGCCGGTACCGGCTTCGTCTAACCGTTAGCTACGCGCGCCCTCCGTCGGCGCACCGGCTGAACGGTCTCCCATTCAGGACAGATCAGACAGAGGTGAATCAGCACATGACTCGAAAGATTGCCCTACGACTTGCGGGGGCCGGCGTTGCGGCCTCGGCTCTTGCCCTCACCCCGGTGATGATGGCATCGGCCCACGCGGTCCTGACCGTCGGCCAGTACCACGTCGCGATCGGCTGGCAGTTCGAGCCGTCCTCTGGGACGGTCACGTACGTCGACCAGCCCAACGCCATCCAGGTTTTCATCGACATTCCGACGGCATCCAACCCGGTTGCCACGCCGATCGGCGATCTCAACGCGGATTGCACGAAGCCCGACCTCCAGGTGACGGCGACCTTCGGCACCGTCACCAGCAGTCCGCTCTGCCCGCAGCCCGCATTCGACGCCGACACCGGGAGGGGGCGACTGGATGAGTACGACGTGGTGCTCACACCGACCAGGGTCGGCGACTATAAGTTCCGCATCTTCGGCACCATCCACGGAACCGCGATCGACCAGACGGTGACCTCGGGGCCGACGACCTTCGACTCAGTCGGCGACCAGAACTCCACCGAGTTCCCCACCCCCGTGCCGGCGCTCAGTGACCTCAGCACCAAGGTGGACCAGGTCAGCACACGGGCGTCCGACGCCAGGGCAGCCGCCACCAGCGCGAGCAACTCCGCGGGCGGCGCGTCGACGCTGGCAATCGTGGCCCTGATCGCCGCGGTTCTTCTCGGCACGGCGAGCCTGGTGGTGGCGTTGCGACGGCAGAGCACCTAGGCAGGACATGCGCCGTCGCCTCATTGGACTTGCCGTTGTCCTCGCCGTCGCGGGAGGCCTCCTACTCCCGGTGGCGGCATCGGCGCACGCGCTCCCCCAGAGCGGCGTGCCCGCGGAGGGAACGGCGGTCCAGCAGGCGCCCAAGGACGTCGTCATCACCTTCGGTGAAGACCCCGACCCCCAGCTCTCGAGCATCACGGTCGTTGACGGATCGGGTCGGAATGTCGACGCCGGCCCGACCGTGACGGTCCCTGACAGACCACTGGAACTCCAGGTCCCGCTGAAGCCCATTGGCAAGGGTGTGTACACGGTCACATGGCGCACCGTCTCGGCGGTTGACGGTCATCTCGCCACCGGGTCCTACGCGTTCGGTGTCGACGTCAGCCCCGGCAGCGTGGCCGCTCCTCCACCGGTCGCGGCGGCTGGGCCGAGTGTTCCGGCCGTGCTGGCGCGCCTCCTCCTCTTCGCGGGGCTGGTGGTCACGCTCGGTGCGGTCGTGCTCGGACTGTTCGCCTTCGGGGCGCCGACACCGATCCTGCGACGCGCCATAGCGGCCGGCGCCGCCGTGGCCGTCGTGGGGACGGTGGGCGTGGTCGCCGTCCAGGCGGTTGCGTCCGGCGCCACGTTCTCGATGCTCTTCGGGTCGTCGATAGGCCGTTCGCTCCTGCAGCGAGGCATCCCCGCCCTGATCCTGCTCGCCTGCGGCGGCCTGGTTCTCCGCGGACGCCGCCTCCGGCTGCTCACTGTCGTCGCCGGGGGCGCGGCCCTCACCGCCATGGCGGTGGATGCGGTCTCCAGCCATGCCGGGGCCCAAAACCCCGTGGCCCTCAACGAGTTCGCACAATGGCTGCACATCACGGCGGTGGGAGTGTGGATTGGCGGCCTCGTGGCACTGCTGATCGGCATGGTCGGCGCGACCATCGAGGACAAGTCTCACCTGGTCAGACGCCTGTCGACCGTCGCCGGCATCGGATTGGTCGTGGTCGCCGCAACCGGTGTCTTTCGCGCCGTCATCGAGGTACAGACGTGGGGCAGCCTGGTGAACACAGTCTTCGGCGTCTTCGTCTTGCTGAAGGTCGGGCTGATCTGTGTCCTGGCAGCGCTCGGCGCCTTCAACCGCTTCCGCAACATTCCGCGGCTGCCGGGCACTCTTCGCACTCTGCAGCGGATGGTCTCGACCGAGGTCGTGGTCGCGCTGGGCGCACTGACCGTCGCCGCCGCGCTGGTCAACATCGCTCCCCCGGCTGAGTACGCGGCTGCGGCGGCGCAGGCCCAACGGGCAGCGGCGTTGGTGGTCACCGGCAGCGATTTCGCCACCACTGTCAAGGTGCAACTGACGGTGACGCCAGGGACCGGAGGCTTCAACCGGTTCAGCCTCCGTGTCACCGACTACGACAGCGGAGCGACGATCGCGGCCGACTCGGTCGTGCTGCAGTTCACCCAGCCCCTGCGTCCCCAGCTCGGCACCTCGACGCTCAGCCTGAGAAGGCAGGGGGACGGCACCTTTCAGGCCAGCGGCGGCAACCTCTCCATCGACGGGATCTGGGAGGTGGCGGCCACCATCCAACATGGCCAGCAGTCGGCGGAGGTGCACCTGCAGCTGACCACGAACGGCCCGGCACCGGCCGTTGCCGTGCAGCCATTCTCGGGTGGCTTGCCGACGCTGTACACGATCCAACTCGGCCACGCGCGCACGGCACAGGTGTACATCGACCCTGACAAGCCCGGCGCCGACATCTTCCACGCGACGTTCTTCGCGGCGGGCGGGTCGAGCGAACTGCACGTGTCCCAGCTGACCATCGGGATGACACCCCCGGGAGGCGCTCCCACCATTCTCGTCAGCAAACCCTTCGACCCCATCGGTCACTTTGTTGCCAATGCCAACATCCCGTCCGGGAAGACACGGTACGACCTGATCGCCACGCTGCCCGATGGCGAGGTGCTCTCCACGTATGTCGTCATCTCGCCTGGTTCGTCGTGAGCAATTCACCGCGGCCATCGATCTGTCCCTCAGTTCACACTAGGAGCGCAGGCAATGCTCAAGCGTTTCACTCTTCTCGTGGCTGGCGTCACCCTGCTCGCCGCGTGCGGCTCGGCAGCGGCGACCACGACAGCGCCGTTGACGCTCACGCCCTCGCCAGCGCTCGCCAACCGGCCGTCTTCGCCGGCGCATATCTGGTTCATCTCACCCACTGCCAATGCAACGGTGACCGGACCGGTGCTGCACATCGACGTCGGCATCAGCGGTGCCCAGCTCACCACATCGACATCAACGAACATCACGCCGACGCTCGGCCACATCCATCTGTATACAAACAACAGCCTCACGTACATGAACTACAAGCCCACCCTCGATCTGCCGGTGGCACCGGGATTGACGTACGCGATCTACGCGGAGTTCGTCGCCACCGACCACTTTCCGTTCAATCCGCGCGTCACAACGCCCACCATCTACGTGCACGTCGCGGGCTGACGGCCACGGCTCCGAGCGGAAACATCCGCGACCGCGCCCTCCAATTGCGGATTCCGCCACGGTGTGACTTGGATCCGCGGACTTCGTTCCGTCGGGATCGCCGAGCGCTGGCTGCGACGGACACCGCGCATGAGGCAGGGGCGTGACGGCGCGCGACAGGCGTCCTCCACCCAGCACACGCCGCCAGGGGGCGTCGGCGAAGCGGCGACCGGCTGCTCGGCGCCACAACACGTCGGTGGTGCGCGCGTGGTGGCGAGGACCGTGGGCCCTGGGTGGAGTCGTTGTGGCGGTCATCGCCGTGGTCGTCGGCTTCGTCGCCCTCGGCCAGGCCTCCTCCTCCAGCCCGAACCCGCTGCCGACCAGCGATCAGGCCGTCCCCGCGACGGTGCTCGCCGCGGTGACGAATCCCCGCCCGCAGGTGCTTTCAGCCGTCGGTGATGGTCACGTCACGGATCCGCTCCACCTCCTCCCCGCCGGCCCAATGGAGAGAGGGTCTGACGGCAAGCCGCTGCTCCTCTACCTCGGCGCAGACTACTGCCCGTTCTGCGCCGCGGAGCGCTGGAGCCTGGTGGCCGCCTTGAGCCGCTTCGGGACGTTCTCCAACCTGCACCTGATGACCTCGTCGAGCAACGACGTCTTCCCGGACACCAACACCTTCACGTTCGCCGGGAGTTCGTACTCGAGCCCCTACCTCGACTTCCAGGCCGTGGAGACGGAGACTCGTGACCGGCAGCCGCTGCAGACGCCCGATGCCACCCAGCAGCATCTCCTTGAGACATACGACGTCCCGCCCTACACCTCGCAGACCGGTGGCATTCCCTTTCTCGACTTTGGCAATCAGCTGGTCGCCGCCAGCAGCGGCTACAGCCCCGGACTTCTCCAGGGCATGAGCTGGGAGCGGATCGCCGCCCAGCTCGGCGCGGCGGCGAGCCCTCAGACGCAGGGCATCCTCGGCAACGCCAACTGGCTGACCGCCGGGATCTGCCGAATGACCGGCAACCAACCGGCCGCACTGTGCACCTCCGCCCCGATCCCCGCGCTCGAAGCCCAGCTCGGAGGGTCGAGTCCGTGACCCGGCGCCAGCCACAGCGCACACGCGCGCCGAGCACTCACGCCCGGCGCCAGACACGCGAGGAGCGCGAACGGTTCGTGCGACAGCGCGCCGCGCGTATGGCCGCCCGCGCGATTGCCGGCCAGGAATGGGTTGACCGCGGGCGCCACCGCGAGCGCCGCCGGAGGGTGGTTAACACGCTGCTGGGACCACTGCGCCGCTTCCCCGCGCCGACGGCGCTGATTGCCTTCGCAGTACTCGGTATCGGCGTCTCCGCGTACTTGACGACAGTTCACTATGCTGGCATCCCACTAGTCTGCTCGACCACGGGCGTCGTCGACTGCGCAGCGGTGACCAGCAGCGCGTACTCGGTGATTCCCGGCACCGCGGTGCCCATCACGGTTCTCGGGGTGGGGTGGTTCCTCGGTAGCGGGGCGCTCGCCGTCGCCGCTCTCGTCGCGGCCATGGCCGATCGCCGGGAGCCTCGCTGGCTTCGCGGCAGCCACGCGCTGCTCGGCGTCGCCGGTCTGCTCGCAGTGCTGTATCTGGTCTACGTCGAGACCGTGCGCCTGCACCTCCTGTGCGAGTGGTGCACAGCAGTGCACCTATTCGTCTTTGCCACCTTTCTCGTCACCCTCGCGCGTCTGCAGCACCTGCCCCAATCGGGAGATCAGAGTTGATTACACCCATATGTGGCGTGCAGCTCCCCACCCTCGGCGCACTCGAGGGACGATGACCACGCTCAGTCGCTGCTGGTTGCCGCGGTCTCTGTCGCTGGTCGTGCTCTCGGCCGTGTGTGGCACGGCGACCGAGGCTCGGGCAGACAGTGAGGCCGAGGTGCAGCTCGCCCAGATCGACGCTCAGGTCGAGGTGGCCACAGTCGATCCCAGCGCCACGCTACCAGCCGGTGGTGGTTACTCCGCGAATCACAGACTCGGGTATGCCTCAGCTGACCACCTCGACGTCGACCAACATCTCGCCGACCCTGGGCCACATCCACCTGTTCACCAACAACACCCTCACGTACATGAACTACAAGCCCACCCTTGATCTGCCGGTTGCACCGGGCCTGACGTATGAGATCTACGCGGAGTTCGTCGCCTCCGACCACTTCCCGTTCAATCCCCGCGTGTTCACGTCGAAGATATTCGTTCACGTCGCGAGCTGACCAGTGACACGCCCGGACTCCCAGAGCGGGAAGGAGGCTGGTGACGGCCGCCGGATCAGGAATGGGCGCGCGGTCGGCCGTCTCCGGCCAGCGCACCAGTTGAGCCAAAGTCTGGCGAACCGAGTGCTCGCGACCCGCTAGACGGCCATCCCGACGAGCAGGGTCACGATGTTTTCGCGGTTGCTCGTCACGCTGCTCGGAAGGCCGGGTCATCGGCCGCGCCCCGCCTCGGTCGACGGTGCCATTCTTAGTCCGGTGATCGCGCACATTCTCGGCGGCAGTTCGCCGTGGCAGCTATGGCCGACCTGCACGCTGCTCTTCGGCGGCGCGGTCGCCGCCATGTTCGTGCGCCGACCCATGCTGTACCGTGCCTGTCTGGTCTCGGCGGGCGTGGGGCTGGTGACAACGATCGCCGTCTACGTGCTGATTCCTGCCGCCCCGGCCGCACCGAGCGGCCTGTCGCTGAGCATCGCCGCTCCGCTTGACGGAGCTCGGGTGACCAGCCCGGTGGTGGTGCGCGCGTGTGCTGGCGCGGACGCTGTCCCCGGAACGGGTCGGCTGCTCAGTGTCAGCGTCGACGGCCGTCAGGTGGCGGAAGTCCCAACCGGCACGGCCGCGATCAACGTCAGCACTGGCAAGCACACCTTGCGCGTCGAGTTGGTGACCTCCGCGCATCGCGCGTACGCGCCACCGGTGCTCACCGACGAGACCATCACAGTGTCTGGCGTCGGACCGTTATCACAGCCGCCCGATTGCCCGGCCGCCCCGGTCGCCAAGCCCTGAGTCGCCGCCGCACGCCGGGAGCCGCGGGTGCCAGCGAGAGCCCTGTCTGGTCGAGTTGGATCAAGGCGACAGCCTGGGGCTGCGAGTGATGTGCTCCTGCTCAGCGAGTTGTTGTTGGCGCTGCTGGAGGCTGAGGTAGTCGTGGCCATAGCGGCGGTCAAGGGTGGAAGCCTGCCGAGGCGGCCGCTCCCGCCGGCGTTGAGCGGCGGTCTCGGCAACCTCGAGACGGCCGAGGACCTCTGCGACATCGGCCCGCCGTTCCATCCCGGGCGCGACCCCGTCACGTTTCTCCGTACGCCGATCTGGTTGCGCTGCTGTAACGCGCCGCTTTGGCCCAGCACTCGCCCAAAGGCGCGCGCGCTCCAGCTCTGATGCTGACGACCACCACTCCCATCTCGCACTGAGCTCGAGCGGCGGCGCGCAGTGCCCGGCGATCAAGGGAGCAGATGCGGCAGCTTGAACGCGCCTGTCAATGCGGGCAGACGCCTCATCGTTCAGGGCATAGCATCGCCGGGCCGCGTCCGCGCGCCGCTGGTACCAGCCGTCCGTCGCCACCTGGTCGTTGCGGATCGTCTCGAGCCGCGTCTCGAGCGCGGGGAGCTGACGATCGATTTCGGAGATCTTTCGCGCGCCCACGGACAGGTCGCCCTGCAGCCAATCGCGCTCCTGCCGGTAACGGCGGCGGGCGACGGGCCCTTCCGTCGCCGCCAGCCGCGCGCGAGTGGACTCCATCTCTGCGTCGAGAACGGCGCGCCGCTCGGTGAGGTACCGATGCCGTTCGCTCAGCTCGGCAACGGTTCGTCCCGGGTCGACGAGGCCCGGCTCGGCGAGATCCGGGCGCTCAGCGTGTGTGAGGGTTTCTGTGGCTGCTGCGGCCGCGGCCCGCAGCGCAGCGTCGTCGAGTTCCTTCGGCGGTGCCTGCAAAGCTGGCGCCGGCCCGGCTGAGGGAAGTGGGCCGGCGACGGCCTCGAAGTGATCGAGGGCGAGCCGGTGTTCCCTGCTCGCCATCAGAGCGTTCTCGGCGATGCGCAGGCCGACTTGGTCCGACGAGTCCGCGGGGACGCGCCGGTGACACGTGTCGTCGGTCGGTTCCAACTCCGCGACAACGACGTACAGGCTGTTCTCTGCGCGTCCCCGCGAGAGTGCCACGTAGCCCCATTCCCGGTACATCGCCTCGTCCCCGAGGACGAACGCGCGCTCAGCGGTCATCCCCTGGGCCTTGTGACCGGTGATTGCGTACGCATGGGAGAGGTGGCCTCCGTCCAGGTACTCAGCGGGAAGGGTGGTGACTCGCCCCGCCTCGTCGGAGCGCGTGGCGTCAAGGTGCACCGTCACCGTGCGCTGGTGCTCGTCGATGTCCTCCACCGTGCCCCGAGAACCGTTGACCACACTGAGGCCGCGCCGATTGCGTGTGGTCACCACGCGGTCTCCCATAGCGAAGTCGCCGGTCGCGAGGCGCAGTGTGGGGCCGGTCACCTCGCCCGCCGCCACGCGCAGGGCCCGAGCTCTGTCGTTGAGCTCGCGGACATCCGCACGGCGCAGCGCGACCATGACATTGTCGCCGCCACCCCCCTGCTCCACGGCCCACCAGTCGGCGACAAGGCGGGCGCGCACGCAGTCCCCGGACGGCCCGAGGACCACGCGGTTGTGCTCGACGTACGCCGCCATCGCCTCGTGGGAACGCCCCTCACGAAGGAGGACGAGTGCCTGCCGCTCCCATTCCTCCCGCTGGCGCCGGTTGACGGTGAGCTCCACCGCCCCAAGGCGCTCGCAGAGGGTGTGATAGGCACCCCCGGCGTCGATCTCGGGCAGTTGGCGGTCGTCACCGACGAGCACGACGGTCGCGTCCGCGCTGTCGGCGGCCGCCAGCACGCGGGCGAGCAGTCGCGTTCCAACCATGCCCGCCTCGTCGACGACGAGGACGGCGTCGCCCCAGGGGAGCAACTCCTCGCGATGGTCGACGAAGTCAAGAAGGAAACGGTCGATCGTCGTCGACGCGATGCCGGCGCCCGCCTGCAGCTCTGCTGCCGCCCGCCCCGAGAGGGCGCAGCCGATGACGGTGCGCCCTGACCGCTCCCAGATCTCCCGGCAGGCATCAAGGGCCGACGTCTTGCCCGTCCCGGCGTGACCGCGCACCGCCACGACGGCGTCGGGACTCGTCGTCAGCCTGCGAACCATCTCGCTCTGTTCGTCGGACAGCGACGGCCGTGCGCTCAGCGCCTCATCGACCACGGCCTCCGCCACCCGCTCCGGCCGCCGCACCACTACGTGGGACCCATCCTCCAGCTGGTGGGTGACCTCCCGCTGCCCGTGTGCCGGGACATGCGCGAGAGCATTCCGCTCCAGACAGCCCGCGATCACTCGGTGTTCGGTGGCCAGCATCTCCTCGGTGGTGAAGCGGCACTCGTCGGGCACGGCGGGGACCACTCGGCCGGAGGCGATGCGAATCACGGCGCGGCCACCCGTCGGCGCCGGCATGGTGCCGAGCGCCACCACCGCAGGGGTGGCGAGGAAGGCGTCGGCGGCGCTCTCGACCGCGGCCGCGTCCGCAGACACGCCGAGTCGTTCGCAGAGAGCGAGGACCACGTCGCGGCGGGTGAAGGTGCTGGAGTGGGCGGTGACCCCGGTCGGTGCGGCGAGCTCGGCCACAACCTTGGCCACGGCCTCGTCTGTCAGCGGGTGTCGGGCTGCGTCGTTGCTCCCAACAATGGCGGCGATCTTCTCC
>PLWW01000044.1:54288-81783 GCA_003153125.1 Candidatus Dormiibacterota bacterium | reverse complement strand
GGGGGTGTCGCCGCCGGACCCCGCGACAGGGCGCTCGCGCTCGAGGTCGGCGAGCAGCTGGCGGGCGCGCACCAGCACCGACGTGGGAACGCCGGCTAGACGAGCCACGTGGATGCCGTACGAGCGGTCAGCGGCGCCGGCGACGATGCGATGAAGAAAGGTGACGCCGTCGCCATCCTCGAGAACGTCGACGCGGGCGTTGTGCACACGCGGCAGCCGTTCGGCGAGGACGGTCAGCTCGTGGTAATGGGTGGCGAAGAGGGTGCGGCAGTTGAGGTGTGGCGCCTCGTGGAGGTGCTCGACCACCGCCTGAGCGATCGACACGCCGTCGTACGTCGAGGTGCCGCGACCGATCTCGTCGAGGATGACCAGGCTGCGAGCGGTTGCCTGGCGGAGGATCGCTGCGGTCTCGGTCATCTCCACCATGAACGTCGAGAGGCCGCCGCTGAGGTCGTCGTGGGCGCCGATGCGCGTGAAGATGCGGTCGCAGACGCCGATGCGGGCGCGCTCGGCGGGGACAAAGCTGCCCACCTGCGCGAGCAGGGCGAGAAGCGCCACCTGGCGCAGGAACGTCGACTTGCCGGCCATGTTGGGGCCGGTGAGCACGACAATGCGCTCGACGGCGTCGAGGCGGCAGTCGTTGGCGACGAAGCGACCGGCCCCGAGGGAATGCTCCACCAGTGGGTGACGTCCCTGGTCGATGTCGATGACCCCGGATGTGTCGACCAGCGGCCGCACCCAGCCCTGCTCCGCGGCCACGACTGCCAGGGAGCGGTGCACGTCGAGGATGGCCACCGCCGCCGCCGCGTCGAGCAGCACCGCCGCGTGAGCCGCAACCTCCGCCCTGAGCTCGCCGAGAAGCTGCAGCTCGCGCTCCAGCGCCCTCTCCCGCGCGCCGAGGACAACCGTCTCGCGCTCCTTGAGCTCGGCGGTGATGTAGCGCTCGGCGCCGACCAGGGTCTGTTTGCGGACGTAGTCGCCCGGGACGGCGTCGCGGTGGGCGTTGGGAACTTCGAGGTAGTAGCCGAAGACGCGGTTGTAACCCACCTTCAGCGAACCGATCGCACTGCGCTGCCGCTCCGCCGCCTCCAGCCCCGCGATCCAGGCCCGGGCGCCGGTCCCCGAAGCCACCAGCTCATCAAGCTCGGCGTCGGCGCCGGGCCGGATGCAGCCACCGTCCCGCGCACTGGCAGGGGGATCGTTGACGAGGAGCAGGCGGAGCCGGGAGGACAGTGCCTCCGGCGCGACGCAACGCGCCGAAGCCGCGCTCAACTCACCTGAGCGCACGCCCGAGAGGATGTCCTGAACGGCGGGAAGCGCGGCGCAGGCCTGGCGGACGGCGGCGAGCTCGCGCGCGCCGGCACTCCCCTGGACGCAGCGCGCCACCAGGCGCTCGAGGTCGCGCACGGCACTGAGCGCCTCGCCAAGGGTGTCGCGCACCCGAGGTGCCTCCACGAGCACGGCGACGGCGTCGTGGCGGGCGAGGATGAGGAGCGGCTCGGTGAGCGGCTCAAGGAGCCGGGCGCGCAGCAGCCGAGCTCCCATCGGGGTGCGGGTGCGGTCGAGCAGGGATGCAAGGGACAGGTCCCCACCGCCCAGCGCGCTGACAAGCTCGAGGTTGCGCCGCGTCTGGGCGTCGAGGCGCATGGTGGCGTTCTCGCTGCGCCGGCGGACATGGACGAAGCCGGGGCTCAGCACCAGGCGGGCCCGCTCACAGTAGGCGAGGACAGCACCCGCGGCGCGGACGGCGTCGTCGAGGCCCTCCACCCCGAGGCCGTCGAGCGTGTGAGCGCCAGTGACGGCGAGGAGCCGCTCGCGGCCGCGCGAGGCGTCAAAGAAGGCAGGCGGGAGGTTGGTGCGCGCGGCACCCCCGAGCAGCCCGGCGGGCAGCTCGCCGCCGTCGTCGGCCAGGAGCAGCTCGGCGACGTCGAGCCGTTCGTACTCCTCGCGCAGCGCCGCGGAGTCGAGACCGCCCGCAACCTCGGCGAGGAGGAGCTCGCCGCTGGCCGCGTCGAAGGCGGCGATGCCGGTGCGACCCGCGCTGCTGTGGACGGCAATGCAGCGGGCCACGCGGTGCTCGTCGAGGTACTCAGACTCGCTGACCGTGCCCGGGCTGAGCACGCGGGTCACCTCGCGCTGCACGAGCCGCCCAGCCACCACCTCGCCGACCTGGTCCCACAGGGCCACGCGGCGGCCGGCGTCGAGGAGGCGGCGGATGTACGCGGGTGCGGCGTGGTGGGGAACGCCGCACATGGGCAGCCGCCCGGCAGCGCCGAAACCACGCCCGGTCAGGGTGACCCCGAGCACCGGGGCCGCCTCCTTGGCGTCGGCGCCGAACATCTCGTAGAAGTCGCCGAGGCGCGCCAGGACGAGCGCGTCGGGATAACGCGCCTTGACGGCCCGGTACTGCTGCAGGATGGGTGTGCTGCCGGCGTCGTCGAGGTCGATCATTGTTCCGGCGTCGCGGACGACCCCGCTCTCGTGAGGCGCCTGCCCCTGCCCCCGCCGGGTCACGCCGCCGCGCGCACCGCGTCGATTTCGAGCTGCCAGTGGGTCACCGCGGCCACCTGCCCGGCGCGAAGGTCGCCGGCGGAGGCGCTTCCCGCCGGCAGCCACGCCACCTTGCCCTGCCGGGTGCGCCCGTAAGGGCGGCCGTTCTCACCGACGCCCTCGACGAGCACGTCGACGGTGGACGCCAGCAGAGCCTGGTTCAGCTCCAGCGCGATGCCCCTCTGGATGTCGAGCAGGTGGTTCAGGCGGCGCTTCTTCTCGACCAGCGGGACGTCGTCGGCGCGCCGCGCCGCCGCGGTGCCGGGGCGCACCGAGTAGGCCTGGATGTGGACCACGTCGTAGCGGATGTCGCTGAGCAGGCGCACGGTGCCTTCGAACTCGGCCTCGGTCTCGCCGCTGAATCCGACGATGATGTCGGTCGTCAGCGCCAGGCCGGGCACTGTCGCCTTGGCCTCGGCGATCTTCTCGCGGTACTCGGCGACGGTGTAGACGCGGCGCATGCGGCGCAGCAACTCGTCATCACCGGCCTGGACGGGAAGGTGAAGCTGCTCGCACACCGATGAGAGGTCGCGCATCGCGGCAAACAGCTGCGGCACCGCGTTGCGCGGGTGCGAGGTGAGGAAGCGCAGGCGCCACAGCCCGGGGATGGCGTCGACGGCGGCGAGAAGCTCGGGCAGCCCTGTTCCTGCGCCCGGGTCGCGGTAGCTGTTGACGTTCTGGCCGAGCAGGGTGACCTCGCGCACGCCGCGGTCGACGAGGCGACGGACGTCGGCGACGATCTCCGCTGTGGGGCGGCTGCTCTCGCGCCCGCGGACGAACGGCACGATGCAGTACGTGCACATCTCGTTGCACCCACCCATCACCGGCACGTAGGCGAGCAGCCGGTCCGACGCCGGCATGGTCACGGGCCCGTCGACGTCGCCACCGTAGAGCGACTGCAGGCGCGCGAAGAAACCCTCGGGCTCGCGCACGTCGAACATGTAGTCGAGGTCGGCCATACGGTCGAGCAACGCAGAGCCGTGCTCGACAGCCATGCAGCCGGTCAGCGCGATCGCCCTCCCGGGGCGCTCCCGCTTCCACGGGATCAGCTCCTTGAACTTTCCGTACACCTTCTGCTCAGCGTTGGAGCGCACCGCACAGCTGATCAGCACCGCGATGTCGGCGTCCTCGAGGGCCACGTCGGGGATGAACCCGATCTCGGCGAACGACTCGGCGAGGCGCTCGTGGTCCGCATCGTTCATCTGGCAGCCGATGTGCCAGAGGTGCACGCGAGGCGGCCGGCCCAGGCGAGGCACGATGGGCTCGCGGCCCCGGACAGGCTCATCGGCGTCACCGCGGCGGGCGAGTGGAAGTGCCTTGAAGTGGGACGCGGACGGGCTCAGGACAGGCAGGTACACGCTGCCACCTAGCCTAGCGAGTACTGGCGGCGACCGTACTCGCGCCTACCGGGGCTCCACGAGCAGCCTCATCCCGGTCCTCTCCTCACCATCGATGGAGATGTCGATGAACGACGGGATGCACACGAGGTCGAGGCCTCCCGCGGCCACGTAGCCGCGGGAGATGGCGATCGCCTTGACGGCCTGGTTGATCGCACCCGCACCGATGGCCTGCACCTCCACCCGGTGCTGGGTGCGGACCACCCCGGCGATGGCTCCCGCAACAGCGACTGGCTTGCTTGTGGCTGAGACCTTGAGAATTTCCATGGGGTTGGCTTCCCCTTGTGACGACGCGTGCGTGGGCGGTTGCTTCGACGTGATCATGAGATTGGTGGTGATTGTGAACCGGGATCAGGAATCGAGGGTTTGGCCGCGATGCAATCGTTACTTCGCGTACTCCACGCTGCGCGTCTCGCGGAGCACGACCACCTTGAGACGGCCCACGTAGCTGCCCTCGGCATGGAGCCGCTTGGCGATCTGGCGCGCCAGCACCTGGGCGCGATCGTCGCTGACCTCGCTGGGGCGGACCATGACCCGCAGCTCCTTGCCGGCCTGCACCGCGAAGCTGCGCTCCACACCGTCGAACTCGCTGGCGATGGCCTCGATGCGCTCCAGTCGCTTCAGTGACGCCGCCATCGCCTCGCGCCGGGCGCCGCGGCGGGTGGCGGCGATGGCGTCGGCGGTCATCACGATGAAGGCGCCGATCGAGCGCGGCTCCTCGTCGTAGTGATGGGCGCGCACCGCCTGGACGACCGTGGCGGGGCGGCCGAGGCGAGCGAGGATCTCGCCTCCGATGATGGCATGTGAGCCCTCGACGCCCTCCTCGACGGCGTGCCCGATATCGTGGAAGAGGCCGATCTCCTTGGCCTCCTGCTCGTCGTAGCCGATCTCGGCGGCGATCATCCCGGCGATGGCCGCGGTGTCCTTGCTGTGGCTGAGCACGTTGTGGCCGTATGAATTGCGGAAGCGCAGCGTGCCGAGCAGCTTGGCCAGCTCGGGGTGGACGGAGGGGATGCCCAGCTCCTGGCAGGCCGTCTCGCCCTCCTCCTTGATGCGCTGCATGATCTCGCTCCGACTCTTGCCGACCATCTCCTCGATGCGAGCAGGGTGGATGCGCCCGTCTGCGAAGAGCCGCTCCAGCGTGACCCGGGCGACCTCGCGCCGGACCGGGTCGAAGCCGCTGAGCACGACCGCCTCGGGGGTCTCGTCGACGATGACGTCAACACCCGTGGCCGCCTCGAGGGCGCGGATGTTGCGGCCCTCTCGACCGATGATCCTGCCCTTGAGGTCGTCGCTGGGAAGGTGCATGACCGTCACCGACGACTCGCCGGTCTGGTCGGAGGCGTGGCGCTGCATGGCCGCGATGAGGATCTCCCGGCTCCGCTCCGACGCCTCTTCACGCACACGCTCGTCGGCGGCCCTGATGCGCTCGGCGATCTCGCCGTCGAGCTCGGCCTCCACCTCGGCGAGCAGCTCAGCCCGCGCCTCCTGCTGGGAGAGGCCGGCGACGCGCTCGATCTCGCGGCCGACGAGGTCACGCTCGCTCTCGGTCGTCTGGCGCAGTTCCTCCAGCTCCTCCTCGCGTCGGGTGAGGCGCTTCTCGCTCTGCTCCAGCTCGCGCATGCGCCGTTCCAGGCCCTCTTCGCGCTGGCTGTTGCGCTGCTCGAGGCGAGCCACCTCGGCGCGGCGTTCGCGGACGTCGGTCTCGGCCTCGCCGCGGATGCGGAAGGCCTCCTCACGAGCGCCCACGAGCACCTGCTGAGCCTCCTGCTCCAGCGACTGCTGACGCGCACGAAGTTCGGTGTCGGCGGCGCCGCGACCCGCACCGGCAGCGGCCACGGCGGTGCGCGCACGGAGGATGGCGCCGATGGCAAAGGCAATGGCGATGCCCAAGCCCACGATGAGGGCGACGATCTCGATTGTGATGGGGGTTTTCCCTCGGGTCGCGATCCTGGGGCGACAGGCGCCCCGCGTTGCGGCGTCTCGTCGGCGACGTCGCCTCCCCGAACCGGGTGCGGCTGCGTCGGCCGGCGGCCAAGCGCGGCCGGGGTCGAGACGTGGTCATATTGTAGTGGCGGGAGGGCGCGGACGAAAGCTTCGCGTCCACCCTCGATTACCCTAAGGGTGAGTGGACTCCCACACACACCTGAACGCTGCCGACGCCGGTGGACCCGACTTGGTCGAGGTCCCGACGGCGCCCCCCGACGAACAGGCCGCCGCCAGCTCCCTCGAGAGCCCCCTGGTTCACAGCCGGCCGAGCGCCGTCGGGGCGCTTCTTGCCGGGACGACCCTTCTGCGCATCGGCACCTCCGGCGCCGCCGTGGCGGTGGGCTTCGACCTCGTCGACATGTTCGGCGGCCGCCCCAGCGGTCTCATCCTGGGTTTCGTCGGGGCCAGCCAGGCCGTGCCCGAGATGGTTTTCGCTCCCATCCTCGCCCGGTTCGCCGATCGGTTCGGGCGCCGCCTGTTCCTCATCGGCGGCCCGCTCTTCAGCGTCATCGGCGCACTGATGCTGACCACAGCCAACGCACCCGGTCACATCGTCGTCGCCCGGCTGGTGGAGGGAGTGGGTGCGGCGTGCTTCATCCCCACCGCGCTGGGGACGATCGCTGCCGCCACGACCCACAACCGCCGGGTCCGGGCGAACGCCAGCGGGGCCTTCGAGGCCGCCAACCTGGCCGGCTATGCCGGCGGGTTCGTCGTGGGACCGTTTGCGTACCACTGGCTGCACCACGGCGCCTTCCTTGTGCTGGCCGCGCTGTACATGGCTGCCGCGGTGGTCTGCGCCGCGCTGGTGCCCTATGTGCCGCCGCTGCCGGTGAGCCCGCTGAGTCGAGTGATGAAAGCCATCACGGGGCCAGGCCCGATCCGCAGCTTCCTGCCCGCGTGGGTGGCCTGCTTCGCGCTCCTCGGCGCCTACGCGGCGCACCTGCCCGCGCTGCTCCGCCGCGCCCAGGTGCCCGGCCAGACGCTCCTCCACCATTTCGACGAGCGGGTGGTCTCGGCGATCCTGGTCACCTGGATCGCGCTGCTTCTGGTGGGGATCGCGCTCTGGACGCCCTGGATCCCGCGCATCGGAGCGGTGCGGATCATGCGCCGCGCTGCGCCGGGCGCCTGGCTGATCGCGGCAGCGCTACTGGCGCTCAACCACACCCCGCCTGCCTGGGCTCCCCTCTTCCTCCCGGTGCTCATCATCGGCGTGCTGGTGCTCGCCGGCTTCGGCCCGGCCGCGGTGACCTACCTCGCCGAGTGCTCGGAGACCTTCGCCGCCGACCGCGCGGCGCTGATGGCCTTCTACACGGTCGCGCTCGCCGGCGGGGGCGCCATCGGTTCACTGCTTGGGGGCGTGGCGGTGCGTTTCGGGTACCTCGACGGCCTCGTCCTGTTCGGCCTGGGGCTCTCCGTGTTCGCCTATGTGGCCCTGACGCCGGTCTTGCGCTACGAGCGCGCCATGCTCAGCAGGGTGGACTCCCCGCCGGCCCCGGCCCCCGTCGGCTGAACGGAGCCGGTCAGGGCGCTTCCCGCTTGGTCGGGCGGTTTACCACGCGTATGCCTCCGGCGCGGGGCCGACCGGCGGGAAGATCGTGTCGAGTCGACCCAGGGTGGCCTCGTCCAGGCTGACCTCGACGGCGCCGACGCTGCTGTCCAGTTGCTCCACGGTACGCGGGCCGATGATCGGCGCGGTCACGCCCGGCTGAGCGAGCAGCCAGGCAATGCCGACGTCGGCAGGATGGTGACCAAGCTCGTCGCACAGCGACTCGTAGCGCTCGATCTGCTCGCGGTGGTCGTTGAGGACGTTCTGGGTGGTCTCGGACGCGGACCGGCCCTCCTTCTGCTTGCGAAGAATGCCGCCGAGGGCGCCGCGCATCAGGGGGCTCCACGGGATCACGCCGAGCCCGTATTCACGGGCTGCAGGCAGCACCTCCATCTCGACGCGGCGCTCCAGCAGGTTGTACAGGGACTGCTCACTGACCAGGCCCTGGAAGTTCCTGTTGCGGGCCGTCTCCTGCGCCTGCGCGATGTTCCAGCCGGCGTGGTTCGACGAGCCCACGTAGATCACCTTGCCCTGGCGCACCAGCGTCTCCATTGCCTGCCAGATCTCGTCCCAGGGCGTGTCGCGGTCGACGTGGTGCATCTGGTAGAGGTCGATGTGATCTGTCTGGAGCCGGCGCAGTGATGCCTCGCATGCGCTGATGATGTTGCGCGCCGACAGGAAGGTGTCGTTCGGCCAGTCGCTCATCGAGCCGTACAGCTTGGTGGCGATCACGACCTTCTCGCGTCTCTCGCCGCCCTGCGCGAACCAGTTGCCCACGATCCGCTCGGTCCACCCCTCCCCCTTCCGCCAGCCGTACACGTTGGCGGTGTCGAAGAAGTTGATCCCGTGCTCGAGGGCCCGGTCCATGATCGTGCGCGAGACCTCCTCGGTGGCCTCGGGGCCGAAGTTCATGGTGCCGAGGCAGAGACGGCTGACAGAGAGGCCGGAGCGCCCCAGGTGGGTGTATTCCATCACCTGAGTCTGCGCTGAGGGTCAGCTGTCACGCTCCAGCTGGCGGCAGACCCAGTGCACGGTCTCAGCATCGAACCCACGGCGCTGCAGGGTGCCCGCCACCCGATCGCGGCGGCGTGCCCACGGGACACGCTCGCTCCGCTCCCATACGCGACGCCCAACCTCCAGTGCCGTCGCGCGCTCCGCCTCGGCATCGACCGACCCGAGGGTGCCGGCGATGGCCTCGTGCGCGACGCCCCGCGCGCGCAACTGCGAGGCCACCCGGATACGTCCGTGACCGGTGCGCCGGGAGCGCGCGGCGATGGCCTGGGCCAGCGCGTCGTCGTTGACGTAGCCGTGCCCGACCATGGCGGCGGTGGCGGCGACGGCGGCATCCTCGGTGAAGCCCCGACGCTGCAGCCGTCGTTGCAGCGCCGCAGCTGACTGACCCGCGCCGGCGAGGATGCGCAGCGCCACGCGCTCGGCCTCCGCGACGGAGTCCGGATCCTCGGGCGGTGCAGGGCCCGGGCGCGGCTCCGAGGTGCCCGGGTCGCTCATCGAGTCAGCCCACGGGCACCGGTGGCATCACTCCGTCGATCTCGGGTTCAAGGACGGGGGGGACGTCCGGCAGTGACTGCAGCTTGACCTTGGTCGCGATTTCGTCGAGCAGGTCGGGATTCTGACGCAGGAAGTCACGCACGTTCTCGCGTCCCTGGCCGAGACGCATCTCGCCGTATGAGAACCAGGCACCGCTCTTGTCGACAACCTTCGTGTCGATGGCGATGTCGAGCACGCTGCCCGCGTACGAGATGCCCTCGTTGTACATGATGTCGAACTCTGCAACGCGAAATGGCGCAGCCACCTTGTTCTTGACAACCTTGACCTTGACCCGGTTGCCGACGACGTCGAGGCCCTGCTTGATGGAGTCGATCTTGCGAATGTCCATGCGCACCGATGCGTAGAACTTCAGCGCTCGCCCACCGGTGGTGGTCTCGGGGTTACCGAACATCACGCCGATCTTCTCGCGGAGCTGGTTGATGAAGATGACACACGTGTTGGAACGCGAGATCGCCGCCGTCAGCTTGCGCATCGCCTGTGACATGAGTCGCGCCTGGAGCCCGACGTGGCTGTCGCCCATCTCGCCGTCGATCTCGGCCTTGGGCACCAGCGCCGCCACGGAGTCGATGACAACGACGTCGACGGCGCCGCTGCGCACCAGCACCTCGACGATCTCGAGCGCCTGCTCGCCGGTGTCCGGCTGCGAGATGAGCAGCTCATCGGTCTTGACGCCGATGCGGGCAGCGTATTGCGGGTCGAGCGCGTGCTCCGCGTCGATGAACGCGGCCACCCCACCGAGCTTCTGGGCCTCGGCGATGACGTGGAGCGTCAATGTGGTCTTGCCCGAGGACTCCGGTCCGTAGATCTCGATCACGCGGCCGCGAGGCACACCCCCGACGCCGAGCGCGATGTCCAGGGTCAGTGCGCCGGTGGGAATGGCCTCGACCCGGTGGGTGGTCACCTCACCAAGGCGCATGATCGCCCCCTTGCCGTGGGCGCGCTCGATCTGTCCGAGCGCCGTGCTGAGTGCCCGATCCCGCTCTGTGGTCACCGCCTCACTCCCGCTGACGGCGGCTGCTCGCCGCCCGTTGACCTCGATGCTGGGGCCGATATTACGACTTTCTGGTGTTGTTGTCAAAGCAGAAACTCCGTGAGCGTGGAATGGGTGGGATCGGTGTTGCGGCCGGCGGTACGGCCTGATGGCGGTGGGACATCGAACAGATGTACGCCCCCACTGTAGGGGGTGCGGCCCGGGATGGCAACGGCATCGTGCCCCAGGTCCGCGACAGCTGCCTGTCGCTCTCCTGGCGCGCTCACACGAGGTCGAGCACGAGGCGCAGCGCGGCGGTCACGGCAGCGGCGCGATTGGCCTCGCGACCCCGATCCTCGTCGAGGCGCACCACCCTGTCGGCGGCGGGCGTGGCCACCGCGACGTACACCAGGCCCGCCGGCTTTCCGTCCTCCTCCGACCCGGGGCCGGCGACACCGGTGATGCCGACGCCGACGTCGGTCTCGAGCCTGCGCCGGGCGCCTCTCGCCATGGCCAGGGCCACCTCCTGGCTCACCGCGCCGTGGCGCTCCAGCACGTCGCCGTCAACCTCGAGAAGGGCTCGCTTGACGTCGTTGTCGTAGGCGATCACACCGCCACGGACGTAACGCGACGACCCCGGCACCGCGGTGAGGGCGGCACCGAGCAGACCGCCGGTGCAGGACTCGGCCACCGCCACCGTCCATCCCCTGCCGACGAGCGCCGCGCCGGCGGCGGCGCTGTCAGGGAAGACCTCAGCGAGTTGCGGTGGTTCCTCCCCGGCCATCGGTTCAGGATCGTCCGTGGTCGCCGGTCAACGGTAGTTGGTGAATTGGAGGGGCACGTCGACGTCCTCACCGCGCAGCGCGGCGATGACTCCCTGCAGTGCGTCCTTGTCCTTGGCTGTGACGCGCAGCTGGTCACCCTGGATGCGCACCTGCACCTTGGGATGGTCGGCACGGATCTGCTTGTGGAGCTTGCGCGCCAATTCGTCGTTGATGCCGCGGCGCAGCTTGATGACCTGGCGCAGGCGGCCCTTGGCGGCGGCCTCGGGCTTCTGCGGGTCGAGGATCTTGAGGTCGAGATGACGTTTGTGGAACTTGCTCTTGATGACGTCGGTCATGGCGCGCAGCTGCATGTCGCCCTCGGTCGTGAGNNCCGATCTCGCGGCGCGCCTGGTCAATGGCGTTGACCAGTTCCTGGTGGTCGAAATCACTGACGACGTCGAACGAGAACTCCTGGGCCATGTGCACGCAGGATACCGATCATGGCCGCGTCGGTTCACCCGCGGCAGCCTCAGCGGGCGCGGGCGCAGCCAGGATCACCGCCGCCGCCGCTCTGTCCAGCGGCGACGTCACCACGGGACGACCGGCCGCGGAGAGGAACTCCAGCAGCGGCAGGACGAGGTCGGGCCGGATCTGGGAGCGTGGCTCAGCGGCGTCCGGTTCCTGGACGGTGAGCACCCCTGCGCTGAGCAGACGATCGAGCTGGTGGCGCACGTCGAGGCTCTCGGACCCGGTGAGCGCGGCAAGGTCCTCGACGGTTCGGGGCTGGTCGAGCAGGTGGCGCACCAGTCGGAGGCGACCGGGATCCGCAAGGGAGCGGAGCAGGTCGGCGGTCGGGCGCAGCTCGTCGGGTGAGCCGGCAAGGAGGGCGCGCGCCGCCTTCCAAGCCTCCTGCGGGTGGCGAGGAAGCTGGCGGCCGCTCACGTAGCTCGTCTGGAGGAGCGCCTCTCCCACGGTGGCGCCGGCGCCGCGGCGGGCCACCACGATGTAGAGGATGCCGGCGATCAGCATGGCGATCACGGCGTCGAGCCACCCGGCGCCGATGCCGACGCCGAAGAGCCGCCGCCCCAAAGCCAGGAGACCGGTGACGATGCTGGCCACGACACCGATGTCGACGGCGGCAGCGATGAACGCGCGCAGTACGTGGGGCAGGCGCACGAGCCCGGCTCCCGTCGATGGTGGTGTCCTGCGGATGGCCAGGTAGCCACCCACCCCCATGACGATGAGGATCGCTCCCTGGACGGCGAGCTGCTCGACGCGGTTGAAGATGTGCTCGACGGGGATGCCGACGACGGTCCCGAGAGCGACGAAGGCCGCCACCCAGACGATCGTGGAGGGGACCATCGCGATGATGAAGGTGCGTCGCGGCACCCGGAGAGCGCCGGCCACCAGGGTCGTGTAGATGCGCAGCCCGGGGATCAACCTGCTGACGGCGACTCCCAGCCAGCCGGCCGAGCGCATTCGCCGTGACACGCGCTGGAGGTTGCGCTGCTGGTGCAGCCGCTGGGCCACGGTGTTCAGGCCGCGCTCCCCGACAAGTCGCGCCCAGCTGTAGCCGACGATCGACCCCGCGAAGCAGGCAAGCATGGCGAGCGGGACGAAGGCCCAGGGGTTGAGGCCGCCGGCAGAGATCAGCAGCCCGGCGGCGAGGAGCACGATCTCGCCCGGTGCGAACGGCAGCGGCACACCCGATTCCTCAGCAAAGAGCAGGCCGCAGAGCAGCACGACCGCGACCGCTCCATGGAGGCCTTGGAGAAAGTTCAGGGGGTGATCCTCGTGGTCCCAGTTGAAGGTTCGCGCTCAGCCTACCCCGGCGCACCCCGCCGCGACGGTGCGCTGCCGATCACTCCTCGCCGAGTTCCGCCAGGTATTCGTCGACCTGGATGACGTCCATGAGCACCTCGCGCGACTTGCTGCCCTCGTACGGACCGACGATGCGGTGCTCGGCCAGCTGGTCGACGAGCCGGGCGGCGCGCGTGTAGCCGACATTCATCTTGCGTTGCAGCAGCGAGGCCGCCGCGCGTCCCTCGGCAGCGACGATATGCGCCGCCTTGGCGAAGAGCGCGTCGCGCTTGGTGGCCTCACGCGCCCAGGACACCGAGGCCTGCACCTGGAAGATCTCGTCCTGGTAGTCCGGCTTGCCCTGCGCCTTCCAGTGGTCGACGAGCGCGTCGAGCTCGCGGTCGCTGACGAATGCGCCCTGGAGACGCTGCGCCTTGCCCTGGTCGATGGGGAGATAGAGCATGTCGCCCCGCCCGAGGAGCTTCTCGGCGCCCATCTCGTCGAGGATGACCCGCGAGTCGGTGCCACTCGAGACGGCGAAGGCCACCCGCGAGGGGATGTTGGCCTTGATCAACCCGGTGATGATGTCGGCCGAGGGACGCTGGGTGGCCACGACGAGGTGGATGCCCACGGCACGGGCGAGCTGGGCGATGCGGCAGATCAGGTCCTCTATCTCGCCGGCGGCGACCATCATGAGGTCGGCCAGCTCGTCGATCACGATGACCGTGTAGGGGAGCGGCGCCAGCCCCAGCCCGGGGGCACGCTCGTTGAACGCCGCGATGTTGCGCGCCCCGTGGGAGGCGAAGAGCTTGTAGCGCTCCTCCATCTCCTTGACCGCCCAGCGCAGCGACGCCACCGCCGCCTCCGGTTCCACTACGACGGGCACGAGGAGATGGGGCAGGTCGGCGAAGTTGCTCAGCTCCACGCGCTTGGGATCGATGAGGATCAGCTTCAGCTCCGCCGGGGTCGCCTGGAGCAGGAAGCCGCCAAGAACTGCGTTGATGCACACCGACTTGCCGCTGCCGGTGGCGCCTGCGATGAGCAGGTGGGGCATGCGGGTCAGGTCACCAGCGACGGGGTGACCGCTGACGTCCGCGCCGAGCGCCACCGACAAGCGGGTGCGGCCGTCCGTGAAGGCCGCCGACTGGACGATCTCCTTGAGCGCCACCAGCTGGGCCGCCTTGTTGGGCACCTCGATGCCGATCGCCGACTTGCCGGGGATGAAGGGCTGGATGCGGATGGGAGCGGCAAGGGCGAGCGAGAGGTCGGTCTGGTAGCCCACGATCCGGCGCACCGGGACCCCCGCGGCAGGTTGCAGCTCGTACTGCGTCACCGTCGGCCCGACCGACTCGCCGATGATCCGCGTCTCGATCCCGAAGCTGCGCAGCGTCGACACGATGGTGTGCCGATTGCGCTCCACCTCCGCGTTGAGGCGCTCGCGCTTGCCGGCGACGCTGTCGAGGATGTCGGGCGTGGGCAGGACCCACACCTTCTCGCCCTCGTCGATATCGGCGGCGTGCGCCAGCACCACCTCGGGGATCGGCCCCAGGGCGGGCTCGGGGGCACCCTCGAACTCGCGCACGAAGCCCTCGTCGCGGAGCGGTTCGACATTGGCGAATTCGGGCTCGGCGATGGAGGTGAACGCTTCGGGGACGTTGACGGGCGGGGCAGGTGGGCGCACGAACACGGGGGCGGCCGTGCCGATCAGCTTCACGTCGCCGGCGTCGTCGGATCTGGTGCGCCTCTCGCGGCGTGCCGTCGAGACGTCGTCGGGGCCGGCGAGGTGCTCTGCCACCCACGCCGCCACGGGGGCCACCCTCAGGTCGATGGCCAGCACCAGGCCGAGCGCGGCGGCCACGAGCATGAGCACGGCGGACGCAGGACCTCCGAGGCGGTCGGCGGCCCCCGGCCCCAGCTTGTTGCCCAGCCAGCCGGCGCTTCCCGTGGCCGCCAGCCCGAGGAACCCGAGGGTGGCGAGCACGGTCACCAGCGAGCCGATGCCGGCGAGCACGCCGCCGCGCCACTCGTGGCCCTGGAGCAGTCGGGCACCGGTCACGCCGAAGCCCGCGGCGAGCAGCCACGCGCCCACGCCGAGGAACCTGAAGAGGCCGTCATGGACCGGTCCGGCGATCGAGCCGCCGCCCGGGATGAGGAGAAGAACGGCGAGCACCGCGCCCGCCCCCACCAGGGCGACCCCGCTCAGCTCGCGACGCTGGTCGTTGGAGAGCATCGGCTGGCGGTGGACGGACCGCCGCGCCGGCGCGGACGTGGCCCGCGCCGGAGCACGGCGGCGGGCAGCCGGGCGGGACTTCGTGGGGGCGCGTCGTGCCATCTCTTGGTGTGCAGCCTCGCGGGTGGGCGTCTGGAAGTCGCGGCTGCTCGCCGCATTCGCGGGGGCGGCTCGATCGTATCAGCCGCCCGGCGACCGTGCCGAGACGGCGTTCGCCTCAGACCTCGGTCACGACCGGCAGAATCATGGGGCGGCGCCTCGTCCGCGAGTAGAGGAAGCGCGAGAGGCCTTCGTGGATGGCCGCCTGCCACACCGACCACTCCGCGTCGGGTCGCAGCTTGCTGACCAGGCCAAGGGTGTGCGCCCGCGCCTCCTCGAAGAGGTTGTCGGTGGCGCTGTCCTCGATGAAGCCGCGGGACAGGAGATCGGGGCCGGCGATGACCGTCCCCGTGCTCCGCTCGACGGTCAGGGCCACGATCACCACGCCGTCCTGGGAGAGGAGGCGGCGGTCGCGAAGCACCACGTCGCCTGCCTCGTCGATGCTCAGGCCGTCGACGTAGACGTAGCCGGACGNNCAGGTGGCGGTACTCGCCGTGGACGGGCACGAAGAACTTCGGCCGGGTCAGGGTGAGCATCAGCTTCAGCTCCTCGCGGCTGGCGTGCCCCGAGGCATGGACGTGGTGCTTCGACGAGTTGAAGACGCGTGCCCCGCGCCGGTAGAGGTTGTTGATGGTGCGGTGCACCGCCTCCTCGTTTCCGGGGATGGGGTTGGCGCTGATGATCACCGTGTCGCCCTCGTGCAGCTGCACCATCGGGTGCTCGCCCGCGGCGATCCGCGACAGTGCCGACATCGGCTCACCCTGCGCGCCGGTGCAGAGGATGGCCAGCTCGTGATCCGGCACCGACGCATGTTGCCGGGGCGACACGAAGATGTCGGGCATGCGCAGGAAGCCGAGCTCCTGGCCGACGCGTACGTTGTTGAGCATCGACCGCCCCACGATGAAGCACTTGCGCCCGCAGAACACCGCGGCGTCGATCGCCTGCTGCAGCCGCGAGATGTTGGAGGCGAACGTGGCCATGAGGATGCGCCCCTGCGCGCCCTCGAACAGCGGCCCCAGCCCCTCCCCCACGTGGCGCTCGCTGGGGGTGGTGCCCTCCTGCTCGGCGTTGGTGGAATCGCTGAGCAGAAGCAGGACACCGTCGTCGCCGAGGCGCGCGAGACGCGCCAGGTCGGGTGGTGAGCCCTGCACCGGCGTCTGGTCGATCTTGAAGTCGCCGGTGTGGACGATCACGCCGTCGGGGGTGTGAATCGCCAGCGAGCACGCGTCGGGGACGGAGTGGGTGATGTGGATCCACTCGACCGCGAAGGCGCCCAATTGCACGGTGTCGCCCGCGCGCACGGTGTGCAGCTCCGTCGAGTCGAGGAGCTTGTGCTCCTTCAGCTTGTTGCGCAGGAAGCCGAGGGTCAGGGAGGTGCCGTACACCGGCACAGGAAGGCGGGGAAGGACGTAGGGCAGAGCGCCGATGTGGTCCTCATGTGCGTGGGTCAGGACGATGCCGCGCACCCGGTCGACGCGGTCCATCAACCAGGTGATGTCGGGGATGACGAGGTCGATGCCGAGCATCTCCTGCTCGGGGAACATCAGGCCGCAGTCCACCACCACGATGTCGTCGCCGCTCTCGATCGCCATGAGGTTGCGGCCGATCTCGCCGAGACCGCCGAGAGGCACCAGCGAGATCACAGCGCGAAGAGGCTCAACTGGTCGGCGTTGACAGGCTCCGACGGCTGCGGTCGCGGCGCGCGCAGCGACTCCGCCTCGTCGAGGTAGGCGCGCACGCGGGCCATGTCGGCGAACAGGGTCTCGCGAAGCGAGCCGTTGTAGAGCGCGGCGGCGGGGTGGTAGAGCGGCACGTAGGTGCGCTCGTGGCGAACCACGCGCTCGCCGTGAAGACGCGAGATCCCCGCCGAATCGGGGAGGAGGCGCAGGAGCGCGTGCCGTCCCAGGATGAGGATGACGTCGGGACGGAGCAGGGCGATCTGCTCGTCGAGGAAGTGGCTGCAGGCCGTGACCTCGTCGGGCTCGGGGTCGCGGTTGCCCGGCGGACGGCATCGGACGGTGTTGGTGATGTAGAGGTCACGGCGCGTCAGTCCGATCGACTCGACCAGTTCGGTGAGCAGCTTGCCGGCGGCCCCGACGAAGGGCCTGCCCTGCTGGTCCTCCTTCTCGCCGGGCGCCTCGCCGACGGCCATGATCCGCGCGCTCACCGGGCCGTAGCCGGGCACCGCCTGGGTGCGTGTCACATGGAGGCGGCAGGCCACGCACGCCCGGATCCTGCCGTGGATCTCGAGCAGCTGTTCCGTGGTCGGCGCCACCTGCATTCGCAACCGATTGTAGGCAGTGGTCTCGCGGTCCGACCTCACACCATGCGGCGGTCGGCAGCCCAGCGCTGCAGCTCGTGGCGGTTGGACAGCTGCAGCTTGCGCAACACCGACGAGACGTGCGTCTCCACCGTCTTGACGGACAGGTGGAGTCTCAGCGCCACCTCCTTGTAGGTGAACCCACGCGCGATGTGGCGGAGCACCTCGCGCTCGCGGGTGGTCAGCTGGTCGAGTTCGGGGTCTTTGACGTCCACCATGGTGCCACCGAAAGCGTCGAGCACGAACCCCGCAAGGCGCGGTGAGAACACCGCGTCGCCCCCATGCACGGTGCGTATCGCGGTGGCGAGGTCATCGGGTGACACCGTCTTGGTGACGTATCCGCGCGCGCCGGCGCGGATCACCTGGATGACATCGGCGGGCGCGTCGGACACGGAAAGTGCCAGGAAACGGATGTCGGGGTGGCGGCGCAGGCTGGTCTCGATCACCAGCTGACCGCCGCCGCCGGGGAGGTGGACGTCGAGAACCACGACGTCGGGCCGTGTGCGCCCAATCTCCGCAACGGCGGTGTCGACATCATCCGCCTCGCCGACGATCTCGAACTGGTCGCCAAGCTCCGCACGCAGCCCGCTGCGGAAGAGGTGGTGGTCGTCGACGAGGAGCACGCGAACCCGGCCGCCGGGGCTGCTCATGGTGCCCCTCTGGGCACGTGCATCTGCACCTCGGTGCCCTCGCCCGGATTCGACGTGATCGAGGCCGTGCCACCCAGGCGGCGCATCCGCCCGATGATCGACTCGGAGATGCCGCGGCGGTCGGACGGGACCAGGTTGCGGTCGAAGCCCAGGCCCTGGTCACGGACGTACGCGGCGATTCCGTGGGGCTCGGCTTCGACGTAGACGGAAACGCGTCCCGCCCCTGAATGCCGCGCGGCGTTGATCGCCGCCTCCTGGCAGGCCAGCGCGATCGCACTTCCGGCATCGTCGAGCGGGATGTCCCCGACCACCACGGTGTCCACCGGGACATGGTGCATCTCCTCAACGCGGGTGGCCATGGCGTCGATGGCGCTGCGCAGGTCGGACTCCTCGAGGATGGGGCGGCCGTTGAGCCAGGCGCGCAGCTCGCGCTCCTGGCGGCGCGCGACGCTGGCGACCTCGGCCGGGACATCACCGCGCTGGATCAACGCGAGGGTGTGAAGAACCGAGTCGTGGAGATGCGCGGCAATCTCGGCACGCTCCTCGGAGCGAATCCTCTCGCGGCGCTCGGCTGTGGCGTCGCGAACCAGCCCGAAGATCCACGGCGTCAGGATCAGGGCGAGACCGCCTGCCGTGGCGGCGACGGCGACCACGGCGGTCTGCGCCGCGCCGGCGGCCTGGTGTGAGAACAGGAAGACGGTCATGCCGAAGAGCACGAACAGGCCACCCGCGACCAAGCGCAGTCGAGACGACGTGCTGGTCAGCATGCCGGCGGGGTCCGCGACCATGCGGCCGCCCGCCGCGGTCCAGCGCGCCCGCCCCGCGGCATCGCTGCGAAACCAGATGATCGTCGAGCCGGCGCCGGCGATCAGGATTGGCCACACGAAGGTGTCGCCCGACCACAGCCCGATGTCGCGGAGAACGAGCAGGCTCCCGAGCACGATGCATCCAATCGCCACCACAGGTCGCCACCCCGACATGCGCGCCGGCGGCGCGGCCACAGTTCCGGCGGGCTCGTAGCTGAACGACCATGCCGCCAGGTAGAGCACGATCCCGAGCCCGCTCGCGATCGTGACCGCACCGAGGGCGAATCGCACAAGCACGGGGTCGACCCCGAGCTTCTCCCCGATGCCGCCGGCGACGCCGAGGATCACTCGGTCGCTCTGGCTGCGCGCGAAGAGGCCTCGGTCCTCCCGTGTCATCCGGGAAGAGTCGCACGATCCGACGTCCCGCGCATCCGGCACCGACCCCTGCATCTGCCGTGCCGTCTCAGGGTTGAACAAGGGCCGTCCCCGATGGCGCGGCGGCTGCGCGGGGTCCACTGTCCGGCTGTACACCAGGGCCGAGGTGCGACCAGCCCGGCCCGTCAGACGAGGAGCGACAGTGACCGACAGCATCCCCGGCGAACCCCCTGCCGCGAACACAGCCGCCCCGTCGGCAGCCGCGCCGCCGCCTCCGCCCCCACCGGCGGCGCTTCCATTGGCGCGAAGCCTGACCGACCGGCGCGTGGCCGGTGTGTGTGGAGGACTCGCCGCCCACCTCCACGTGTCGGCGTGGCTCCTGCGCGCCGGTTTTATCGCCCTGACGTTCGTGGGAGGTCTCGGAATCCTCCTTTACATCGCGGGGTGGATCCTGCTGCCCGAGGAGGGCAGCCCTCAACGTTTCGGGTGGAATTCGCTCGTCTTCACGGAGCGGCACAACACGAGGCTTCTCGTCGCCTTTCTCGTCCTTGCGGTGGCGGTGATCGTGTTCGCCGGCAGCGTCCACGCAGCCCACGACGGCATTCTCTGGGGGGTGGTTCTGCTGGGGGTGGGCACGTTCCTGCTCCTCCAGGAGCGCCGCGAGTGGAATCCCAATGCCACGACTGCGGCGTCGATGCCGGCCGCACATGCACCGTACGCGGCCGGGACGTTCACGTCACCCGCGCGGGAAGCTCCGACGCCGCCCTCCACGTGGGGCCGGCCGGCGCGGCCACGATCGATCCTCGGCGTCGTGACCGTCGCTGCCGCGCTCCTGGCTGTCGGGATCGCCGCGCTTCTCGACAGCGCGGGCGTGGTGACGGTGAGCGTGGCCGCCTGCGCCGCGATCGCGCTCATCGTGGTCGGCTCCGGCCTCATCGCCGGAGCGTGGTTCGGCCGTTCGCGCGGGCTCATCGTCCTCGGCGCCCTTCTCGTCCCCTTCACCGCGACGACGGCGCTGGTCGACCAGCCGCTCAGTGGTGGCGTCGGCAACGTCATCGAGGCACCGCAGAGCCTTGCCGAGCTCCACAGTCAGTACCATCTCGCCGCGGGACAGCTGACCGTTGACCTGTCGCAGATTCCCCTGGGTGCCAGTCCCACCGTCAACGTCACCGTCGCCCTGGGCAAGCTGACCGTCGTGCTGGCTCCCCAGGCGAACTTCTACGTCGCAGCCCACGCCGGTGCGGGCCGCATCGACATCCTCGGCTCCCCCGACGATGGCTTCAACATCGATTCGCCGGCGAGTCAGTCGCCGAGCCCTGGCGGGGGGACTCTCCACCTTGCGCTCAGCGTGGGCTTCGGCGAGATCCAGGTCGTCGATTCGAACGGTGTGCCGGCGCAGGGTCAGTGATGCGCCGGCATGCCTTCGACCCCGTGTCCTTCCTGTCGGGCCTGGTGATCGCCGCTGCCGGTTGGGTGCTCCTGGCCGGTCGTGTCGACCTGCTGACCCAGGCCAACTGGCTGGCGCCGGCGCTGCTGATCGTGATTGCTGTCGCAATGTTCGCGTCCGCGTTGTGGACGGTTCGCCGTCCCGATGGCGGCCCGGATGTTGGCCGCTAGCGCCGCGTCAGAGGGGCCGCTCGAGCAGCAGCTCCGCCACCTGCACCGCATTGGTGGCCGCTCCCTTGCGCAGGTTGTCCGCTGACAGGAACAGCGCCAGCGCGTTCTCCCGCGACACGTCGGCACGGATGCGGCCGACGTGCACCTCGTCGGATCCCGCCACGGCACGGGGCGTCGGGTACTGCTGGGTGGCCGGGTCGTCGACGACAAGTACGCCAGGCGAGTCATCGAGCAGCTGACGCGCATCGTCGGCGGCGATCGGCTGGTCGAACTCGATCCACACGGCCGCGGAATGGCCGACGGCCACGGGGACCCTCACGGTCGTGACCGCGATGGGCAGGGCGGCGAGGTCGAGGACGCGGCGCACCTCCGCGATGACCTTGCTCTCCTCCTCGGTGTCGTCGCCCACCATCGGCCACCCGCCCGGGACCACGTTGCCGTGGAGGACATGCGGGTAGACCTCGCGGCGAGGGGGACGTCCGTAGGCGTCGTCACGCTCCTGGGAGGCGAGTTCCGCCGCCAGTGCACGCCCGCCGCCACTGGCGGCCTGGTAGGTGGCCACGGTGACATGGCGCAGCCCGTACCGCGCGTGCAGCGGGGCGAGCACGACGGTCAGCGGGATGGTCACGCAGTTGGGATTGGCGACGATCCCCTGGTGGCCGGTGAGGGCTGCGGCATTGACCTCGGGGACGACGAGGGGCACCTCGGGGTCCATTCGGTAGGCACTGGACTTGTCGACGGCCACGCCCCCGCGGCGGGCCACGACCGGGGCGAAGCGCCGCGAGGTGGCAGCGCCGGCTGCGAAGAAGACGATGTCGGCGCCGTCCAGCCCTGCCTCATCCACCTCTGCGACAACCACGTCGTGGTCGCGAAAGCGCACGAGGGTGCCGGCGCCGCGCGCGCTGGCGAAGGCTCGGAAGTCGCCGATCGGGAAGATCCGGTCCTCGAGGACACGCAGGAGCGTGCCACCGGCGGCGCCCGTCGCCCCCACCACGGCGACGACGGGCGGATCCTGCACGGTGAGGCTACGCCGGTCCGCCGTTGCCGGCGCCCGCTGCCTCGGACTGCTGCTTGGCGAGGTCGCGGATGGCTTCCTTGCGGGAGAGGTTGATGCGGCCGCGGTCGTCGACCTCGATGACCTTGACCATGATCTCGTCGCCGATGTTGACGACGTCCTCGACCTTTTCGACGCGGTGCTCGGCGAGCTGGCCGATGCGAACCAGGCCCTCCTTCTTGGGAGCGATCTCCACGAAGGCCCCGAAGCCCATGAGACGGGCGACCCGACCCTTGTAGATCTTGCCGATCTCGACGTCATCTGTGAGGTCGCGGATCATGGCCAGCGCCTGCTCGCGCGCCGCCGCGTTGGCGGAGGCGATGCTGACGCGGCCGTCGTCCTCGATGTCGATCTGGCAGCCGGTCTCCTCGACGATCTTGCGGATCATCTTGCCACCCGGGCCGATGACGTCGCGGATCTTGTCGGGGTTGATCTGGATGGTCTCGATGCGCGGCGCCCAGGGGCTCATCTCGGTGCGCGGCTGGGCGAGCGCCTCGGCCATCTTGCCGAGGATGTGGATGCGACCCACGCGGGCCTGCTCGAGCGCCTGTTCGACCAACTCCCAGCGCAGGCCCTTGATCTTCATGTCCATCTGGAGGGCGGTGATGCCCTGCTGGGTGCCGGCCACCTTGAAGTCCATGTCCCCCAACGTATCCTCCATCCCCTGGATGTCGCTGAGAATGGCGGCGCGGTCGTCACCCTCGTCGGTGATGAGGCCCATGGCGATGCCTGCCACGGGTGCGACCAGTGGAACACCGGCGTCCATCAGCGCGAGGCACGAGCCACACACGGATGCCATGGACGTCGAGCCGTTGCTGGAGAGGATCTCGGTGACGATGCGGACCACGTAGGGGAAGTCGGCGTCGTCGGGCATGACGTTGTGAAGCGCGCGTTCTGCCAGGGCTCCGTGGCCGATCTCGCGACGTCCGGGTGCGCGCTGGAAACGAGCCTCGCCGACGGAGTACGGCGGGAAGTTGTAGTGATGCATGAAGCGCTTGAACTCCTCGAGTCCAAGGCCGTCGATCTTCTGCTGGTCCTGGCCGGACCCGAGGGTGACGATCGACAGTGCCTGCGTCTGGCCGCGCGTGAAGATGGCGCTGCCGTGGGTGCGGGGCAGGACACCGACCTGCGCCCAGATCGGTCTGATCTCGTCGGTGCGACGTCCGTCGGGGCGTACACCCTCATGGAGGATGGCGCTGCGCACCGCCTTCTTCGTCTCGGACTCGAAGGCCTTGGTGATGTCGGCGCGCTTCTCGGGGAAGCTGTCGGCGAGCGAGCTGACGACTTCGTTCTTGAGGTCGTCGAGCTGGCGTTCGCGAGTCGCCTTGTCGACGTTGCGCGCCGCCTGTCCGATGCGATCGGCGACCTGGTCGTGCACGGCGGCAGAGACCGCGGCGTCAGTCGTCACCGGCGGGTAGCTCATGGTGGGCTTGGCGCCGAGGGCGTCGCGGATGTCGAGCTGGAACTGCACCAGCCGCTTGATCTCGTCGTGCGCCATGCGCATCGCCTGGAGCATCACGCTCTCGTTCACCTGCCGCGCACCGGCCTCAACCATGCTGATCGCGTCGGCGGTGCCGGCCACGACGAGGTCGAGCTCGGACTCGGCGATCTGCTGGAGCGTGGGGTTGAGCATGAGCTGACCGTCGAGCATGCCGACACGCACACAGCCGACCGGACCCGCATGGGGGATGTCGCTGATGGCCAGCGCCAGCGAGGCGCCGGTCACAGCCAGCGTGGTCGGGTCCTGCTCCTGGTCCGCGCTCACAACGGTGGCGATGATCTGGACGTCGTTGCGGAAGTCCTTGGGGAAGAGCGGCCGAAGCGGGCGGTCGATCATGCGGCTGGCGAGCACGCCTGCCTCACTGGGACGGCCCTCGCGGCGGGGGAAGCTCCCGGGGATGCGTCCCACGGAGTAGAGCTTCTCCTCATAGTCACACGTGAGTGGGAAGAAGTCGATTCCCTCTCGTGGGGTGCGGTTTGCGGTGGCGGTGACGAGAACCACCACGTCGCGACAGCGGATGAAAAGGGCGCCGTTCGCCTGCTCGGCGATGTGTCCCGTCTCGACGATCAGCGGCTGACCGGCGTAGTCGGATTGGAATTTCTGGTAGGCCATGGGTCTCCTGTTGAATTGGTGACCCGGGCGGCGAGCCGGCCCTTGCAGCCTCGCGCTGATGGTGGTGAGATTGGTGACCGGAGGTCGGCGGCGGCTCGCGCCGTTGGGCTGCGATACCGCGTGATGCCGAGGTCCAGGCGCCCACCTCTCACCGCTACGCGTGGCTGCGGAGGTTGTCGCTCCCGGATCGGAACGGGTTGATGTTGTGCTTGAGATGTCGGGCCCACCCTCAGGCGGGCTGTGCGCAGCCCTCCGTGGAGTGGACGGTCGAACGTGAGTGCATCGTTTACCGGCGAAGCCCGAGCTGGGCGATGATGGCGCGGTAGCGCTCGACGTCGGTGCGGGTGAGGTAGTCGAGCAGGCGGCGGCGCTTGCCGACAAGCTTGAGCAGACCGCGGCGCGAGGCGTGGTCCTTGGGATGGTCACGGAGATGCTCGGTGAGCGAGGCGACGCGGTCGCTGAGGACCGCGATCTGCACCTCCGCCGACCCCGTGTCGGTGTCGTGGCGACGATGCTCGGCGATGATCTCCGACTTTGGTCGAACTGTGGTCACGTAACTCTCCGTGGTGGCCTGGGGGCCGTCGCCGATCGAAGAGCGGAGCCGCGTGGCGCATTCACGATGCGCCAGAACCGAGCGGGGCTCTCCGAAGGTCGACGCGAGTTTACCAGCAATTCACTCCACGCAGATGCGGAGGGCGCCGGGCAGGCAGATGAGCGTGGCTGGAGCGACGCCGATCTGCTCGCCCTCGATGTCGAAAAGCAGTGGCCGGGTGTCGAGGGGCTCGACACGCACGGTGCTCGTCCTGATCACCCGGACACCGGGCTGACGGAGGTGTCTGCCGCGGTACACCGACGGCACGGCGAGCAGGGTGCGGAACCGTCCCAGGGCGGGGAGCACGACGACGTCGAACATGCCGTCGTCCAGCTCCGCTCCGGGTGCGATGCGCATACCCCCGCCGAAGTAGCGACCGTTGGCGATGACCACGTTCTGGATGCGCAGGTCCATCGACCCACCGTCCATCGTCAGGCGCACAGGGCGGCTCCCGAAGGTGGTCAGCACGCGCATCGACACGGCAAGGAACACGACCGTGCCGCGCAATCGTCCGCGCTTGCCGGCGCCACGGTTGACGCGCGCGACGACCTCGCCGCCGACCCCGCAGTCGGCGATGTTGACGAACTGCCGCGGCGGTGTGGCCGGGCTGTCGTAGACGATCCGGCCGGCGTCGATGCGGCGGGTGCGATTCCTCGCCAGGATGGTCGCCAGCGCCGTGGGGTCGGTGGGCAGACGTGCCGAACGCCGGAAGTCGCTGCCGCTGCCGCTGGGCAGCACCCCGAGGATGGCATCGGTGTTCAGCGGTGCCCCGTCGGGCATGAAGAAGCCGTTGACGACCTCGTTGAGGGTGCCGTCACCGCCACAGCAGACGACACGCTGGAAGCCGTCGGCGAGGGCCTGGCGCGTGGCCGCAATTGCGTCGTCCGGTGCGGTCGTGAGGAAGGTCTGGTGTTCCACGGCCGCCCGGAGCAGGGCGTCGCGCAGGGTGGGCCAGCGCCGGGAGGTGCGGCCACCCGCGCTCGCCGGGTTGACGATGACCAGGGTGCGCGGCTGTCGCGCCTCTCCCCCACTCATGGCCGGATCGTATCCGGACCCTATCCGCTTCTCTCTGCCGTCGGTCACGGTCACGCGACAGGTATTGACGCGTTTGATCCACTGCGCGCTTGGGCGCCGGCAACGGCCTGTGACGGCCGTCTGGCCACGCCGCGGTGGTTGTGACCTCCCCGCGATTGCCCGAACTGGCTGAGTCGCCAGACTGGACGGCCGGCCGGCGACGTCCGCGGCAATGCACCGTCCGACGCGTTCGACCCTGTTCCGTGTACCGTGGCGCGTCCGGGCGGACGAGGAGGGGGCAAGTGTTCGTACGCAGTCGACGAGTTCGCGCCGGCGTTGCAGTGGCCATGTCGGTCATCGCCCTGACGTCGTGCGGCTCATCCACGCCCGTCCACACGGCCACGGCTGTCCCTCGCACCCCGGTTGCCGCGCATCCGAGCGCGGCTTCGGACCCGTGCGCCTCGGTGACCACGACGACCGACATCGGGCAGGTGCCGGCGGCGTGCGCCGCGCTATGGGCGCCGTACGGGCTGACCAAGGTGCCGCCGGTGAACCTGACGGATTCGACGCCGGCGCCTCCTGTGGTGACAAATGGAACTGCGGGAGCTGCGACCGATGCGGTGGTGGCGTCCTGGGCGGTCGCATCCAATCGGGGATCTGTGTGGTACCGGTGGTCTGAGGCCAACGACCAGCCGACCCTTCTCGCGAAGATTGGTAGACCAAGTCTTCTTCCGCCTTCAGAACTTCAGGCGCTCGACGCCGGGGGCACCGTGCTGCAACCCGACTGCGCCATCTTTCCAGAGAAGGAATCGGCCTTCGAGGCCGGTTCAGATGGCGTGAGGTACTTCTCCTCGTTCGGGCAGTCAGTCCAGGGCGACACGGTCCTCGTCGCGAAATTCCCTGGGTTGTGCAACGTGACAGCGAGGACCCCTGACGGGCAGGTCCGGACAATCGCTTCGTACGGCAGCGCAGGAGTCACTTTCTACGCGGGCCACATAGTCGACGACCCGTTGCTTGGTGAGATCTGGTTCACCGACGGTGCGAGTAATTGCCAAAGCGGCGTGCCGCCGACCGCCTGGTGCACGTCGACGTGACTACCGGGCCGAGTTCCACTCGGCGTCGACTGATGTTGGTCGCGCTATTAGTGGCTTCCGCGATAGAGCCACTTCTACTAAGCGTCCGGTCCGTCGGGGCTGGCTATGGGCGGGGGCCCAACGGATGCGCAGGCTCCGGTGGCGGGGGTACCGCTGGAATCGGGGCCACTCTGTCCTGCGGATTGCCGCCGCCTTCCGCGCCGACGCCGCAGAACGACGGCAACGGCATCCTCGGAACGTCGAGCGGTCCGCCGCTCGGCTCCAAGTGCATCGCCACGACGAAGCTGCCCAACGGCACCGTCGACCCCACCACCGGGAGCCCGAGCCACGAGTACGTGACCCTGGCGCCATCGGTGTCGGGCAACCCGGAGACCGGCCTCATCGCCACCGCCACGATCGATTCGCCCCTGCCCATCGGCTCTCCCACCGGCCCGACGCACGTTGCCGTGCCCGCTGAGCCCGTCAAGACCGCCGCCCAGCAGAACGCGGATGCGGCGGCCGAGGCCCAGGGCATCGCAGCCCAGCTCAACGCCTACCAGCAGCAGCAGATCGCGGCGGCAACAAGCACCGCCTTCGACAACCCGTCGTTCGCGATCGAGGCGCTGCTCAGGGTTCCGCCGTTCACCGCCGCCAACTTCTACCTGCCCGCGGGCCCGCCCGTCGAGGGCGCGCCGGCCACGTCCGAGGACGCCACGACGTGGACCTTTCTCGAGACCGTCTACGTGGAGGTCGGCAGCGTGGTGCGTGACCAGGTCGGCATCGGCGCGGGTGGACTTCCCACATTCGGCCCCGAGTACTGCAGCGGATTGCTCGTGGCCGGCTCCGCACCGCTCCACCTCTCTGCCCAGGTCGGCACCACGGTGCCCACGTTCACCGCCCAGGTCAACCAGCTCGCCGACGCGCTCTGGCACAGCTTCCGGCGCGGATCCATCGTCACCCTTCCAGC
>PLWW01000044.1:0-54217 GCA_003153125.1 Candidatus Dormiibacterota bacterium | reverse complement strand
GACGCCGCCGCGCAGTGCACCGTGTACCACCAGTACCGCGGTCTCGCCGCCGCGCCGGGCGTGGCCATCACCGCCACGGAGCACTTCCACATCAGCGTGTCGGGCGTGTACAGCACGGGCTCAGCAGTCCCCGTGAACTTCGCGTACCAGTACGAACCGGTTGACTCGCCCGTGACCTGGTCGACGACCCCGCGACCTGTCTACCAGATCGAGGCCGTTCCCTACGCTCCGGCGCCGTGATCGGCGGCGCGGCCGAATCCCGGGCAACGCGACCGACGACCTACGAGCATGGTGACGCGCAGCGTACGGCGTCGGGCGGGCAACGTCCGCTGCTACGGTGTGCCGCCTTGGAACATGCCGAGTGACTGACCAGCCGAACTTTCCACCCCCGTCGCAGCCGCCCCCGGCAGCGGTGGCAGCCGGCACTCCGCCGGCCCGTCAGCCGTGGTACCGCGCCACCTGGTTCACGGTGCTGTGCCTGGTGGTCTTTCCCGTCGGCCTCTCCCTCATGTGGACCCGCCGCCCCGGCTGGGGACGGCAGCGCAACTCGGTGGTCACCGCCGCCGTGGCCGTTGCCGCGACCGCGGCACTGCTCGTCGTCCTGGCGGCCACGCGCACGCCCTCCGGTCAGCCGCCGCGGTCCGGCGCGAGCGCCGTGCTCCCCTCGCCGGGCAGCACCTCGTCGGCGCCCCCGGCGACCGCCACGCCGACCACCAGGGGCGCGACCCCCTCCCCGTCCAGCGCGACCAAACCCCCCAGGTCTTCACCCTCGCGCGCCGCGCCGGGCACGCCGAAACCGGCGCCCCCTGGCTTTCGCAATCCCGCGCTGTGGCCCTTTGCGCGGACGTCGATCTGGAACATGCCGATCGGCTCCTCAGCCGTCTACGTCACCGCGCGCATCGCCCCAGCCACGCAACGCACGGTGACCACCGACCAGGATGTCATCGTCATGCAGCCCTCGGCGCCGCTGACGCCGATCGTCTGGAACGGAGCCGGCTGGTCGGGAGGATCGCGGTGTTCCGCGCAGGGGCCGGTGCTCGGCAGGGCGCCGATCCCCACGAACCTTGTGGTGCCGACCAGCACCAGCAACTACAGCTTCGCTGTCCTCATGACCGATGGGCAGACCGTCGTGCAGGGACAGCCCCTGGCCCGCTGCAACGCCGGTGGCGCCGCGACCGCCCTCCACCTCAGCATCCCCGGGAACCTGTACACCGACGGCACGCTGGGCGCCCACGGTGGATCCGGCCTGTCATCGCTGGGAGGCGCCATTCGCCTTGGTGAGCTGGTGCCCGGCGCCCCGCCCATCCGCCACGCGCTCAAGGTGGACCTCGACGGCGCGGCGGATTACTGGCCCCTCGGGTTCCGCTGGCCGGCCACCAAGGAGGACAGCTACGGTCCGCAGCGCTACGGCGGTAAGGTGCCGGCGCTGAAGATGGGCGCCCTGCTGGCGCTTCCGGCCTCGCTCAACCTGGCGTCGCTGAACCTGCAGACAGCCCCCGGCAGGATGATCGCCTGGACCCTGCAGAACTACGGCGCCTACTGTGTCGATGACGCGGCCCGGTCGGTCTTCTCGATCGCCACCGAATTGGGCCCGGCCGGGGCGGTCACCACGCAGTTCCAGCAGGGGTGGGGCTATCCCTTCAGCAGCGGCGTCAAGGACTCGCCATGGGCGAAGGACATCGCCACCATCGTCGCCAACCTTGCCGTGGTCGACAACAACTCCCCCGCCTCGATCGGCGGCGGCGGGACGCCGCGCCAGCCCTACGCTCCGGCCTTCAGCGCGGTCGGGACGGTCGCGGCGGTGACGGCGCTCGCGGCGAACACCGCCGTTCCGGCCACCCTCGCCCACGCCGCGTTCAGCCCGGCCTCCACCCCTTCATCGCCCGCGGCGACCGCATGGCCGGCACTCACCGCCGCTCTCGTAGCCCGGCGAGAGGCGGCAACAGCCCGCGCCGCTCCGGGGCCGCCCGCCCCACTGTAGTGCCCGTCCCCGATCCCCGCCCGGCTCTCACCGAGGAGGTCATCGTGACCACGCTTCGGGCGGCGGGTTGCGTCTTCGCCGAGGAAGAGGCGGGCATGCTCATCGCCGCTGCTGAGACGCCGGCCGCCCTGGCGGCCATGGTCGAACGCCGCGTCGCCGGTCTGCCCCTCGAGCACGTCATCGGCTGGGCGGAGTTCTGCGGCCTGCGCATCGCCGTGGACCCGGGGGTGTTCGTGCCGCGCCATCGCACCGAGTTCCTCGTCAGCGAGGCCGTTGCGCGTGGACGGCAAGGCGGCGTTGTTGTCGACCTGTGCTGCGGGTCCGGCGCTGTCGGCGCGGCGCTGGCCGCCGCCCTCGACACCACGGAGCTGTACGCGGTCGACCTGGACCCAGCCGCGGTGGCGTGCGCTCGCCGCAACCTGGCAGCCATGGGCGGCCGCGTGTGGGAGGGCGACCTCGACGAACCACTGCCCGTAAGACTGCAGGGCCGCGTGGACGTCCTCACCGCCAACGTCCCCTATGTCCCCACGGCCGAGATCGAGCTGCTGCCGCGGGAGGCGCGGCTCTACGAGGCGCTCGTGGCCCTCGACGGCGGCCCGGACGGCCTCGATGTCCTGCGGCGGGTCGCGGCGGCGGCGGCGCGCTGGCTCGCACCGAACCGCGGCCACCTGCTCATCGAGACGAGCGAGCTCCAGGCGCCGCAGGCGGTCGAGATCTTTGCCGCCCACGGGCTGATCCCGGAGGTGGCAAGCCTCGACGAGCTGGACGCAACCGTGATCATCGGAGCGATGCCCGCCGCCTAACCGGTTCCCGAATGCCAGGGGCCGTCGATGAACACCCTCGACCCGTCGCCGGCGCCGCCGTGCGCCGTCAGGGGCGGCGGAGGCGGGGGCGGGGGCGGCTCCATCGACATGGCGTAGGCCGGCGCCGCGTGACCGGCCAGCTCGACCCGTTCGCTGTCGGCGAGGCGGACGTGGAGGCGCTCGCAGTCCCAGCAGAGGCGCACCTCCTGCCGTTGCAGGGCCAGCTGCCGGCACTCGACGCAACGGGCGATGTCCTCGTAGTCGGTGACAGTGGCAAGTCCACCCAACCCGCCGCGCCGGCAGTGGCTGCACCGTGCCCGTCGCCACGCCAGGGTGACAACGGCGCCGAGGGCGGCCATCCCCAGCAGGAAGGCGACGACGTCGGACACAAAACCGCTGCCCGGCGCCGCCGGCGGCGATTGTGCAGCCACCGTCGATGCACAGCCGTCGAGGACCAGCGTTGCCCCCAACGCGAGGATCGCCAATCGGCCTCCGGCGCGCTCTCTCATCGGTGTTCGCGACCGTACTCGGGAAGAAAATCTGTGGGACGGATCGTCACAGATCCGAGACTCTCCGTATCCGTGCCGTCACACCAGCACCACACGCGGCTCGCCGGGCCTGCCACCCTGACCGCATGCCCAATCGGTTCACGGCCGTTCCAGCGCGCCCGGTGCCGGAGCTGGGGCCGCGCCTCGGCCCTGCCGTGTCGATCGCCGACGCCTTCATGGCAGCGACGTACTCACGCCCCAACGGCCTCTCGCTGCGCACCTCGTGGGTGACCCCGGCAACGTTGTACCTGGCCGCATCGTCCGCCCTCGCGGCGCTCGTCCTCGCTGTTCTCCTTGTCGCCCACGGTGGGGTGCCCTCCGTGATCGGGGCGGTCGTCCTCGTGCTGGGCGCCGCGGGCAGCGCGGCCGTGGTCCTCGTCGGGGCTGCCCAGCGCCGCGCCTCGCGACCGTAGCGCCCGCGCTGCTCCGTCAGAACGCCGGCGGTGCGGCGGCGTCGAGGAGCGAGCGCACGTCGGCCACGTCACTGCCGATCTGCGTGACCAGCTCGTCGACCGATGGATATACCCGCTCCTCGCGGAGGCGCTCAACGAACACGGCGCGCACCTCGCGGTCGTAGAGGTCGCCGGAGAAGTCGAGGAGGTACGCCTCCACGGTGAGCCGGTCACCCCCGAAGGTGGGCCGGTAGCCGACGTTGGTCGCCGCTGCGTGCCACGCGCCGTCGACGCGAACCCACATCGCGTACACGCCCGGGGCAGGCAGGCACTTGTCGGCGGCGATCGAGAGGTTGGCGGTCGGGAAGCCCAGGTGGCGGCCCACCTCCTCGCCGTGCTCCACCGTGGCGTCCATGAAGAAGGGCCGTCCCAACAGCTGCGCCGCGCCGCTGACGTCGCCCTCGCCGAGGAGCGAGCGGATCAGCGACGACGACACCGCCTCCTCTCCCGCCGTCACAGCGCCGACCTGCTCGACCTCAAACCCGTGACGCCGGCCGTACTCGCGGAGGAAGGCGACATCCCCCTGCCGCTTATGACCGAGGGCGAAGTCGTGCCCCACCAGGAGAACGCGGATGTCGAACGCCTCGAGGAGCAGGTCGCAGAACTGCTCCGCGCCCCACCCGCTCACCTCACGGTTGAAGGCCAGCACCACCATGCGGTCGAGCGAGCGTGCCGCCAACAGAGAACGCTTCTCGGCCAGCGTGGTCAGCGACCGCGGGCAGCGCGGGGGATCGAGAACGCAGCGTGGATGAGGGTCGAACGTGAGCAGGGCTGTCTCAGCGCCCGACTCGCGCGCCGCGCCGCCGGCGGCATCGAGAAGGGCCGTGTGGCCGCGATGGACGCCATCGAAGATGCCAATCGTGAGCACCACGGGCGCGTCGCCGTCCTGCCTGCGCCCGAGGCCGCTGTCGACGCGCATGCCCTTAGTTGTTGAGGACCTTGGTCGGTCGCAGTAGGTTGCCCGCGATCTCGCCGATGGCGATGAGACGGCCGTCGGCGCTGTGCACGCGGCACTGGTTTCCCGCCGTCAGGTCAGGCACGCGCGGCAGCCACACCGACTGCCCGCGTCCCACCATGGTCGCGTTCTGGGGGGCCAGGTCGACGCGGGGCAGGAACATGACCGCGCTGTCGAGAGGCAGCAGCGCCGTGGCCGGGTCCGGGTACTCGGCGAGCGCCTCCGGGGTCACCGCGTCCTCGAGGCGCAGGGGCCCGTACGCGGTACGCGACAGCCACGCCAGGAGCGCGCCGGTGCCGAGGCGATCGCCGATGTCGGCTGCCAGCACGCGCATGTAGGTGCCCTTGCCGCTGACCACGATGACGTCGGCCTCCGCACACACGCCGGGACGGAACGCGGTCACCTCGATGCTGTCGATGCGCGCAATGCGCGCCTTGCGCTCGACCTCCTGGCCGCTGCGGGCCAGCTCGTAGAGGTGCCTGCCCTCGTGCCGCACCGCCGAGTGCATCGGCGGCACCTGCTCGATCTCGCCCACGAACAGTGCCGCGGCAGCACGTACGTCCGCCTCGGTCACGGCCGACGCGTCGGCGCCTGTGGTGATCTCGCCCTCTTTGTCGAGGGTGTCGCTGCGCTCGCCGAGGCGAATCGTGCAGCGGTACGTCTTGTTCTGCTGGTGGAAGTAGTCGACGAGGCGGGTGGCCTGGCCGATGCACACGGGCAGCAGGCCGGTGGCGGTGGGGTCGAGCGTGCCGGCGTGGCCGACACGCTTCTCGTTGAAGATGCGGCGCACCAGGCGGACGGCGTCGAAGGACGTCATCCCGGCCGGCTTGTCGATGGCAAGGATGCCGCTCAGCGCTGCGGCGCCTGCCCGCGGTCCAGCGAGGACCGGGGTCACCGCGTCGACCGCAGCAGCCCCCGGGCGACCTCGAGAACGCGGGGCTCGAACACGGCAATCGGCTCGTGCAGCTCGGCGCCGGCGGCGCGGAGGTGTCCTCCACCGCCGAAGGGGCAGCAGACCGCGGTGGCGTCGTACGGGTCACGGGTGCGCACGCTCAGCTTGGTGATCCCGGGGGCGCTCTCCTTGAAGAGCAGGGCGATCTGCATCGTGTCAAGGCTCTGGAGCTGATCGATGACGCCCTCGGACTCCATCATGTCCGCACCGGCCTCGGCGAGCATCGCCTCAGTGACCTCGGACCACACCAGCCGCCCGTCCAGTTCGGTGCGCAGGCTGCCTACGGCCAGCCCTTCGAGCTTGAGCTGCCGCACCGAGCGCGACTTGTAGCTCTTGAGCGCCACCCATCCGGGGTTGGCGCCCGCCGCGACCAGGTCGGCGCCGAGGCGGAGCGCCTCCTCGGTGGTGTTCTCATGGCGGAAGCCGCCCGTGTCCGTGAACAGCGCAGCGTAAAGGTTGGTGGCGACGTCGGCGGTGATGGGCGCGCCGAGCGTTGTCAGGAGGTCGTGCACCACCTGGCCGGTGGCGCTGGCGGTTACCTCGACGAGGTTGACCGTGCCGAAGCCCTCGTTGCTGACGTGGTGGTCGACGTTCACCACTGTCGCCGTCCTCTGGATCAGGTCCTGCCTGTCGCCGAAGCGAGCCGTCGTCGGGCAGTCGAAGGTGAACAGCGTGTCGATGTCGTCTGGGGCGCTCTCGGAAACCGACGCGAAGCCGGGCAGGTAGTCGAGCAGGCGGGGCATGGGAGGCGGCACGAGCACGTGCACGTCCCGGCCCATGGCGCGCATGGACAGCGCGAAAGCAAGGGCGGACCCCAGGCTGTCAGCGTCGGCATCCTTGTGGGGCAGGCACGCGATGACGCGGGCGCGGTCGAGGATGGCGCGGATGTCGTCGACGACGTCCTCGAGGCGCGGCCAGGCCGTGATGGCGGCGGTCATTCAGCGGCCCCCGAGACCGGCTCAGCCTCGGCTGCGGGCGGGTCGAGGTCGCGCAGCATGCTGCTGATGTGCACGCTGTAGGCGATCGACTCGTCCAGCTCGAATCGCAGCTTGGGCGCGGTCTTGAGGTTCTCCAGGCGTTCGCCGAGCTGGCCGCGGAGATATCCCTCGGCGTGGCGTAGGGCGGTGATCACAGCGTGCCGCTCGCGCTCGTCGCCGACCGCGCTCACCATCACACGGGCGCTGCGCAGGTCGCGGGCGAGGCTGACCTGGCTCACCGACGCCATGCGCACCCGTGGATCCTTCATGTCGACCAGCATCATCTGGGAGATCTCCTGGCGCAGCAATTCGGCGACGCGCTCCGCCCGCGGAGGGCGCGAGCTGTGTTGCGCGTGGCTGTGGAAATTGGAGGTCAACGCCGCGCTCCGCCGCGCCGGCGAGCTGATGCGGCGTTCACAGGTTCTGCTGCTCGACCGTGTGTGCCTCGAGGATGTCCCCCACGGCGAAGTCGCCGAAGTCCTCGAGGGTGATGCCGCAGTCGTAGCCGCGGGCCACCTCACGGACGTCGTCCTTGAAGCGCCGCAGCACTGCGATCCTGCTGCGCGCCACCTGCTTGCCGTCGCGGAGCACGGTGCAGATGGAGTTGCGCGGGATGCGCCCGTCGGTGACGTGCGACCCGGCGATGGCCGGCTTGCCGTCGACGGTGAACACCTGGCGCACCTCGGCGCGACCCTGGAAGACGTCGACGAAGGTGGGCTCATAGAGGCCCTTGATGGCCTTCTCGATGTCGTCCGTGATCTGGTAGACGATGTCGTAGAAGCGGACGTCCACCCCCTGGGCGTCGGCGGCCGCCTTGCCGCGGTCGTCGGGGTGCACGTTGAACCCGATCACGATGGCATCGGTGACCGCGGCGAGGTTGACGTCGGCCTCGCCGACGGTGCCCACGCCCGAGGCGACGATGACCACCTTGACGCTGGGGTCCTGGATCTTCTCGATCTGGCCGCGCAGTGCCTCAAGGGAGCCGTTGGCGTCGGCCTTGACGATGAGGTTGAGCGTCTTGACCGAGCCCTCCGCCACCTGTCCGGCGAGGTCGGCCAGGGTGATCCGGCGGACCGGCTGGGCAAGGCGCTGCTTGGCGTCGAAACCGCGCTGCTCGGCGAGCGAGCGGGCCGCACGCTCGTGCTGCATCACCTGGAAGACGTCACCAGCCTCGGCCACGCCGGACAGCCCGGTGACCACGGCCGGCGTGCTCGGCCCCGCCTGCTGGAGGCGCGCGCCGCGCTCGTCGAGCAGCGCGCGGATCCGTCCATAGACCTGGCCGGCGACGATGTAGTCGCCCACCTTGAGCGTGCCGTTCTGGACGAGAACGGTGGCGATCGGCCCCCGGCCGGCGTCGCGGTGCGACTCGATGACCGTACCCACGGCGCTGCCCTTGGGGTCGGCCTTGGGCTCCACCTCGGCGTCCGCGGTGAGAAGGATCATGTCGAGCAGGTCGGTGATGCCCTCTCCGGTCTTGGCGCTGGTGCGCACCACCGTGATGTCTCCGCCGTAGTCGCTGCTGACCAGGCCGCGGTCGGCGAGCTGACTGAGCGTTCGCTCGGGGTTGGCGCCGTCCGCGTCAATCTTGTTGAGGGCGACGATGATCGGCACCTCGGCGCTGCGGACGTGCTGGATCGCCTCCTCCGTCTGGGGCATGACCCCGTCGTCGGCGGCGACAACGAGGACGGCGATGTCGGTCACGTCGGCGCCACGGGCGCGCATCGCCGTGAACGCCTCATGGCCCGGGGTGTCGATGAAGGTGATCCGCCGGCCGTTCTTCTCGACCTGGTAGGCGCCGATCTTCTGGGTGATCCCGCCGGCCTCACCGGAGGCGACAGAGGTCTCGCGGATGCGGTCGAGGAGGGACGTCTTGCCGTGGTCGACGTGGCCGAGGACGGTGACCACCGGCGGCCGAGGCACCAGGGTGGCGGCGTCGGCCCCCGACTGATCGAGCAGCGGGTGGCGGCGCCTGCTGGAGACCGGTGCAGCCGCGGCCACCGCCTCCTCACTCTCCGCTTCGAAGCCGAAGTGGTCGGCGGCTAGCGCGGCGGTGTCGAAATCGACCGACTGGTTCAGGCTGGCCATGACGCCGTTGCCCATCAGGTACTTGATGAGCTCGGGCCCCGAGACTGACAGGCGCTCGGCGAGCTCCTTGACGGGCACCGTGGCCGGCAGAGCCAGCTTCTTCACCGTGGCGATGTCTGCACCTCCTGTCTGAGCGTCCCGAGGGTGGCGCTCAGCGCCTCGTAGTCAATGACCTCTGCGCCCACGCGCAGAGAACGGTTCAGCGCCCGCCGTCGCCGTGCCTGCGCCAGGCAGTCCGTGCCATCCGCGCAGAGATAGGCTCCCCGGCCGGGAAGCTGATTGTGGATGTCAAGAGTAACCTGTCCGTCGCTTCCAATGGCGAAGCGCAGGAGTTCGGGCCTGCCGCGGACGCGCCGGCAACCGACGCAGGTGCGCTGCGGGATGTGGGTGCTCAGCCGGACGGCTCCGCGGCGACCACGTCGATGCGCCAGCCACACAGCCGGGCGACCAAGCGCGCATTGTCCCCTCCCCTGCCGATGGCCAGGGAGAGTTGGTCGTCGTCGACGCTGACCGTGGCGGTGCGGCTGTCCTGGTCGAGCTCGACGTGCCGGACCGTGGCCGGGGCCAGCGCATTGGCGACGTACGTGGCCGGGTCGGGCGACCATGCCACGATCTGCACCTGCTCCTGGCCGAGCACCGAGGTGATCGCCCGGTGGCGCACTCCGCGGGGCCCGATGCAGGCGCCGCGGGCGTCGACGGCAGGGTCGGCGGCCTCCACCGCCACCTTGCTGCGCCGCCCCGCCTCGCGGACGATGCCGCGGACCACCACCTGGCCGTTGGCCACCTCGGGCACCTCCTGCTCGAGGAGCAGACGCAGCAACTGCGGGTGGGAGCGCGACACCACGACGACGGCGTCCTGGGTGCGCCGCCGTCCCTCCAGCACCATCACCTTGAGGTGGCTGCCGGGGACGAGCTCCTCGCCCGGGATCTGCTCCTCGGGCGGAAGCAGCACACGCAGTTCGGCGGCGCGCAGGTACCAGACCGGGCCGGCGTGGCGGTCCACGATGGCGTCGATCAGCTCGCCGCGATGCAGTGACGCCTCGCGCAGGACGCGGTCCTTGCCGGCCTCGCGAAGGGCGGTCGCCACCGCCTCACGCGCGGCCTGGGCCGCTTGGCGAGGGAAGTCTGGCACGTCGACATCGATGCGGACGTCGTCGCCGTCCGGGCCGCGCCGGTACATCGTGCAGCTGCCCGACGACAGGTCGACACGAGCCTGGACGCTGGGGTCGTCATCGATGACGCGGCGGTACGTGTCGACGAAGGCCGCCTCGAAGAGTGCGGCGAGGCGCTCGTCGTTCAGTTCGGTGCTGTCTCGAAGGGTGGCGATGGCGCCGTCGAGCGGCGTCGCGGGGGGGACGTCCACGGCTCAGATGTCCACCACGATGCGGGCGGCGATCACGTCGGCGCGGCTGACCGCGGTGAGGCGGCGCCGGTTGCGGTCGCGCGCCTCGATCTCGGCGCTGGTCTCGTCGACCTGGCGCAGGCTGCCCTCGACGATCAGCTCGGCGTCGCCGGAGCGCAACCGCACATTGATGCGCCGCCCCACCGCCGCCTGCCACTCCGCGTCGGTCCGCAACGGCCGCTCGGCGCCGGGTGATGACACCTCCAGTGAGTAGCGGCCGGCGATGGGGTCGTAGGCGTCGAGCACGGCGCCGACGACGTGGGACACACGTTCGCAGTCGTCCAGGGTCACCCCGGCGGCCGAGTCGATCACGAGGCGCAGGACGCTGCTCCGACCCGGCCTCCATTGCAGGTCGACAAGCTCGAGGACGAGATGACGCAGGGACGGTTGGACGAGCTCGGTCAGCTCCTCCGTCGAGACGGTATTCATGTGTTCACCGGGATGTTCTCAGGCGGCGCGAGCCACCCTCCGCTGCGAGCCCGGCGTGGGCGGTTCGCCTGCGCGCGCCGCCGACGCCTTCTGCCACGCCACCAGGAGCGTGCTCGCATTGAAGATCGAGCTATACGTCCCGGTCACGATCCCGATGAGCAGGGCGAGCACGAAGCCGGTGATGGTCGAACCACCGAAGAGCACCAGCGCGAGCAGGACGAACACGACGGTCAGTGACGTGTTCAGCGAGCGCGTCATGGTCTGCACCGTCGAGAGGTTGATCACCTGGTCGAAGGTGAGCCGCGGCCCGAACTTCAGGTTCTCGCGAACGCGGTCGAACACCACGATGGTGTCGTGGATCGAGAATGCCACCGAGGTGAGGATCGCCGTCACGAACAGTGTGTCCACCTCACCGATGGAGCTGAAGTGGCCAAGGATCGCCCAGATCCCGGCGAGCACGAAGACGTCGTGGAGCAGCTTGAAGAAGGCGCATGCGGAGAATCGCCAGGCCGAGATCGCCCGCTGGCGGCGGAACGCGAACGCGAGGTACACGGCGATCAGCGCCGAGGCCACCAGGATCAGGATGACCGCGCTGCGGATCAGGTCGGAGGCGACGCTGGGGCCGATGAACTGTTCCTGGATGTCGGGGTTGTGCGTCTTGGCGCTTGTGGGGATGCCGTAGGCATTTTTGAGCGTGTTCTGAAGGACGTCGACGGGGTCCGCGCCGCCGCTGGCCGTACCTGGCAGGAAGCTGATCTCGAACCGGTTGCCGGCCACCGTCTGCACCTGGGGTTCGAGGTTGCCGATCACGCTCTTCACGGTGTTCTGCACCTGGGCCTGCGTGGCGGGACGGGTGAGGGCCAGGTCCACCTTGTACCCCCCGCGGAAGTCCAGCCCCAGCCGGAAGCCCCAGAACATGATCGCCAGGATGCCGGGGATGATGATCGCCAGCGAGCCGGCGAAGTACCAGTTGCGCGAACGCACGATGTCGAAGCGGCCCTTGGGCGGCTCCTGTGCGTATTCCTCGTGGATCTGCGTGTACATGGTGGGGTTGCGGCCGAGGCGCAGCCGGAGCGCGGCGGCGAGCAGCGCGCGGGTGACCGTGACCGCGCTGAAGAAGCTCACCGCCACGCCGATGCCGAGCGTGATCGCGAAGCCGCGCACCACGTCGGTACCGAGGATAGCCAGCACCAGGCAGGCGATGATGGTCGACACGTTGCTGTCACGGATGGCAGGAAATGCCCTCCGGAAGCCCGTGTCGACAGCCGGCGCGACGCTGCGCCCGTGGCGTAATTCGTCGCGCGTTCTTTCGAAGATGAGCACGTTGGCGTCAACCGCCATGCCCACGCTCAGCACGAAGCCGGCGAGCGCGGCCAGCGACACGGTGACCCCGATCACCTTGAAGAGTGCGAGCACGATGGCGCCGTACGCCACCAGCGCCAGGCATGCGAGGAGGCCCGGGAAGCGGTAGTAGCCGATCATGAACAGCACGATGATCAGCAGGCCGACGATGCCCGCGATGAGGCTGCGCTGCACCGTCTGCTGACCGAGAGTGGCGCTGACCACGTTGGCCTGCACCGTGCCGATCTCGGCGGGAAGCGCGCCGGCCGAGATCTGACTGGCGAGTGCCTGGGCCTTGGCGCTGGTGAAGCCGCCGGTGATCTGTGTGTTGTTGCTGGACGGGCCCTGCACCACGGGCGCGGTGATGATCTCGCTGTCCAGGAAGATGGCCACCTGGGCCTGCGGGGGCGGATTCGCGGGATTCTGCTGGGTGAAGGCGTACGCGGCGGTGGTGATCTTGCTCCACTCGGTCGCACCGGCATCGTTGAACGTGATGTTGACGGCGATGTTGCCGTTCTGGTCGGTACCCACGTCGGCCGACGTGACGTCACTGGCGTCGAGCGCGTCGTCGATCTTCCAGTGGTACCCAGTCGGGTACAGCTGGGGGTTGCTCAACTGGTTGGGGTCGACAAGGTTCTCCTGGTCCGCGAAGAACTGCGCGCTGTTGGGATCGGGCGCGCCCGGCACGGCTGTCGCGAAATGGAGCTTGGCGGTCGTCCCCACCGTTTTCTTGGCCTGGTCGATGCCGACCCCGGGAAGCTGGATGAGGATCTGGTCGGAACCCTGTGCCGACACCGCAGCCTCCGACACGCCGAGGCCGTTGACGCGTGCCTGGATGAGCGGGATCGTCTTGTCGCGCGCGTCGGCGACCGTCTGCCCCTTGGGGCCGTTTCGACAGCCCACGCCCGGTGGATCGTTGAGGCCGTGGCAGACCTCGACCACCAGCTCGGTGCCGCCCTGCAGGTCCAGCCCCTTCACGAAGGTGATCGGATGTCCGGCGATGTTGGGGATCGTGGTCAGCTTCTGCGGGAAGGGCTGATGCACGACGACATAGCGGTAGAAGACGCTGTAGCCATCGATGAACAGCGCGCCGAGCACGATGAGGATGACGATGACCAGGCGCACGCGTGTGACGCGAAGGAAGAAATCAGCCACGGGGGCCGAGTGTACCCGGGATCTGCGCTGACCCGGCCGCCCACATCTCCCCCGTCGTGGCGTCGCCGCCGAGGCTGGCTGCGTCCTCGCAGTCCCCGGCGTCGCCGCGCAGCCGCGCGTCGGTGGCCGCCCGGAAGGCGTCGAAACGACCCGCCCTGATGGCCTCACCGGCGGCGGCCATGAGCGCGGTCAGGTGGGTGATGTTGTGGAGGCTGACAAGGCGGTGCCCGAGTATCTCGCCGGCCGCGAAGAGGTGGCGGAGGTAGGCGCGCGAGAACCGCGTGCAGGCCGGGCACGAGCAGCCCTCGACCAGCGGGCGCAGGTCGTCGCGATAGGTGGCGCGGCGCAGGGTCATCCGCCCGGTCGGGGTCATCGCCGTGCCGGTGCGGGCCAGCCGGGTCGGCGCGACGCAGTCGAACATGTCGATGCCGAGCCCGACCATGGTGAGCAGCTCGCTGTCGGTGCCCAGGCCCATGAAGTAGCGCGGCCGGTCGGCGGGCAGCCCGGCGACCGACACCGCGGTCATCGCCTCCATGACCTCCAGCGGCTCGCCGACGGACAGGCCGCCGACGGCGACGCCGTCGAAGTCGAGGGCGGCGATGTGTGCCGCGGAGGCGGCGCGGGACTCGGCGTCGAAGCCTCCCTGGCAGATGCCGAAGAGCAGCCGGCCATCGCCGGGGTGCACCGCCCGGCAGCGCGCCGCCCACCTGTGAGTGCGCTCCGTCGCCGGCGCCGAGGAGGCGGCAGTGCCCCAGGCGACGGGCTGGTCGAGGCACATGATGATGTCGGAGTCGAGCCGCGCCTGGCTGCGCACCGCCTCCTCGGGGGTGACGCGCAGGCGCGCGCCGTCGTAGGGCGACACGAACGTGGCGGCGTCCTCGTCGACGGTGGCGACATTGCGCAGGCTGACCAGCTGGAAGCCGCCGCTGTCGGTGAGGATCGGCCCGTCCCATCCCATGAAGGAGTGAAGGCCGCCGGCGCGCTCGATGATGTCGACGCCCGGCCGCAGCGCGAGGTGGTAGGCGTTGCACAGCACGATGTCGGCACCGCACGCGCGCACCTCGCCGGGGTCGAGGGACTTGACGGTGGCGTGCGTCCCCACCGGCATGAAGGCGGGCGTGCGCACCTCACCGTGCGCGGTGCGCAGCCGCCCGGCGCGTGCCGCGCCATCGCGTGCGTCGATGGTCAGGGCACTCACGACGCCGCGTCCGCGCGCCAGCAGAGCATGCAGTCGCCGAAGCTTAGGAAACGGTACCCGTGAGCGAGGGCGTGGTCGTAGGCGTCGCGCCACTCGCGGGCGCCGATGAACGCGGCCAGCAGCACGAGCAGTGACGAGCGCGGCTGGTGGAAGTTGGTGAGCAGCCCGTCAACGACGGCAAAGCGATGTCCGGGGGTGATGAAGAGCTCGGTCGACATCGACCCGGGGCGAAGCTGGCCGGCGACGTCGACACGCGATTCCAGGGTGCGCACCGCGGTGGTGCCGACGGCGATGACGCGCCCACCGGCTGCCCACGTCGCCTCGATCGCTGTGACCGTGGCGGGCGGAAGCGTGCATCGCTCGGCGTGCATGCGGTGGTCGCGCACGTCGGTCGTGGTGATGGGCGCGAAGGTGCCGAGGCCGACGTCGAGTTGCACTGTGGCCCAACCGATGCCGTGGGCCGTCAGGGCCGCACGCAGGCGCTCGGTGAAATGCAGGCCGGCGGTCGGCGCGGCAGCCGACGCCGGATCGCCGGTGGCATACACGGTCTGGTAGCGCTGCCGGTCGAGCAGCGGCGTGTGAATGTAGGGGGGCAGCGGCGCCTCGCCGAGTCTGGCGATGGCTTCCTTGGCGTCGCCGCTGGTCTCGAGTTCCACGATGCGGGCGCCGGGGTGGCCCGGCGCGGCGCCCGCGACGCGGACGCGCAGGGTGTCGTCGACGGTCACGTGGCCGCCGTGGTGCAGGCGGCGCCCCGGCCGGACCAGGGCAGAAAAGCGGTCTCCGCCGAGGCGCTCGAGGAGCAGCACCTCGGCGGAGCCGCCGTCATCCCTGCGTCCGCGGAGTCGCGCTGCCCGCACCACCGTGTCGTTGGCGACGAGGAGGTCGCCGGGGCGGAGCAGGGCGGGCAGGTCGGTGAACATGTGGTCGGCGACGCGCCCGCCCGCCTCGACGTGGAGAAGGCGGGAGGCGTCGCGAGGCTCCAGCGGAACCTGGGCGATGCGCTCGACCGGGAGAGGGTAGTCGAAAAGATCGGCGCCCAGCACCCGCGTGGCAGTGCCTGTCGGCGCGCCGGCCGTGGTCATGCGGCGGTTATGTGAAGAGGGACGGCTGGGTGTCCCCGGCGCCCACGGTGCCGGGCGGGACAGCAAGGCCGAGATGTTCGTAGGCGCGCGCCGTGGGGACGCGCCCGCGCGGCGTGCGCGCCAGCATGCCCAGCCGGATCAGGTACGGCTCGACGACGTCCTCCACTGTCTCGGGTTCCTCCTGGACGCTGACCGCAATCGTCTGCACGCCGACGGCGTGGCCGCGCAGGGGCCCGCAGAGAGCGGCGAGCACGCGCCGGTCCATCTCGTCCAGCCCGGCGGCGTCGATGCCGAGCATGTCCAGCGCGGCACCGGCGGCGGCGACGTCGATGTGCCCGTCGGCCCGCACCTGCGCGTAGTCGCGGGCGCGGCGCAGGAGGCGGTTGGCGACGCGGGGCGTGCCTCTCGCCCGTGTGGCCAGCAGGGTCGCGCCATCGTCGTCGATGGCGATCTTCAGCAACCGCGCACTGCGCCGGACGATATCGGTGAGCTCCGCGACGTCGTAATAGTCGAGCCGGAAGGTCACTCCGAAGCGGTCGCGCAGCGGGCCCCCGAGGGCGCCCGCGCGTGTGGTGGCAGCGATGACGGTGAAGCGATTGAGGCTGAGGCGCAACGTCTGCGCGCCCGCCCCGCGGCCGGCGACGAAATCGAAGGCGAGGTCCTCCATCGCCGGGTAGAGGGCCTCCTCCACCGCGTGGTTGAGGCGGTGCACCTCGTCGATGAAGAAGACGTCGCGGTCGTTGAGCGAGGTGAGGATGGATGCGAGCATGCCCTGGTGCTCGAGCGCCGGCCCCGAGGTGAGCCGCGCCTGCACTCCCATCTCGGTGGCGATGATCTGCGCGAGCGTCGTCTTGCCCAGGCCCGGCGGTCCATAGAGAAGGATGTGGTCGATCGGCTCGCCACGACCGCGCGCGGCCTCGACAAGCACGTGCACCTGCTCGTGGATGCCCGCCTGACCGACGAAGTCGGCGAGACGCTGGGGGCGCAGCGCCACCTCGGCGGCGTGCTCGTCGTCGACCTCGAGCGGTGTCACCACGCGCGATTCGTCCATCAGACGGCAGCCACCATGTCGAGGCGGCGAAGCGCCGCGGCGACGAGGGCGGTGACGTCGAGCGGCTCGGCGCCGTCGCTCAGCGCCGCTTTCACAGCGTCGCGTGCCGCCGCCTCGCGGAAGCCCATGGTGGCCAGGCCGTCGACGGCGGCACGGATGGCCTGGTCGCCCGCCTCCCCCGCCGGGGTGGCCACGTCGCCGGGTAACGCCAGGCCGTCGAGCTTGTCGCGCAGTTCGAGCACAACGCGTTCCGCCGTCTTGGCCCCGATGCCCGGCACCGTCGCCACCATGGCGGCGTCGCCACTGCGCAGGGCGCGGACCATGGTGGCCAGGTCGGCGCGCCCGAGGATGCCGAGCGCCGCCTTGGGCCCGATCCGCTCGACGGCGATGAGCAGGCGGAAGAGGCGCAGCTCCTCGGGCGAGGTGAACCCGTAGAGGCGGATGGCGTCGGCGCTCACCGACGTGTGCACGTGCAACGTGGTCTCGCCCGTGGCGTTGTGCAGTGCGACCGCGGTGCGCAGGTGGCACTGCACGGCATAGCCCACGCCATTGACGTCAACTGTGACCACGTCCTGGTCGACGGCGGCGATCCGCCCGCGCAGCAGCGTGATCACCGGGCCCCCAACCCCGAGCGAGCCCGTGCGGCGGCGACGGCGACGTCGAGCGCGCTGACGGCAGGCCGCGCCGCCTCGCGCCGCACCCTCAGCGTGAGAGTGGCTCGATGATGGTGGCAGACCGCGATCGCGCAGGCATCGGCGACGTCGTCGGGGCCGCCGATGCGGTCGACGGACAGCAGTTGCATGGTCATGCGCAGCACCTGGGGCTTGCGCGCCGCCCCGTAGCCGGCCACCGCCTCCTTGACCTCGTTGGGGGTGTACTCGAACACGGGGACACCGGCAGCAGCGATCGCGCAGAGCAGGACCCCGCGTGCCTCGCTGACGCGCATCGCGGTGCTGCGGTTGGTGGAGAAGAAGAGACGCTCCACGGCGGCGCAGGCCGGGCGCTGCTCAGCGACGACCGCGGTGATCAGGCCGGAGAGCATGAACAGACGCTCGGCGTCGTCCATCCCCGCGGGCGTGTCGAGGCACCGGCTGTACAGCAGGGTGAGTGCCCCGGGCCGGCCCTCGACGGCGGCGACGCCGGTGCGACCCAGTCCCGGATCGACGCCCAGGACGCGCACCCGGTCAGCCGACCGACTCGAGGACGTCGTCGGGGATCTCGGCGTTGGCGTACACCTGCTGCACGTCGTCGTCCTCCTCGAGCGCGTCGAGGAGGCGGAGCACGGCAGCCGCCTGTTTGGCGTCGAGCGCCACCGACGTGCTCGGGTTCATGGTCACCTCTCCACTCTCCACGGTGTGGCCGGCCGCCTCGATGGCCACCCGCGCCGCCTCGAAGTCCGCCGGGCTCACAGTGACGACCACCGTGTCGCCGTCGACGGTGATGTCGCCGTCGGTGCCCACATCCACTGCCTCGAGCAACCCCAGGGCCAGCTCCTCGGGGTCGGCGTCACCGGCCGCCACGTGGAGCACCCCCTGCTGCGCGAACATCCAGCCCACGCTGTTGGTCTCACCCAGCGATCCACCCGAGCGCGTGAACAGGTTGCGGATCGCGGCCACGGTGCGGTTGCGGTTGTCGGAGAGCACGTCGACCATCACCGCAACGCCGTGGGGGCCGTAGCCCTCGTAGCGGATCTCCTCGAGCTGGGCGCCCTCCTTGCCGCCGGCGCCGCGCTGCACGGCCCGCTCGATGTTGTCGGCGGGCATGTTCACCTCACGCGCCTTCTGGATGGCGAGGCGGAGGCGGAAGTTGGACGAGGGGTCGGGACCGCCTTCACGGGCTGCCACCGACAGTTCGCGGGCCACCTTGGTGAAGGTCTGGCCACGCTTGGCGTCGACGATCGCCTTCTTGTGCTTGATCCCCGCCCACTTGCTGTGACCGGACATGAGTCCTCCGTTGCCGAACAGGCGTTTGCCATTGTATTCGCGTCGCCCGCCCCAGTCTATGAGACCGGGTGGCGGCGGTCGAGCGGGCTTTCACCACAAGTCCGCCAGCCGGATCCACCACGTGTCACGGATCGGCGAGCCTCTTGACTACGGCGGGCAGAGGTCTATGCTGACATCAAGGAACCGACTGCATACGGAGGATACCTTCACGATGCGTACGGTCTTCGAACTCTACCGGCACACGCGAGCCGAGATATAGGGCCCGGACTTCGGGTCGCGACGTGCGACCGTCCGCGAGGCGCCACCGTTGACACCCCGGGATGTGCCCGGCAGGTTCCGGTGCTTGGTTGGAAGAGCGCAGGGCGGCAGCGGCGCGACAGTTTTTCGGGCTGGCCAGCCGGCACCATGAGGTGCCCACAGATCAGCCCGGCTGGTAGGTCGGGCAGCCGACGAGATCGGCAATTTCAGGGACCGGCGTTCACGCCGGTCCCTTCCTTTTAGGGGGTCGCCGGCCGCCCGGACACCGCCGGGTGGCCGGTCCACCAGAACCGCAGCGGCAGGTCGGCGGCCCTGCTGATGCCAACCCGCGGGCCGACCGACAGTGCTGGCACGTCGGGCGACTGCTCAAGGCGGATGCGCCCGCCGCCGCAGAGGTCGAGCCCGTTGTCGGCGGCCGTGATGGCCAGGCCCCTGCACAGGTTCCCCGGGCCACTGAGCAGGCGGTCGCCGCCGGCCGGGGTGGCGCGGCGCTCGCGCACCACCGCCGCGCCTGAGTCGACGATGGCGGCGCGCAGGAGGACCGCGGCGGCGGTGCCCTCCGCCCCGCACACGACGTTGGCGCAGTGGTGCACGCCGTAGCTGAGGTAGACGTAGAGGTGCCCCGGCGGCCCGAACATGATCGACGAGCGTGGGGTCGGGCCGCGATGGGCGTGCGAAGCGGGGTCGTCCTCGCCCAGGTAGGCCTCCACCTCGACGAGGCGGGCGCGCACCTCGTCAGGGCTGCCGGGGTCGGCGATGAGCACCGCGCCCACCAGGTCGCGAGCCACCGCCGCGGCGCCCCGTGCGAGAAACGTCCGTGAGAGCCTCGCGGCTATCGGCGCACCTCGGCCCGGCAGCGCGCCCGCAGGCCGACCGTGATAGCGTCCTGGGCGGTCTGCGCCTCTTCGGAGGTGAGCGTGCGCCCCGGAGCGCGATAGGCAAGACGGAAGGTCCAACCCTTGCGTCCCTCTCCCATCTTCGACCCGCGATATTCGTCGTAGAGGACGGCACTTTCAAGCAGTCCGCCGGCGGCCTCGCGGATGGCTTTCAGAGCGTCGCCGGCGCGGGCCTCCTCCGGCACGGTCACGGCGAGGTCCTGGACGACGGCCGGGTAGCGTGGGGGTGCCAGGTAGCGGGGCTGCGTCGCCCCCTCAGGGACGAGCGCGTCGAGGTGGACCTCCGCGACGGCCAGGCGGCCGCGCACCTCGAACTTCGCTGCCGTCGAGGCGGCGAGCTCTCCGACCAGGCCGATGGAGTGACCGTTGCAGATGAGCAGTCCACTCCTGCCCGGGCGCAGGCCGGGGATGTCGGCAGGCTCGGTCTCGACCACGCCGGCACCCAGCTCTGTCGCCAGTCGTGTCACCGTGGCCTGGAGGTCGCGGATGCGGTCAGCGGCGTGCTGTCCGCTGCCGGCGGTGGCCACGGCTGCCAGCAGCAGCGGCTCCGCCGGCAGCGGAATCAGCCGGTCGTCGGCACCGTCGGGCGTGGAGCCCGCGACCTGGCCGCGTCGCTCGCCCTCCCAGAAGGCTCGGCCGAGCTCGAAGAGGCTGACCTCGTCGACGCCGCGGCGGATGTTGCCGGCGACAGCCTGCACGACGCCGGGGAGCAGGCTGGTGCGCAGCACACTCCACTCCTCGCTGAGTGGGTTGCGCAGCGGGATGGGGGTGCGCCCCCGGCCCATGCCCTGGAGCATCGCGGCCAGGGATCGCGACACGAAGGACCACGTGATCGCCTCGTCGAAGCCGGCGCCGAGGAAGACGTCCTTGACGCGGTCCTCCAGCGGCGTCTCCGCCGCCAGCCGGGACACGGGCAGGCGGCGGCCGGGCAGCGTGCTGGGCAAGCGGTCGTAGCCGAGCGACCGTCCGACCTCCTCGACGACGTCCTCGACGATGGCGACGTCGCGGCGGAAGTGCGGCACGGTGACGGTGAGCTCGTCGCCATGCTGCTCAACGCCGAAGTCGAGCCGGGCCAGGGCGGTTGCCGCCTCGGTGGCGTCCACCGGGTAGCCGAGCTGCGCGGAGATGGACGCACCGCTCAGCTCGATGGGAGGGATCGGCGGCAGCGGACGGGCGCGAACGTCGACGGTGTCCCGGAGAACGTGGCCGCCGCCGAGCTCGGCGATCAGCGCCGCGGCGCGGTCGAGCGCGATCGGCGGCAGGGTGTCGCTAAGGCCCTTCTCGTAGAGGGTCGAGGCGTCGGTGCGCACTCCCAGGCGCTTCGAGGTGGCGCGCACCGTCGGTCCGTCCCATGCGGCCGCCTCGAGCAAGACGCTGTGGGTGCTGTCGTCGACGGCGGTGCCCGCACCGCCGATCACGCCGGCGATGCTCACCGCCAGGTCCCCGGCGCACACGGCCATGTCCTCTGGCCCGACCGTCCGCTCCACCCCGTCGAGGCAGAGAACGCGCTCGTCGCGGCCGCGGCGGACGACCACCCGCGCGGCGCGGCGCTCGCCCCCCTGCGCAGCGACGAAGCGGTCCAGGTCGAACGCGTGCAGAGGTTGACCGAGCTCGCGAGCGACGTAGTTGGTCGCGTCGACGATGTTGTTGATGGGGCGCAGGCCGACGGCGCGCAGGCGGCGCTGCATCCACTCGGGTGATGGCCCCACCGCGACATTCTCGATGATCCGCACCGCGAACCGGGGGCAGCCGCCCTCGTCCTGGACGTCGACCTCGACGCGCCGCACCAGGCTCGCCGCGCTGAGCAGCGTGTCGGGGATGGTGGGGTCGGGCTCGCGCACGGTCTCCCCCACCGCCGCCGCCATCTCACGGGCGATGCCGAGGTGGCAGAGGCAGTCCGGCCGGTTGGTGGTCACCTCCAACTCCAGGACGGTGTCCAGCGTCACCACCTCGTGCAGGGGCTGCCCAGGCAGACCTCGATCGAGGTGGTGGATGCCCTCGGCGTCCTCGCCGATGCCGAGCTCCGCGGCCGAGCAGAGCATGCCCGGGGAGTGATACTTGCCGCCAAACATGGCCTTAACACCGAGCGGCTCGTCGTCACCGGGAAGGAGGGTGCCCGGCGGCGCATAGGGAACGAGGTCGCCGACAGCCAGGTTGGGAGCGCCGGTGAGCACGCGGATGGGTTCGCGACCGCTGTCGATGTCGGCGAAGCGCACGCCTCGCGTCGACTCGGGAACGTCCTCGAGGCCGACGATGCGCGCAACCACGACGCCGGCAGGCCCCCGCTCGACACGGTCCACCTCGGTGCCGGTGTCAACCAGGCCCTGGACGAGGGTGTCGAGCGGGGCATCGAGGACCGCGTACTCGCGCAGCCAGTCGAGCGAAATCCTCATCGCTGCCTCACGAATCGCACGTCGTTGTCGTAGAGGAGGCGACCGTCCTCGATCCCGTACGCGAGCATGGCGATGCGTTCTACACCCATCCCGAAGGCGAACCCGCTGAAGCGGGTGGGGTCGACGTTGCCGTTGCGCAGGACGTTGGGATGGATCATCCCGCCGCCGAGGATCTCCAGCCAGCCGCTGCCCTTGCAGAGCTTGCACCCTTCGCCGCCGCAGACGGCGCACGAGACGTCGAGCTCGATGGACGGCTCCGTGAACTCGAAGTGGTGGGGACGCAGGCGGATGGCGCGGTCCACGCCGAAGACCGACCGTGCGAAGAACTCGAGGGTGCCCTTCAGGTCGCTGAGCGCGATTCCCGAGTCGATGCACATGCCCTCGACCTGGAAGAACATCGGGAAGTGGGTGGCGTCGTAGTCGCGCCGGTACGCCTTGCCGGGGACGATGACCCGCTGCGGCGCGCCCCGGATGATCATGCTGCGCACCTGGACCGGCGATGTGTGGGTGCGCAGGACGCGGTCGTTGTCGACGAAGAAGGTGTCCTGGGTGTCGCGCGACGGGTGCCCGGGGGGCATGTTGACGAGCGTGAAGTTGTAGCGGTCGTACTCCACCTCGGGGCCGGACACAGCCATGTAGCCCAGCTGGGCGAAGATCCGGCGCACGTCGCGGAACACACGGGACACGGGGTGAAGGTGACCGCGTCGCAGCGGCGGCGGCGGCCAGGTGAGATCGATCGCGTCGGCAGCACCGTCCCCGTCCGCCGTCGCGCTCAGCGTGGCGCGGCGCTCCTCGATGGCGTCGGTGACGCGCTCGACGAGGGCGTTGACCATCTGGCCCATCGCGCGCCGAGCCTCGGGGTCGGCGATCGTTCCGATGCGCTTGCGGAACACGGTGAGGAGACCGTCACCGCGACCGAGGTAGCGCGCCCGGATGGCGTCGAGCGACGCTGTCTCCGTCGCAGCCGCCACCTCGTCGAGGGCGGCCACCGAGACGGCGTGCGCGTCGGCGCCGTTCGCCTCCTCGGGCTGGTCGGTCACGCCGACGTCAGAGCGCCTCGAGCCACCTCGACAAGCTGCACGAACGTGGTCAGGTCCTCGACAGCCAGGTCGGCGAGCATCTTGCGGTTGATGTCGATGCCCGCGCTCTTCAGGCCGTGCATGAACTGGTTGTAGGCCAGGCCGTTCTGGCGGGCGGCGGCATTGATACGTGTGATCCACAGGGCGCGCATGTCGCCCTTGCGCAGCTTGCGATCGCGGTACTGGTACGACAGCGAGTGCATGACCGCCTCGTTGGCGGCCTTGAAGTGCAACCTCCGATCGCCCTGCATACCCTCGGCGAGTTCGAGGATCTTCTTGTGGCGCGCACGCCCGGTGACGCCTCTCTTGACTCTTGCCATGGTGTCTCCTCCCGCCTACAGGTAGGGCGCCAGGCGGCGAACTGCTTTGACGTCCGCCGGCGACACCTGGTGCTGCACGTTCATGACGCGCTTGCGCTTGCTGCTCTTGTGCTCGAGCATGTGCGACTTGAAGGCCTTGCGACGCATCACCTTGCCGGTGCTGGTGATGTGAAAGCGCTTCTGTGTCGCCTTATGCGTCCGAATCTTCGGCATTGGCTCCCCTCCGCGTCTCGGCGGCTTGTGTCTCTGTGGTCGTGCTGGCGGTGGCGCGCGGCTTGGTGCCGGTCGCAGGCTTGGCGGGACTCCTGGGCGCTCGCGTCGCCCGCCCGGCGGCCGGGGCCTTGGCGGCAGCATCGGGCGTTGTGGACGCGGTTTGTGGCGCGGGTTGCGTGGTTGGAGCCACCTCCGGGGTCGCTTCGACGGGCGCGACGACCTCGGCCGGCGCGCTGACCTCGGCGCGCGGGGGCGCGGCCGTGGCCACGGCGCCGTTGCCGGGCGTCGGGTGCGCGTCGCCGTGAGGACGGTCCCCGCGTATCTGCTTCTTGGTCGTCGGGCTGAGGATCATGATCATGTTCCGGCCTTCGACGAGAGGGGATCTCTCGATGATCGCGAGCTCGTTCAGCTCTTCGGTCATGCGGTCGAGCAGCTTGCGTCCGAACTCCTGGTGAACCATCTCCCGGCCGCGGAACATGATGGTCAACTTGACCTTGTGACCCTCGCCGAGGAACTGCTTCACCTTGGCCAGCTTGGTGCGGAAGTCGTGGTCCGAGATCTTCGGACGAAGCTTCTGCTCCTTCAACTGGACGACGTTGTGGTCCCTGCGGCTGTCTTTCTCCCGCTTCAACGCCTCGAACTTGAAACGTCCGTAGTCCATGAGCCTGCAGACCGGCGGCTGGGCCAGTGGTGCCACCTCGACGAGGTCGAGGCCGCGGTCCACGGCGAGCTGACGGGCCGATTCGATGGGGACGATGCCGAGCGCTTCGTCGGTGGTGTCGTCGAAGAGACGCACCTGCGGAATGCGGATCTGCTCGTTGATCCTCAACTCTCGAAATGCGATGGGTGGAGACCTCCAAAACACAAAAACCTGGACAGCGATCCGCTATCCAGGCCTGGGCCGATTCTGGACCTTCAAGGCGGACCCGGAAGGTGGGGACCGCAGCGCACGAGCCCTCTTTGCGGCGCCACGTTGGCGTCCGACGAGCGAGCATATCACGCTCGCCGCGGAATCCCCTTCAACTCCGCACAGCGTGCAGGAGCAGCTCGCGGGCCCCGCGGCTGCCCGTTACGGGCGAGTCCATCGATCCGCGCACGTCCCAGCCGGCGGCCGTCGCCCCGGCGGACGCGGCCGCGAGGGCCTCGTCCAGGCTGGAGCGATCGGAAGGCGCCGTGGCCGCGCGCAGCTCGAACATGGGCTTGACGAGGGCCACGAGCGACGCGCCGCGCGCGATGGCGACGCGGTCAAGCTGTGCGACGGCGGCGCTGACGCTCAGGTAGGACACGTCGATCGTGATCACCGCGAGCGGCTCGGGAACGCGTACCGCGTCGAGGTCGGCGATGTTGACCGACTCGAGGTTGACCACGCGCGGGTCCTGGCGCAGGGAGCCGCGCAGCTGGCCGTGGCCGGCATCCACAGCGTAGACCCGGCTGGCGCCGGCCTCGAGCAACACCGTGGTGAAGCCACCGGCCGCCGCGCCGATGTCGAGGGCGACGCGGCCGGATACGGGCACGTCGAAGGCCGCCAGGGCGGCGCGCAACTTGGCCGAGCCGCGCAGGGCGGTCGTGGCGCGAATGGTGACCTGCGCCGTGGCACGCAGCCGCGACCTGACGTTGGTGACGGCCAGCCCGTCGACGAGCACGTTCCCGGCAGCGATCATGGCCGCAGCGTCGTGGCCCGGGAAGAGCTCGCAGACGACATCGACGAGCGGCCGGCCGTCGCGCGCCACTGCTGCTCGTTCAGCCCGGGGAGCGCGCCGCGGCCTCGGCGGCGAGACGGTCGGCCAGGTCGCCGGCGAGGAGATTCTCCTGCGTCCCGGCGCGCGTGGAGCGGACGTTGACGACACCATCACCGCGCTCGAGGTCGCGCCGGCCCACCACCACGATGTAGGGCACCTTGCGCAATTCGGCGTCGCGGATACGCGACTGCATGCGCTCACCGGGCTTGTCGTTGACCTTGGCGCGCAGCCCGCGAGCGCGCATGAGCTCGCGCACGCCCTGCGCATATTCGACGACCTCGGGGGCGTCGTCCTGCACGGGAACGATCTCGCACTGCAGGGGCGCAAGCCAGAGTGGGAGATGACCGGCGTAGTGTTCGAGCAGGATGCCGAAAAAGCGCTCGATGGACCCGAAGAGCGCGCGGTGGATCATGATCGGGCGCGCCTCTCTGCCGGCGGCGTCGATGTAGGTGAGGTTGAAGCGCTGGGGGAACTGCAGGTCCACCTGGATGGTGGACATCTGCCAGGTTCGCCCGATCGCGTCCTTGACCTGCACGGAGATCTTGGGTCCGTAGAAGGCGCCGCCGCCCTCGTCCATGACCAGGTCGAGCCCCATCGTCAGCGCCGTTTGGCGCAGGACCTCCGTCGCCTCGGTCCACTCGTCGTCGGAGCCCACCGCCTTGGCCTCGGGCTTGGTGGACAGCTCGAGCTGGAAATCGGTGAGCCCGAAGTCGCGGAGCAGGTCGAGGATGAAGGTCAGCAGGGCGCTGAGCTCCCCGGCCATGTCATCCCTGCTGCAGAAGATGTGCGCGTCGTCCATGGTCAGGCCGCGAACGCGAGTGAGCCCGTGCACGACGCCGGACTTCTCATAGCGGTACACGGTCCCGAACTCGAAGAGCCGCAGCGGCAGCTCGCGGTAGCTGCGCGGCCGGCTGCGGTAGATGAGGATGTGGAACGGGCAGTTCATCGGTTTGAGGTAGTACTTGACACCGCCGTCGAGCTCCATCGGGGGGAACATCCCCTCCGCGAACCACTGGAGGTGGCCCGATGTCTGGAAGAGGTCCTCCTTGGTGATGTGCGGTGTGTTCACGAAGTCGTAGCCGGCCTCCTCATGGCGCTGGCGCGAGTAGTCCTCCATCAACTTGCGAACCAGCCCTCCCTTGGGATGAAACACGGCCAGGCCTGAGCCGATCTCCTCGGGGAACGAGAAGAGGTCGAGTTCGGCGCCGAGGCGGCGGTGGTCGCGGCGACGCGCCTCCTCACGCTGCGCGATGAACGCGGCGAGTTGTTCGCGCTCGAAGAACGCTGTGCCGTACACCCGTTGCAGCTGTTCGTTCTTTTCATCGCCGCGCCAGTACACCCCGGCAACTCGGAGGAGGCGTACGGCACGGAGGTGACCGGAGTGCGGCACGTGGGGGCCGCGGCACAGGTCGACGAACTCGCCGGTGCGATACACGCCCACCTCGTTCACGTCCGCAGCCATGCGATCGATGATGTCGACCTTGAACGGCTGGTCCATCCCGTCGAACAACCGTCGCGCGGCGTCGCGCGACAGCACCTCCCTGTCGAAGGGGATGCGCTTCTTGGCGAGCTCCCGCATCCGCGACTCGATCGTCGCCAGGTCCTCCTCAGCGAAGTGCGCGCCATCGGGAAGCCGGAAGTTGTAGAAGAAGCCCTCGTCGGTGGCGGGGCCGACATCGTATTGAGCACCCGGGAAGAGTTCCACCACCGCCGCCGCCATCAGGTGCGCGGCACTGTGGCGCAGGATGTCCAGCGTCAGCTCGGCCGGCGCCTCAAGTGGCGGGCCGGCCTCGGCGGCATCGTCGACGTCGTCGTCGGGCATGGCGCCGAATTGTAGATGCTGTCGGGCAACTCTCCGCCGCGAGGCCGAGGGCCCGTCAACTGCAGAGGCGGGACATCCCTTGAGGAACGTCCTCGCGGCTCTCGGAAATACGTGACAGGGCCGCTTCAGGGTTGTTGGTCGCGTTGAGCCCCAGGCTCAGCTGACGCGACATGGGCAGCACCCGACGATTCGATCGTTGCGCGGAGAGTCGCAGGCGTGCGTGGCGCTCGGGGTCGATGGCGCAACAGCGAACACTGCAGTATTTCGCCGTCGCCTTCTTCACTGCCGAGGTGCATCCCGGCCGCGCGCAGATGCGACGCATCAAGCCACGTGAGTCGGGTTCCCTCGATCCAGTCTCGCCCTCCACGAGCCGCAGTGTACGGGTGTGCTCTCGCGGTCTGTCAACGCAACCAAACGACGCATGCTCGCCATTCACCTTGGACTGCGCGAGTGACGTCCCTGTGCACAATGTGGATAACTCCGCGAGTTCCAACATGGACGCGCGAATACACCCTGTGCACAAGATTGCTGCTCCCTCCCGGCACGTGAGTCGAGCGCGAGAGCGGCCGTCCGGTGCTGCGCCAGCTTCCGCTGCCGAGCGTCCTCGTGGGCGCTCAACTCGACCAGAATGCGCGGCGTGCCGACATCGCGGGTGTCACGAGTCATGAGGCCGCCGTCGCGGCCTGGATCCGCCACGCTCGGTCCGAGCGGCGCGACGCCTGCGCCCGAGTGCACCAGCGCCGTCATCAGCCTGGCCGCGCTGCTGGCGGCGGCTGTGACGCTCTACCAACTGACCCGCCCCGGCTCTCTCTTCGGCACCAGCGCCGACGTTGCCGTGTACCTGGGCGGGTCGGTCCGGCTTGTGCACGGCGTCCTCCCCTACCGCGACTTCGTGTTCGTCCAACCCCCGGGGTTCGTGCTCCTGGCCACTCCGTTCGCGTTCCTGTCGGAGTTGACCGGCACCAGGGACGCCCTGGCTGTGCTCCGCCTCTGCACGCCGTTGCTGGCTGCCGCGAGCGTGGTCCTCGTCGGACGACTGGTGCGCCACCGCGGGTTCGCGGCGACGCTCATCGCATGCGGTGTGATGGCGCTGTTCCCTGCGCAGCTCTACGCGTTGCACAGCGTGTTGCTCGAACCGGTGCTTGAGCTCTTCTGCCTGGTCGGCGCGGTGGTCATCTTCGAGGGCGACGGCATGTCGGGGCCGCGGCGAATCCTGGCGGCCGGGCTCGTCTTCGGGTTCGCCGGGACCATCAAGGTGTCGGCGGTCCTCCCGGTGCTGATGGTGGCTGCGCTCTGCCTGCCCGAGGTGCGTCGCCGGCTGCTCCCGTTCGCCGGCGGCGTCCTCGCCGGCTTCGCCATCCCCGCCCTCCCATTCCTGATCGCCTCTCCCGGCGCCTTCATGCGCGATGTCGTCAGGACCCAGATCGCACGCATCCCTTCGGGAGCCAGGGTTCCGCTCCCGGCTCGGCTCGGCGACCTCACCGGTGCCTCCGCCTTCGCGAGCGGTGACGCCGTGGCCATCGCAGTCGTGGCCGTGCTTGCCGGCCTGGTCGTGTGCGCGCTGGTCGCATCGCGTCGCTGGCCGACCAGGCTGGAATGGTTCGCACTGGGCTCGACGGTGCTGGTATCCGTCGCTCAACTGCTCCCCGCGCAGTACTACCCGCACTACGCCGCCCTGGTGACCCCCTTCCTTGGTGTCCTGCTGGGGTTGTGCGTCGCCGCCATTCCCAGCGCGGGGGTGACGCGTCTTACGGCACCGGCCCTTGCCGGGGCCGTCGTGGTCGCTCTCCTCGTCAACCAGGTCTCGCACCTCAACACGGAGACGTCCCCGGACGTGGTCGTCGCGGTCGACTCGGTCATCCCGGAGGGCGGCTGTGTGACATCTGATGCGCCGCGCAACCTGGTCACCACCGATCGCTTCGTGTCCTCGCGACCTGGCTGCACGAACATGACCGATCCCAACGGCACGGCCCTGGCCCTCGGGAACACAGCGGAGGCGGCAGCCGTGTGGCGGTCAGCGTTCGCACACGTCGACTACGTCATCGTTGAGGCTCCCGTCACGACCTGGCCGATCGACCCCGTCGCCACCGCATACGTCGCCGACAACTTCAGGCTGGTGCGGTCGAGCGGGCTCCTCATCTACGTGCGCAGGGGCGTCGCGGCAGGCAGGCCGGCAGGGTAGGGCGGATTGTCGGGGGCGCGCGACGTCCACTATGGTCGCCACACCAACATCTGCTGACGGGAGTGGCGACATGGAAGGGTTGGCGCCGGGCGACATCGAGGCGCTCCGAGCGGGCTTCTCGGGGAGTGTCCTGACCCCTGCGGACGCGGGCTATGACACGGCTCGGTCGATCTGGAACGGGGCCATCGATCGCAGGCCCGCTCTGATCGCCCGCTGCGCGACGTCGGACGATGTGGCCCGCGCCATTCGACACGCGCGCGACAACCGCCTGGAGGTCTCCGTCCGTGGCGGGGGCCACAACTACGCCGGGCATGCCGTGTGCGACGGCGGCCTCATGGTCGACCTCAGCGCAATGCACGACGTGAGCGTCGACCCCGTGGCGCGCATTGCCACGTGCGGGGGCGGGGCCACCTGGGAGGCTCTCGACGGCGCAGCCCAGCAGCATGGGCTGGCCACGCCGGGAGGCTTCATCAGCCACACAGGGGTGGGCGGACTGACGCTCGGCGGAGGCGTGGGCTGGCTCACCAAGAAGGCCGGTCTGAGCTGCGACAACATGGTGGGGGCAGAGGTTGTGACCGCGGACTCGCGCACGGTGCACGCGTCGGAGCGCGAGAACGGCGACCTCTTCTGGGCGCTGCGTGGCGGCGGTGGCAATTTCGGGGTTGTCACCCGCTTCGAGTTCGCGCTTCATGCCGTCGGCCCGATGGTCAACCTCGGCCTCTTCTTCTGGGGACTGGACAGGGGAACGGAGGCCCTCCGCTTCAGCCGCGACTTCATCAGGACGCTGCCGCGCGAATGTGCCGGATTCCTAGCCGTCGCCCTGAGCGCGCCGCCGGCTCCGTTCGTGCCGGAGGCGCATCATTTCCTGCCTGGGCATGCGCTGCTGGTGGTTGGTTTCGGCACGCCCGACGAGCACGCCGCCTGTGTGGACCCGGTGCGCGCAGCCCTGCCCCCGCTCTTCGAGCTGGTCACGCCGATCCCGTACGTGGCTTTGCAGCAGATGTTCAATGAGAGCGCCCCGTGGGGCACCCTCGGCTACGAGAAGGCCCTGTACCTCGACGAGCTCTCCGATGNNCGATGACGACACCGCGTTCGGGGGGGCGCGGACGGAAGGCCTCGTCTTCAACATCAGCGCAGCCGCCCCGACACAGGACCTGCACGAGGCGGACCGCGCCTGGGTCCGCGCCTTCTGGGAGGCGATGCGCCCCCTCGCCACGGGGTCGGGTGGATACGTCAACTTCCAGGCCGATGTCGACGCCGACCGCGTTCGCGCCACCTACGGCGCGGAGAAGTACCGGAGGCTGGCGCGGGTCAAGGCTGAGTGGGACCCGGACAACGTCTTTCACCTCAACGCCAACATCGCCCCAGCCAGGGAGGTGTGACAAAGGTCGTGACCAGCGGCGCGCACGACGACGTTCTCGAGTTCATCCGCCACAATCCGCGCGTCGTGNNTGCTGTATCACCGAGCGTTTCTTCGACGAGTGGCACACCGTTGACGGCGCCGTCGAGATCGTGAGTCTGCCCGCGGCCATGGACCTGCTCGTCGACTACTACCGTCGCAGCGTCGGTGAACACCCCGACTGGGCCGACTATCGGGCGGCCATGGAGCGCGACGGACGCGTGCTGCTGAGAATGACCGTCGAGCGCAGCGGCCCCATCAGCATGGGGTAGTGGCCGGCACACCATCGGCGAGACGTGGTACCCGTTCACGATGACTCCCCTGTCCGCGCGCGGGAGAGCCAGCTCGTCCGGCAGGTTGACGATGCGCACACCGGTGTTGCGCCGACCCGTTTGTTGATCGACAGAAGCAGGACGGTGACCTGCTCCACGTAACGAGAGTTGCGCAGCGGGCCGGCATCGACAACGCGGAGTCCCGCGAGCGACGCCAGGAGCCGGGCGACGACGACCTTGGCTGCGTCGTCGTCGCCGGTCATGAGCACGTCGGCGTCGAGGCGGCCCTCCGTCCTGGCCAGCGTCGCGCTGCTGACCGTGTGCAGCGCGCCGACCACAGGGGCACGGGGAAGCAGCCTCGCAACCTGTTGGCTCGCCGATCCCTCCTCGACATCGACATGGGTCGGCCCGATGCCCTCGACGTAGCGGAGAGGAACGGCCGTGCTGATCACCACGCGCTCCCCGACAGCGTCCGCGAGGCCACGAAGCGTCGCCTCCTGCGCTTCGAACGGGACCGTGACAACGACAACCTGCGCTGCGGTGACCGCATCGGCGTTGGCGGCTCCGCTCACACGCCCGCCGCCACCGGCAATCGCCCCCGCGAGAGCAGCGGCCGCCTGTTCCGCCCTCGCCGCGTCGCGCGACCCGATGACCACATCATGGCCGGCCTGCGCGAACCGCGCCGCCAGGGCCGAGCCGAGGTTGCCGGTGCCGCCGACGGCCACCGCGATAAGAGGGAAATCCGCTGCTCCGGGTTGACCGGTCGGGGGGGCGCTCCACCGGCGAAACCCTAGCCGAAGTGCCGCTCCGTACCATCGTGACGTGGCGGTTCAGACGATCATCGGGCTGAAGCGGTTGGACATCGCCAAGCAGCGGCTCACATCCCATCTCCGCCCCATCGATCGGCGTCGCCTGATGCTCAGCATGCTCGAGGCCGTGGTCGCCGTGGCGCAGAGCGCCGACCTCGGCCCGGTGGCCCTTGCCACGTCCGAACCCACCGCGCCCGGCCTCGCGCACAAGCTCGGGGTCGCGCTCCTGTCCGACGGCGACCTGCCCTGGAACGACGGCCTCGGTCACGCCCTCGCCTCGCTGACGCCGCGCCCCGCTCGAGTTCTCTACCTGGCAGCCGACATCCCACTCGTGACCGCCGCCGAACTGCTCGCCTTCGTGGCCGCGGCGCCGACGCCGGGTGTGGCCATCGCCAGGGCACGCGACGCCGGCACCAACGCGCTGCTGGTGACGCCGTCCGACGCGATGCGTCCGATGTTCGGCTCGCCGCGCAGCAGTGAGGTCCATGCGGCAGCCGCTGGTGCCGCGAACCTCCCGTTCCGTGTGCTCGACATCGCGGGCCTGGCGCTCGACGTCGATACGATCGAGGACGCACGTGACGCCGGGGTGCTGCTCGCGGTCAGCGGAACAGGTCGCGGTCGGGATGGCGGATGAGCTGAGCTGCGGACCCGTTGCCGGGCGCCGCGTAGCCGCGCACCAGCACGAACGGAACACGTTCGAGCTTGCCGAAGGCGAGGTCTGCCGCGGCCGCCAGCTCGTCGGCGATTGCGACCACTGTTGTCTGCAGCCGGCGTCCGCCAGCGTCGACCGCACCTGACAGGTCGCGCAGCGTCTCCAGGCCGCTGGCACCGATGGCGGTGCCGACGATTCCCTCGCGCCAAGCTCGGCCCATTGTGTCGGCCACGACGACACCGACGGACGCGCCGGTCCGGGCCTCCAACGCCGAGCGGAGTCGAGCGGCCGACCCGTCGGGGTCGAGTGGCAGGAGCACGACAGAATCTTCCCGGGGGGCGTTGGAGCGATCGACGCCGGCGTTGGCGCACACCAGGCCACCGTTGGTTTCGACAACCAGCAGCGGACCCCGCTGGCGGAGGATGCGGCGGCTCTCACCGAGGATGACCTCGACGAGACGGGGATCGGAGTGACCAGCGGCAACCTCGACGGCGCGCGCGGACGGTTGCACGTCGCCGAGGTCGACGATGCGGCCCTCGCTCTTGCTCACGGCCTTGTGCGTGACCACGATGATGTCGCCGTCGCGGAGCGGTGGGGCCACGTCGGTGATGAGTGATGCAAGGTCATCCGACTCGACGATGTCGCGCGCAAGCGCCAGCGGCACGATCTCGATTGTCATGCGCTGAGCCGGATTCCCGCGACCTCGAGCGCAACCGTCGCCACGTGCCGTCGGGCCGCGGCGTCGCGCATGATTGTGTTGGTGATGCGCACGGCGACGCCGCGCTGCTCAACCTCGACGGCGAGACTGTGGTCGACGTCGTCGATAACGATCGCATCGATGAGGCCGTCGTACAGGCCGGCGACTCCCGCCGGCGACAGCTCCAAGCCCAGTGACCGCATCATCTCGGCGGCCGGCCCGCGCAGTGCCTGTCCACCCACGATCGGGCTGACCGCCACGCAGGGAACGCTGCGCGCGAGCAGCGCCTCACGGATACCGGGGACCGCGAGGATGGGCCCAATCGAGATCAGTGGGTTGGAGGGGGCGACGATGATCGCGGCCGCCCGGCTGATGGCATCCACGACGCCGGGTGCGGGGGCCGCGGCCGCGGCCCCGTCGAAGCGGATGCCGACGATGTCGTCACGATGGCCACGGCGAACGTAGTAGGTCTGGAAGTCGAGATCTCCGTCCGGCGTCTCGATGATCGTCCGCAGGCGGTCGTCCGTGACCGGTACAAGGCGATCCTCCAGACCAAGGGCGCCTGCCAGTTGGGTCGTGACCGCGCTCAGTGGGAGGCCGGCATTGAGGGCCTCGGTGCGCGTCAGGTGCAGCCCGATGTCGAGGTCGCCGAGCCAGAACCAGGCATCGTGGCCCAGCGACCGGGCTCGCTCCAGTGCGCGCGACGAATCGCCGCGCACACCCCATCCCCGCTCCTCGTCGGACTCGCCCGTCAGGGTGTAGAGCACGGTGTCGAGGTCCGGCGACACGTGCAGCCCGGCGATTTCAGTATCGTCGCCGACGTTGCCGACGATGGTCAGGTCTCTCACGGGCAACGCGGCGACCACACCCTGGAGAAATCGCGCCGCGCCGACACCACCGGCAAGGACAACGATGGGCTGCATGTTCTTCACCATTCTTCCGTGACCCTGACGGAGTAGGCGCCGGTGACGACTGCCCCGGCGACGCGTGCGCGAATCCTACCCGGCGTCGCGCCGATCGCCGGCGTCGCCCTCGTGGCTGCCGGGGCGGCGATGTGGGGAAGCGACGGCGCCCTGAGAGCACCACTGGTCTCGCACTGGTCGCCGTGGACGATCGTGGTGTACGAGCACATCATCCTCACAGCGCTCGTGTTGCCCCGTCTGCTTCGCAGCGCGCGCGCCATCATGCGCATTCCACGACGGGCCTGGCTGGCCGTGATCGGGGTCGGGTGGGGCGGTTCGGCGCTGGCCACGCTCGCCTTCACGTTCGCGTTCCAGTACGGCAACCCGGACGTCGTCATCCTTCTCCAGAAGACGCAGCCGCTCTGGGCCCTCGGTATCGCCGCGCTGTCTCTCGGTGAGCGGCCACGAACCCGCTTGCTGCCGGTGGCGTTGGTGGCACTTGCGGCGACGTACCTGCTCTCGTTCGGGGCGCTCGGCCTGGCAAGCGCCTTCGCCGGCGCGGAGGGGAAGGCCGCGGTGCTCGCACTTGTGGCCGCTGCGCTCTGGGGCAGCGCCACGGTGTTCGGCCGCTCCGCCCTCGCGCACATGGAGCCCGATGTGCTCACCGGCCTGCGCTTCGCCTCCGCGCTGCCCCTCCTCGGGGTGATCGCCGCCACACAGGACGCGTTGGCGCCACCGACGGCGGCAACAACGACCGACTGGGTGCGGCTCGTGCTGCTTGCGGTGATTTCCGGGCTGGTCGGGATGATGCTGTACTACCGCGGCCTTCGCCGCACCCCGGCCTCCATCGCGACCTTCGCCGAGCTGGCCTTCCCCGCCAGTGCGCTGGTCATCAACTACTTCGTGCTCGGCGCCACCGTGAGCGCGGTACAGCTTCTCGGCTTCGCGATCCTCTGGGCCACCATCGCGGTGCTCCACTGGGTGCCGGTCGCCGTGGTCAGGGCCCCGGAGGCCTCAGAGGCGGCGTAGCCGGAGGACCGGGATGGTGCGGATGCCCTCGGTCTTCTCGGCATACTCGCCGAACCGGGGTAGCGACGCGCCTGCTCCGCGTACACGCGGTCGCGCTCCGCGCCGGTCAACTCGCTCACCGACACCGGGAACGTCCCGTGCCCACCTCGACGTCGGCCGAACGAGCGTGCATGAGGTTGCCGTACCACGCCGGGTTGGTGGGCGCCCCCGACTTCGTCGCGAAGACGTACATGACAGTGCTGTCATCCTCCGACTGGAGGTACATCACGGCGTTGACATACTCACATCCGCTCCTGCGGCCGCGGTGGTGGACGAGGGTGAGCGGGGCGCCCTCGAAAGGCGGCCCGACGTGACCCTGGTTGGCACGGAACTCCACGATGATCTTGGCGTTCCAGTCGTTGGGACCACTCATCAGCATGCTTCCGGTGACTCACGCAGCCCTTCGACGATAGCAACCCGGGGCAGAACGTCGGTGCTGAGGGCGGCCAGCGTGGTCTCGTTCTGTGGTCACGTCGTGACGCGGTAGTGGAGGTGCACCACACCGTTGCCGAAACGGCGCTGGTCCAGCAGTTCCAATCGCAGGCGGACGTTGCTCGGGAGCGCCCGAGCGCCGCCTCCCACCACGATGGGGTTGATCAGCAGGTGACACTCGTCGACCAAACCCGCCCTGATCGCCTGGGCAGCGAGGTCGGGACCGCCAACGGTGATGTCGCGTGCCGCTGCCGCCTTCATCCGGCGGACGGCTTCAGGATCAAAGCGTCGCTCGATCCGCGTTCTCGAGCTGCGTGCCATCTCGAGCGTCGTGGAGTACACGATCTTGTCGGCCGTCTGCCACATGTCCGCGAAGTCCTGCGCGACCGGCGCCTGCCCGGCCGGCGCCGTCTCCCAGTAGACCATCGTCTCGTACATGCGNNGTGATCGCGGAGTAGATCAGTTGTGCCATGGCGACCCTCTCCCTGTGGCGCGCCGGCCTCCGTTGGCTGCCTGCCCGGCGCCTAGCTGTACCAGTCGCGGCGCGTGAGAGGAATGTCGACGCGGCCCTGCTCGTCCGGTCGGACGGCCAGGGTCTGGTGGATGGCCAGCGTCCCGACGCGGAAGGACACCGCGGCACCCGCGAGATAGAGACGCCACACCAACGCACGCTGCTCGCCGCCGATGCGCACGGCCTCATCCCAGTTGGCGCGCAGCCGCTTGGCCCACTGCGTCAGCGTCATCTCGTAGTGCTCTCGCAGCGACTCCACGTCGCGCACCTCGAAGCCGGCACGCTCGTAGGCGCGGACCATCAGGCCGATGTCCTCGAGCTCACCGTCGGGAAACACGAACGCGTCGTTGAAGGACGCTCGGTTCCAGACCCTGGTGGGGCGCTGCGTGATGCCGTGGATGAGTGCGCGGCCGCCGGGGCGAACGGAACGGTAGACCGCATCCGAGTAGACACCGAGCTTGGCACGGCCAACGTGCTCGACCATGCCGATCGACGCCACGGCGTCGTACACGCCACTTTCGTCACGATAATCAGCCAGTCGAATCTCGACTCGATCCTCGAGGCCGCGCTCGCGGACGCGTCGGCGCCCCTCCTTGACCTGGGCCGGGCTCAGCGTGATGCCGACAGCGCGCACGCCGTGGTGTTCGGCGGCGTGAATGACCAGGCTCCCCCATCCGCAGCCGATGTCGAGAAGGCTTTCGCCGGCCTGCAGGCGCAGCTTCCGACAGATGAGCTCGAGCTTGCTCGCCTGGGCGCGATCGAGGTCATCTGCAGGTGTCTCGAAGTAGGCGCACGAATACGTGAGCTGGCTGTCGAGGATCAGCGCGTAGAACTCAGGGGGCAGGTCGTAGTGGTGACGGATTGCCTCGGCATCTCGCCGCCGACTGTGGCGCACACCGCGCAGGCGGGCCTCGGCGGCGAGGACCGGCGCGGAGCGCGGCCGGCCGCCGAGGGCGAGGAGAGCGGCCACGATGGCCGGCCACGCCAGGAACAACTGCCGCACGGGCGCCGCCGCCAGCGGCTCCAGGAAGGGTTCAAGGGGATCCACGTTGACCAGGCCCTCAACGTAGGCACGACCGAAGGCCTTCTCGGGGACGCCGCCGAGCAGGCGGTCAACCGCGGCCGGCGAGCGCATCGTGATCGTGAACTGGGGCGAGGCCGACCCGACGGCACGCCCGTCCCAGAGCACGAGCCGCCAGTCGTCGCGGTCGAGGGCGCGCGACATGGCCCGGTGCAGGTTGGCAACAGGAGCACCGGAAGCATCGGTGCGCTGTGCCGGCGGCACGGTCGGTGCGCGAGGCGACCGCAGAATCGTCCGGTCTGCCGGCGTCGCTGTCTCCGTACCCGTGGCGGCACGCACCGCCACCTCCGCCGCGTCCATCGTTCCGAGTATATAGTTTCGTTGTGCCAAGCAAAGTGGCGTCTGGGCCGGCCCGGGACTCACAGCCGTCGACAGAGGCGGGTGGGGACAGTGGCGCCGCCCGCCTGCGCATGGCCGTGGCGCGGCTCAGCCGCCAACTGCGCCGACCCGGGGTTGGCGAGCTGACGGAGTCGCAGTTGTCGGCCCTGGCCACGATCCATCGGTACATGCCGCTCCGCCTGTGCGACCTGGCAACGCGGGAGGGCGTGTCGGCGTCGACGCTGTCGCGACTGGTCGACCAACTCGAGGGGTGCGGCATGGTCAGCCGCGTCCGGGACCCCAGTGACGCACGTTCGTCTCAGGTGTCGGTCACGCCTGAGGGTGCCTGCTTCCTCGAGGATCTGCGACGCAACGGTACCGCGCTCATCCATCGTGCGTTGCAGTCGCTCGAGGACGACGAGCGTGCCGCCGTGTTGGCAGCGTTGCCTGCGCTCGAAAACCTTGCCGACCGGGCGGAGGGCACGCGCTGCGAGAGTGCCCTCCTCAGCAGCACAACAGGAGAATCGGCATGAAGCTGCACACCGTTCCGACCCGCGCCATCACCGGCGCGTTCATCCTCCACTCGGGGTTCGACAAGTGGCGCGGAGAGGCGGCGGTCGCCGAGCGCACGCACGGTTTCGCTGTCGCGGCCTTCCCGTTCCTGAAGAAGCTCTCCCCCAAGCAGTTCCTGCGAGTCCTGGCGGCCGGCGAGATTGCCCTCGGCGGGGCGTTGCTGGCCCCCTTCGTCCCCGACAGGCTGGCCGGCGTTGGGCTGACCGGCTTCTCCGGATCTCTCATGGCGCTCTACGCGCGCACGCCGGGAATGCGCAAGCCCGGGAGTGTCTGGCCGACTCCGCCGGGGATCGGGCTGAGCAAGGACATCTGGATGGTGGGGATCGGTCTCGGGCTCATGCTCGACGGCTGACGCCCTCCCCCACCGGCGATGGCGTCGGCCATCATATGGACCCGTTGTGTCCAGCACGACCAGACCGACCGAGCCCGACGCGGTCACACCGCTCCGGGGGGACGCCAGCACGACACGCGCCGCGGCGTTTCGAGCGGCTCGCGCCGCCCTCCTGGCGTGGCGCACGGACTACGAGACGGCGTATCGCGAGTTCCGCTGGCCGGTCCTGACGCAATTCAACTGGGCGCTGGACTGGTTCGACAGCGTGGGGCTGGACCCGTCGACGTCGTCCCGGCCGGCGTTGTGGATCGTGGAGGCGGATGGGTCGGAAGCCAAGCTGTCATTCGCCGATCTGGTCAGACGATCAAACCAGGTGGCCAACTGGCTCGCCGCCGCCGGTGTGGCTCGTGGCGATCGTCTGATCCTCATGCTCGACAACCAGGTCGAGCTGTGGGAGGTGCTGCTCGCGGGCATCAAGCTCGGCGCTGTCCTCATCCCGGCCAGCACGCTGCTCACCCGGGCTGACCTCCACGACCGGGTCAACCGCGGCCACGCCGGCCACGTGGTCACCGGCGCGCAGAACACCGCGAGGTTCGCGGACGTCCCCGGCGATTACACACGGATCAGCGTCGGCGCCGCGACAGACGGCTGGCTGGACTACGCCGGCTCCGCGATCGCGCCCGCCGAGTTCACCCCGAGCGGCGTCACCAATGCCTCCGACCCGCTCCTCCTGTACTTCACGTCAGGAACGACGGCGCAACCCAAACTGGTTGAACACACGCACGCGTCCTACCCGGTCGGACACCTGTCCACGATGTACTGGATCGGGCTCGAGCCCGGGGACGTGCACCTGAACATCTCGTCGCCGGGATGGGCAAAGCACGCGTGGAGCAACGTCTTCGCGCCGTGGAACGCCGGCGCGACAGTGCTCATCCACAACTACGGGCGCTTCAACGCGACCGACCTGCTGGCGGTGATGGATCGATGCGCGGTCACCAGCTTCTGCGCCCCACCGACCGTGTGGCGGATGCTCATCCAGGCCGACCTGCGAGCGCTGCGTCATCCGCCCCACAAGGTGGTGGGCGCGGGCGAGCCGCTGAACCCCGAGGTGATCGCGCAGGTGGAGCAGGCATGGGGGGTCACCATTCGCGACGGATTCGGCCAGACCGAGACCACGGTTGCGATCGCCAACACGCCCGGGCAGTTGGTCAAGCCCGGCTCGATGGGACGACCTGTGCCCGGGTATTCGATCGCTCTGATCGACCCCGTCTCGGGCGAGATCGGGGACGAGGGTGAGATCTGCCTCGACCTCAGTGATCGGCCACTCGGCCTCATGGTCGGCTACCGCGGTGATGATGAGCGCGGCGCGGACTCGATGGCTGGCGGTCACTACCACACCGGCGATGTCGCCTCGCGGGACGGCGACGGGTACATCACCTACGTAGGTCGCGCCGACGACGTCTTCAAGGCGTCGGACTACCGCATCTCACCATTCGAGTTGGAGAGTGTCCTTCTCCGCCACGACGCGGTCGCCGAGGCCGCGGTCGTGCCGGCACCGGACCCGGTGCGGCTCGCCGTCCCCAAGGCCTACGTCATCCTCGCGGCCGGCCACGCTCCGTCGTCCGAGACAGCGCTGTCGATCTTCCGGTTCAGCCGGGAAAACCTTGCCCCCTACAAGCGGGTCCGGCGCCTTGAATTCAGCGACCTGCCCAAGACTATCTCGGGCAAGATCCGCAGGGTCGAGTTGCGCGAGCGCGAAGCCCATCGACAAGGCCGCGGTGATGCGCCCGTCGAGTTTCGCGAGGAGGACTTCGACGAGCTCCGCAGGGAGGGGTAGTACGCGATCGCGAGCGACGTCTGAACGGCTGGGGAGTGAGTCCCCGACCCGGCGCGCCTCCGGCCGGTGCGGTTTCGGCGACACTTCACCGCCATGACCGGAAGCGATGTCCTCACCGACGCGTTCGACAGAATCAGCGAACTCGTGCATGTCGCAGTCCGGGGGCTGTCCGCAGACCAACTGGCCTATCGTGCCGACCCGGATGCCAACTCGATCGGCTGGTTGGTCTGGCACCTCACCCGCGTCCAGGACGATCACGTCTCTGCTGTGCATGGCGCCGAGCAGGCCTGGATCGAGGGCGGCTGGGTCGAGCGCTTCGGTCTGCCGTTCGATGCGGACGCGACCGGTTACGGGCACAGCTCCGACGAGGTGGGCGCCGTCCGGGTCGGGTCCGACGAGCTGCTGCTGGCCTACTTCGACGCAGTGCACTCGCAAACCGTTTCGTACGTCCGACAGCTGACTGCAGCGGACCTCGATCGCATCGTCGACGACCGCTGGGATCCGCCGGTGACCCTGAGCGCCCGCCTGGTCAGCGTGATCAGCGACGACATTCAGCATGCCGGCCAGGCGGCCTTCATACGGGGAATCGTCGAACGCCGCTGAGCGATGTCGCGAGTTGTGTCGGCCAGCCATGCCCCCTGAGGACGACTTCACGCGCGAGCGCGACCCGCGCCAGCGGACCACGGCGAGGATCATCGGGCTGGTGGTCGCCGCCGCGCTGGTCGCCGTGGGGACCGGGGTGTGGCTGACCCGGGCGCAGTCCCCGCCAACAGGGATCGCGCCGGTCACGTCAACGCCGTCGCCCACAGCACCCGAGCCGTCCAGCCCGACGCCCACGCCCGTCCCGTCTGCGCCGGTGCTGGGCCCCGGTTTCAGCGTCGCCGAGGACGGCATGGCCCGCGAATTGGTGACCTTCGGTGGCGTCGATAGCTACGACGCGACCTGGACATGGCGGGGCGATCGATGGCTCCTCGCCCGGCCATCGGTCAGTCCGCCCGGCCGGTCCGGGGCTGCGTCTGCGTACGACCCGCTCACGGGCGGCGTCATGCTCCAGGGCGGTCGCCTCGCGTCGGGCGAGCTTGTGGACGACACATGGCTGTGGGACAGATCCACGTGGCGATTGCTCGACCGGGACACCGGGAGTCCGCCGGCAGCCGAGGACTCGGTGATGGCGTGGGACCCGCTCCTGAACGAGATGGTCCTCGTCATCGGCCGGGGAAGCTCGAGCGGCGGCACGTGGACGTGGAATGGCAGCCGCTGGATCGAGCAGGTTGGGGGCGGTCTGCCATCGGGGACGTTCCTCGTCGGGCTTGCCGTTGATCCCGCAACACGGACCCTGCTGGGCGCCAGCTGTTGCTCGGTCGGCCAGGGCGCCACGTCGACCTGGGCCTGGGATGGAACCACGTGGCGCGCCGTCGGTACTGGAGCAGGGCCGGCGTTCACCGTGGCCCTGGCCTTGAACCCGGAGAGCGGGCGGCCGTTGCTCTTCGCGGACCCACCGCTCGCCGCCGGGCGAGAGATGTGGTCATGGAGCGGGCAGGACTGGGTTCTGCTGACGGGCGCGCGGCTCCCGGCGTTCCCGAGTGGCGCGGTGACCGACACCGTCGACGGCCACGTCGTGGTTGTCGGGTCGCTCGCCGAGGCGGTCCTCGGCAACCCGCAGCCGCTTCACATCTGGTCGCTGTCAGGCTCGACGTGGCGTCAGCTGGGGTGAAGCACAGCTGCGCTATCGTGACGTGATGAGACCCGCAATGCTTGTCGACGATGTCCATCGTGGCAACGCAGGAGAAGTGAAAAATGAGCGCGGTTTGCGAACACCTTGACGAGATACGCGAGGTCTCCCCGTCGGGAACCGGATGCGTCGAGTGCCTCGCCGCGGGTCGCTCGGATTGGGTCCATCTGCGCGTGTGCCAGCTCTGCGGTCACGTGGGATGTTGCGACAACTCACCTGGAAAGCACGCCACGGCTCACAACCACGCGACGGGTCACCCCATCATCCGCTCATTCGAGCCCGGTGAGGGCTGGTACTACTGCTACCCCGACGACCTCATGTTCGAGCTGGAGGATGCGCCCCCCGCTCCGACGCACCCGTAGCGACCCGATGGCATCCACCGGCGGGTCGGCGATCGCCGCACCGCTTTCTGGAGGTGTATGAAGCTCGACACATTCGCCCGCCACCCCCTGCTGTTCGGCCCCTCACCGCTTCATCCGCTGGAGCGGTTGACAACACACCTGGGCGGCGCCGAGGTGTGGGCGAAGCGCGAGGATTGCAACAGCGGTCTGGCGTTTGGCGGGAACAAGACCAGGAAGCTCGAGTACCTGGTTGCCGATGCACTCGCTCAGGGCTGCGACACGCTGGTTTCCATCGGGGGTGTGCAGTCCAACCACACGCGGCAGGTCGCCGCCGTGGCGGCTCGCCTGGGTATGAAATGTGTGCTGGTGCAGGAGAGCTGGGTCGACTGGACCGACCCGGTGTACGACAGGGTTGGCAATATCCTCCTCAGCCGGATCCTCGGTGCCGACATCAGGATGGTGGCGGAGGGCTTTGGTATCGGCTTCAAAGCGAGCTGGGAGCAAGCACTCGCCGACGTGGAGGCCGGCGGTGGCAAGCCGTACCCCATCCCCGCCGGCGCCTCGGACCACCGGCTGGGTGGTCTCGGTTTCGCCCACTGGGCGCAGGAGGTGGAAGTGCAGGAACGTGAGCTCGGGGTGTTTTTCGACACCGTCATCGTGTGCTCTGTGACGGGGAGCACCCAGGCGGGGATGATCGCCGGGTTCGCCGCACAGGACCGCCCCCGGCGGGTGGTCGGCATCGACGCCTCCGCGAAGCCGGAGGAGACCCTCGACCAGGTCGCTCGAATTGCTCGAAACACGGCCGCTCTCATCGATGTCGGCCGTGACCTGCGCTCCGAGGAGATCATCCTGGATGACCGTTACCACGCCGGGACCTACGGACTTGCCGACCAGGCAACGGTGGATGCCATCAAGCTGGGCGCGCGACTCGAGGGGATGATCACCGACCCCGTCTACGAGGGCAAATCGCTTGCGGCGTTGATCGACATGATCGCCCGCAGGGAGATCGATCCACACTCGAAGGTGCTGTACGCGCACCTTGGCGGCCAGCCGGCGCTGAACGGATACAGCGCTCTGTTCGATTGATCGCCCGGCATCGTGGGCAACTAGGTTGTGGCTCGCGCGATTGAGGCGCCCGGGGTCAGCCCTTGTCGGCGGCAGGGCCCAGCTCAGCCAGGAGCCGGGTTGCGTACTCACTCTGGAGCTGCATGAGCTTCGTGGTGAACTCCACACTCCGGTTGACCGCATCTGTGGCCTGCGCGGTGGCCTGGCTCGCGACCCCCTCGGTCGATGTCGGCGCGGTGAGCTGAGCCAGCGAACGAATCACTCCCACAGCGGCAAGGTTCAGCTCCTGCGCCTGCTTGATGTTGGCGAACAACTGCTCCTCCGCCTGGGCCAGGATCTCTTGATAGTCAGTCATCAGACTCTCCTCTTCTTCTCGCAACAAGGTTCTGCTCGGACTTCAGACAGCACTTCGTGATGTGACCTGATGCCCTGGTCACTCACCGTCATCTCACACACTGCTTTCTTCAGTTGCGTTCCAGGACCATCGCGATGCCCTGGCCACCGCCGATGCACATCGTCGCCAACCCCAACTCGAGGTCGCGGCGGATCATCTCGTGCAGGAGAGTGACCACGATGCGCGCGCCGCTCGATCCGATGGGGTGTCCGAGCGCGATTGCGCCGCCGTTCACGTTGGTGATCTCCTCGTCCAGCGCGAGCTCGCGCATCACCGCCACGCCCTGAGCCGCGAACGCCTCGTTCAACTCGATGAGCTGCAGGTCCTTGATCTCCGCATGTGCCTTGTCGAGCGCGGCACGCGTCGCCGGGATCGGCCCCACCCCCATCACCCTCGGCTCGACGCCGGCGCTGGCGTAGGAGCGGATGCGAGCCAGCGGGGTCAGACCAAGGTCGCGGGCCCGCGACGCACTCATCACCACCACCGCGGATGCGCCGTCGTTGACGCCACTGGAGTTGCCGGCGGTGACCGTACCCTCCTTGTCGAAGGCGGGACGCAACTTTGACAGCGTCTCCAAGGACGTGCCCGCACGCGGCCCCTCGTCGGTGTCGACGATCACGGTTTCCTTGCGCCCCTGCACCGACACCGGGACGATCTCGGCCTGGAATCGGCCGGCGGCGACGGCCGCGATAGCGCGCTCTTGCGAGAGCACCGCGAACGCATCCTGGTCGCTGCGGCTGACCTCCCACTCCTTGGCGACGTTCTCGGCCGTGATTCCCATGTGGCAGTGTTCCAGGGCACAGTGAAGGCCGTCGCGCATCATCGCGTCGATCAACTCCGCGTTGCCGATGCGGTAGCCGTAACGGCCGTTCTCAATCAGGTACGGCGCCTTGCTCATGCTCTCCATGCCGCCGGCGACCACGCAATGGGCGTCGCCCAGGCGCACCGCCTGCGCGGCCAGGACGATGGTCTTCATGGCAGAGCCGCACAGCTTGTTGACAGTCATGGCCGGAACCCGGGCGGGGACGCCGCCGAAAACAGCGGCCTGACGCGCCGGATTCTCACCGACTCCGGCCTGGATCACGTTGCCCATCAGCACCTCGTCGACGTCGTCGGCCGTGAGCCCAGCGCGGCGGATGGCCTCCTCTACGACGACGGCGCCCAACCTGGGCGCGGCCTGGCTGGCAAGCGCCCCGCCCATGACGCCCACGGGCGTTCGGGTGGCACTGACGATCACAGCGTCTTCCATGTGGTGACCTCTTGGCTTTCCTGGCTTGGCGTCTCAGTCGGGCGTCGGGGAACCCTCCACGCGGGGACGCCCGCGCCGGCGAGGACGGGGGGAGGCGGCAGCGGGCGCCGCCTCACGGCGAACCCGTCGGTTCTCCTTCGACATGGTATGTCCGTTCGGGCTCTGTCGCGATGCCGCCGAAGTGCGCCGCTGCGCCGGCTCGGCGATGAAAGGGGAACCGACCACACCGCGGACGTAGCCGCCTGGAGCGGGGTCGCCCTCCGGAAGGCGCGGCGGCGGCACCATGGCGCCGGAGCGCTCGGAAGCCCAGCTGATCCAGTCGTCCCACCAGCTTCCCGCTGATCGTTCGGCGCCGGCAAACCAATCGTCAGCGCTCAGGCCACGGGGGGCCGGAGCGGTCCAGTAGCCGGCCTTGGGGTTGCCGGGTGGGTTGACGATGCCGGCGATGTGGCCGCTGGAGGTGAGCGTGTAGCGCGCCGAACCTCCGACATGCTGGGTGGTGAGGTAGCTGCCACGCCACGGGGCGATGTGATCGGCCTGAGCACCGAGAATGTAGAGGTCCTGACGGATGCGGCGCAGGTCGATCCGGGTGCCCTCGATGGCGAACGCGCCGGGATCGATCAGCGCATTGCGCAGATAGCAGGCGCGCAGGTATTGCGAGTGCATGGCAGCGGGCATGTTGGTGCTGTCGCCATTCCACGCCAGCAGGTCGAAGGCTGCCGGTTTCTTCCCCATGTACCAGTTGTTGACAACGTAGTTCCAGACCAGGTCGTTGCCGCGGAGCCAGTCGAACGTCTGCGCCAGCGCAGATCCCGGGAGGAATCCCTTCTTGCGCATGGTCCCTTCGAGCTTGCGGATGTCGACTTCAGAGGTAAAGGCCCCGAGCTCGCCGGGGACGCTGAAGTCGACCAGGGTGTTGGTCACCGTCATCCAGCCGACGCGCCCACCCTGGCCGTGGGCCGCGAGGTACGCGAGCCCCACTGTCGACATGGTTCCGCCCAAGCAGAGGCCGACCAGATTGACGACGTCCGACCCGGTCAGGGTCTGCACCTGATCGATCGCGGTGAGAAGACCCAGCTGCAGGTAGTCGTCCCAGGTGGTGCCGCTCATTGAGTCGTCGGGGTTGCGGTAGCTGATCATGAAGACGGTGAAGCCGTGTTGCACCGCGTACTCGACGAAGGACCGCCCCGGGGCAAGATCCATGATGTAGTAGCGGTTGATCCAGGGCGGGCTGCAGAGGATGGGCTGGGCGTGAACCAGCTCGGTCTGGGGCTCGTAGGCGAGCAGTTCGATGAGCCGGTTGCGGAAGACCACCCGGCCCGGCGTCGCCGCCATGTTGGTACCCACCTCGAAGCCGGTGGCGTCGACCTGGCGCGGTCGGCCGCCGTTGTGGGCGAGGTCGTCGAGGAAATTGGAGAACCCGGCAAACAGGCTGCCGCCCGCCGTCTCGTATGCCTCTTTGACGACGGCTGGATTGATCCAGGGGACGTTGCTTGGAGCCGCGGCGTCGAGCACCATGCGTAGCGAAAACCTGGCCTGCTGTCGAACCCGGTCCGAAATCGGTGCCGAGTCGACCAGTTCGCCGGCCCACGCCGCGCCGCTCAGGTAGGCCTCGGCGATGGCGCGCAGGAACGGGTTCCTCTGCCACCCTGGGTCGGCGAAGCGATTGTCGCCCGGGGCCAGTGGATCGCTCGCGCCGCGCCCAACCAGACGCTGCATGGCGTCGACGCCGACCGCGGCCTGGCGCCGGGCAAGGTCGCCCATGGCCGTGGCCATCTGGTCGGGATGGCGGAATGTGAGCTGTGTGACCGCGGTGCGCAGGGCGCTGTCGAGGGAACCGCTCTCACCGGCGACGGCATCGCCGTAGACGGCGTCCTCGAGGGGCTGAACCGCGTCCATCATGACCTCACGGCGACATTCCACCGTTGACTGTGTAGACCGCCCCCGTGATGTAGGCGGCGTCGTCCTCGAGAAGGAACCGGACCACCCTGGCGACCTCGCTGGGGCGTCCGAGGCGGCGAACGGGCACCTTGTCGACGATGCTTTTGAGGATCTCTTCGGGGATCGCGCTGACCATTTCTGTCTCGATGAAGCCCGGGGCCACACAGTTGACGGTGATGCCCTTGCGGGCCGTCTCCAGGGCCAGGCTCTGGCTGAGGCCGAAGAGGGCGGCCTTCGACGCCGCATAGTTCGCCTGGCCGATGTTGCCGGTCTGGCCGATCACCGAACTGAGGTTGACGATCCGGCCACTGCCCCGCTCCAGCATGTGCTCGAGCACCGCCTTGATCATGTAGAAGGCGCCGGAGATGTTGATATGCATCACCGCGTGCCAGTCGTCGAGGCTCATGCGACGCACCGTCTTGTCCAACGTGATCCCGGCGTTGTTCACCAGGAAGTCAACCCGTCCGTGGGTAGACAGGACGTCCTCGATGACCCGGCCGCAGTCGCCCGGTTCGCCGACGTTGCCCTGGTGGATGGAGATGGAGCCGCCCGAGGCGGTCAGTTCGTCGCGCAGCCGGGACGCCGTGTCGAGATCGCGGTTGTAGCCGGCCGCGACGTGAGCGCCGTGCTTCACCAGCTCCTGGGTGATGGCTGCACCGATCCCTCGTGTTCCACCTGTGACCACGGCGACGCGGCCATCGAAGATGCGCGGTGCCACCACCTGGCGTGTCGGAGACTCCAAAGTTGTCATGGTCACTCTCCACTGGGTAGGCCACGCCGATTCCCGGGATCACAATCCAGCCGGCTCCGCAGCGATGGATCGGGATCCTGATGGTAGTGGCGAGCGCCATGGCCGGCGCGCGCCGCGAATGCGACCCACGATACGCCGCGGGTCCCTCGAGTTCAAGGCTGCGCGCGGTCGGCCCTTCTGTAGCTTGGCTCTCCAAGCAGTACCATGGCTGCGTGGCTGTTCCCCCAACCCCACCTACGCTCAAGTCGGTCGGCGAGTTCATCCGCACGCAGCGAGAGCTCATGTCGCTCTCAATGCGCCAGCTCGCCGGGATGGCGGCGGTCTCGAACCCGTACCTCAGCCAGATCGAGCGCGGCGTGTACACGCCGTCGGCCCAGGTGCTCAAAGCCATCGCAGCTGCTCTGGACCTCTCCACGGAGACGCTGTACCAGCAGGCCGGCCTTCTCGACGACACCGTCGAACGGCCGGCACAGACGGTCGAGGACGCGATCCGGATGGATCGGCGGCTCACCCCGGAAGGGAAGCAGGCACTGCTGCAGGTGTACCGAGGTCTGGTCGCGTCGAACGAGCCAGCTCCCGAGCGCGAAGTACCTGCGCGGCCCCGAAGGCAGACGAAGCCGCCCATGACCAGGTCGAGGTCGGCCAAGCGCTGACGCGACCGGTCAAGGACGCCTCTCCCGCGTCGGGCCGAGGGCGCAGGGACTGCAGCACGCGCTGGAAGACCTCCGCGACCGAGTCTGTGCCGTCGACACTGGCGACCAGCCCCTGGCTGCGGTAGTGGTTCAACACCGGCAGAGTGTTCCGCAGATAGATGGCGATGCGTCGCTGCGCGGTCGTCGGCCGATCGTCGTCGCGCACCACAAGGTCCAAGCCGTCCGACTCGCAGGTCAGCGGTCGTGGTTGGTCGGGGTCGCGGACGTAGCTGCGGCCGCAGGCAGGGCAGGTGAGCCGGCTCGTGATGCGCCGGATCAACTCACCCTCGGGCACGTCCAGATAGAGGACGCGGTCGAAGCGGATGGCCATCGACGCCGCTGACGCGTCGAGCGCCCGTGCCTGCGCCACGGTGCGGGGAAAACCGTCGAGCAAGAAGCCGTCGCGTCGACCGCAGCTGCGAAAGCGCTGCCGGATGATGTCGATCATCAGGGCGTCCGGGACCAGGGCGCCGCGCTGCATGTAGGGCTCGGCGCGAAGGCCGAGCTCGGTCCGCTGCACCATCTCGGCTCGCAGGATGTTCCCGGTCGCGATCGAGGAGATGTCCAGATGCTCGACCAAGAGGGCCGCCTGCGTGCCCTTGCCACTTGCCGGCGCGCCGATGAGCATCAGGTTCACCCGAGGATGCTGAACGGTCGTTCTCATTGGGTCGCGCCTCGCGAAGATGTTGATGGCCCTCGCAGGGACAGATTCCAATGAGGCCAGTGCGGGCCGATCTCCGACCACGGCCATTGGTCACGACCTCGAGGCGCCGAAGGTCCCGGGAGCAGGCCGCCGAGGCGCCTCCCCTCCCGCTGCCGCACTGCCTGACAACGTGGTCTTGGGCCAGAGGTCAGCGCCAAGGATGGCGGGTTGACAATCTAGCATGTGCTTGGTAGACTTAGCGCAGCCTCCCTAAAGGGAACCACAACGGGACCCAGAGGCCATGAGGACAAGCCATGACCGACTACACCGAGTACACCCGCACCGCCAACACCGCTGTGACCGACGGCCTCAATCAGGCCAAGGACATCAGCCTGGCCACCATCGGGGTGTTTCAAAGCCTCGCCTCCGTCCTGGTTCCGCTGAGCGTCTCGATGCTCCCCGGTTCCGAGAAGCTGGTGCCGGCCATCGACACCGTGGTGGATCAAACCTTCAGCACCGTGCTGAAGGTCGTCGAGGCGCAGTACAAGTTCGGAGCCGACGCTCTCGATCAGCTGGTCTCCACAGCCTCCTCGGTCTGACCTCGGCGGGAGTGCCGGTCTCGTACCGCGCACTCCCCGCCGACCCGCTCGACAGGACCCTGGCCCTTCTCGCACACATTCTCGAGCCGGTCCTACGAACATCTGTTCGTGGGCAATGAAGGGACCCTCCTTCACGCGGACCTCGACGCGTTCTACGCGTCGGTCGAACAGCGCGACGATCCTCGCTTGCGCGGCCGGCCGGTGATTGTCGGTGGCGGGGTCGTGCTCGCTGCCAGCTACGAGGCCAAGGCCTGTGGCGTGCGAACGGCGATGGGCCTGCCCGAAGCCCGCCGTCTGTGCCCTTCGGCGATCGTGGTCCAACCGCACATGTCAGCCCGCCGACGTCCTCGAGCGGGTCGGACTGCCCATCTCGGTGGGCGTCGCCCGGACCAAGTTCCTCGCCAAGGTGGCGAGCGCCGTGGCCAAGCCCGACGGTCTGCTGGTCGTGCCGATGGACGGCGAGCTGGCGTTCCTTCACCCCCTCCCGGTCGAACGGCTGTGGGGCGTCGGCCGAGTAACCGCCGACAAGCTCCACGGCGCGGGGATCACGACCGTCGGCGAGGCCGCGCTGCTTGGCGAGACTGCGCTGGTCTCGATTCTCGGCCTAGCGACAGGCCGCCACCTCCACGCGCTTGCACACAACCAGGATCCTCGCCCGGTGCAGGTGGGCCGCCGACGACGCTCGATCGGGTCGCAGCGTGCCCTGGGCCGTTCACCGACGCCACCCGACGCCCTGGATGCCATCGTTCTTGGCTTGGTCGACCGGGTCACGCGGCGGATGCGGGTGGCCGGGCGCCTCGGCCGCACCGTGGTGCTCCGGTTGCGCTTCGACGACTTCTCGCGGGCGACGCGATCGCACACGCTGCCCTGGGCGACCGCCGACACTGAGGCGATCCTGGCCACCGTGAGGGCCCTCCTGACGACGGCGATGCCGATGATCGAGCAGCGTGGCATCACATTGGTCGGACTGGCGGTGAGCAACCTCGACGACGACGATGCCGTCCAGCTTGCGCTCCCGCTCGATCGTCACAGCGGCAGCGCACTCGATGTCGCGCTCGACACTGTGCGTCGCCGGTTCGGATCGACCGCAGTGACACGCGCCGCGCTGCTCGGCCGCGACCCGGGCCTGTCCATGCCGCTGCTCCCTGACTGAGGAGGTGGTCGCATTCGGTTGCCTTCGGAAGGGTGTCAACAGTGATCTCGGCGTCACCGGGATCACCTTTCAATCCGACAAATCAGCTCCATGAACTCCGCGCGAGTCCGTTGGTCGGAGAGGAAGACGCCGCGCATGCTCGAGGTCAGCGTCTGGCTGTTCTGCTTCTGCACGCCACGCATCATCATGCAGAGGTGGGCAGCCTCGATGACGACTGCGACACCGAGGGGTGAGAGCGCCTCGTCCAGGGCGTCGGCGACCTGGGTCGTGAGTCGCTCTTGTACCTGGAGACGTCGCGCGAAAATGTCGACGATCCGGGGGAGCTTGCTGAGACCGATGACGCGACCATCGGGAATGTATGCGACGTGGGCACGGCCGAAGAACGGAAGCAGGTGATGCTCGCACAGGCTGTAGACCTCGATATCTCGGACGATGACCATCTCTGAATAGGTCTCGGCGAAAACAGCGCCGTTGATCACCGCGCCCAGATCTTGCTCATATCCGGCGGTGAGAAACTGCAGCGACCTGACCACACGCTCCGGCGTTCGTTGGAGACCCTCTCGCCCCGGGTCCTCACCGAGGTAGCGGAGAATGCCCTCGACCAAATGCCCCGCCTCAATAACCCGTGGCGGTGGTCCCCACACGCTGAGCGGTGCGCGGCTCCAGCCGTCCGCAGGCGCAGTGAGGTCGCGAGATCGCTGCTCGTCCTCCGCCGTCTCCTCGGACAGCGCGACGGTGCTCAATGACTTGGAGCGGCGAGTTTCAACTCAACGCGTCCCTCTCGCTCACGCACCGCAAACGTGGGCTGATCAAAGGTGGCCGGCCCCTGGAACACCCGTCCTGACTCCACCGAGAAGATCGACCCGTGCCAAGGGCACGTCACGCGGGTTCCCTCGAGCGTACCTTCGTCGAGCGGTCCGCCGGCGTGGGAGCAGACTGCGGCGATCGCGTGCAGCGTACCGGCTCGGCGAACGAGCAGTGCGGGCATCCCGGCCGCGTTGACCCGGTGCATCTCCCCCTCCGGGAAGTCGGCCCCCATGCCGACGGCGACGTAGTCCTCCGGACCCTCCGCGAAGGCGTTGCGGTTGACCATCGTGCCAAGACCGAAGACCAGGTGCCCCCCGAGGTAGCCGCCCGCCATCACACCGGCGAAACCGACCGTGGACAGGCCGACGGCAAGCGGGTGCAGCGTGGACGAACCGAACCACCGCAGCGCAAGCGAGGCGGCCTCGAGAGCAACGACGGCGACCATGGTGAGCCCGTGCGCGGTCGCCACCCGCCGCTCGTGACCGATCGTCTCGTGATAGTCGGTCAGCCCCGTCAGCGCTGCGAGGACGGCGGCGGACAGGCCGAGAGCGAGCGCCACGTCCGCCGCCTGCGTCGGCAGGGCGCTGCTGAAGTGAGCGACGTAGTCGGCGACCACACCCGCCGCCCAGGCACCGATCGGCAGGTCACTGATGGCCGGATGCAGAGGGTGGCCCAGGACGCCGGTGCCGTGCATGACGTTCTTGAGCGCACGCCCCGGGCGACCGAGCGCCCCGTACACGGCGCCCACTCCCCCCTGGAGAACGTCGGCCGCCTTCTCCAGCCATCTCTGCCGCCGAATGACTCGATCAACCAGGCTCTCGGTCACCTTTCCTCACCCTCGTGTGCTGAGAACCGCCGGGCGTGCCCGGGGCCGTCGCCATGGTGACGTCCAGAGTTCATCGTGTCAAGGCGCGATAAATGCTAGATTCATGCCATGCCGAGCACTCACGGGAATTCCCCGAGACCAGTCAGCCCGTCGGAGCCATCTGCCTCGGGGGATGTCGAGCGGCTGGTCACCGCTCTTCAGGACCCGACCCGCCGGCGGATTCTCCTCAGCCTGGTCCGTGATGGCGGACCCCAGACGATCGACGACCTCGCCCAGCTCGTCGGCGTCCACCGGACCGTCGCCTTCACCCATCTGGAACGGCTCGCCGATCTCGGATACCTCGAGAAGTCGCAACGTCGCGGACGGCTGGGCAAACCAGCCTCCCTGTATTCCTCGAAGCCTGGTGTTCTCTCGTTCACGTACCCGGCTCGCCAGTTCGTCGCCTTGGCGAGCATCCTCGCAACAGGCGTGAACAGCCTCGGCGACGCGGCGCCCGGTGTGGCCAAGGCAGCGGGATTGCGATTCGGTGAGGACGCGGCCCGCCAGGGTACGCGCTCCGTGGTCGAAGCGCTCACCCCCCTTGATGGACTGGGAGCCGACTACAGAGTGGAGGGGGAGAGGATTCTCGCCGGCAACTGCATCTTTCTCGAGGCGTGCGATCAAGCCCGCGAGGTCATCTGCGCCGCGCAGGCCGGCATCCTCGAAGGTGCCCTACACGCCGCGGGCATTGCTGGAACGGTCCTACCCGAGGGCCCCCTGCCGACCCGGGGTTGCGCGTACCGGCTGACACGTCGCGGCACCGGGATCTGACTTGTCCCCCACCTCCATCCGGGAATATGACGCCAGGCATCCAGAGCGCGATCCTAGCCGCCACCTCCGGTTGGGTTGGGACGAGGCGCGCCCCGGGATCGAACGCTCCGTGGTGCTCGCCCGAGGTAGGTCGTTCGGTGCATTCGTCGTCACACACGCGTATCGGCGAACCGGCGCAGGCTGGGGCGGCTGTTCGAGGCCACGTCCCCCGACACTGACCGCGCGGACCGTCAGCGCTTACCCGCTGGCAGCTCAGCCACCAGGCGCCGGGAGGCGGTGACCAATCTTGCCGACGACTGGACAAGGTGATGCTGGGTGACCGAGGTGCGAGGGAGCTAGCAGTCGTACGACCTCCGGGTTGTGGAGAAATGTGTTACCCGGTGGTAGCGTTCAGCACTCATCAGTCGGGATCCACTTGGCCGCCCGGCTCGCACGGCAGGGCGACCACGGCTCCCAAACCGAGGGCTTGGGATGAAGGCGAAGCTGGCGCTTGGGTCACTCATGGTCGCGACGGCGCTGCCTGCGGCCGGCACGGGCGGCTTCTCGGCCGGTGCGCAGGCGACCGCACCGCAGCACCTTCACATCAGCTGCTATGACAGCGCCGGAATATGTGCGGAGCTGGGGAACGCAGCGGAGGTCTTCGGGGCCGACCACTACGTCGGCCATGACGAGCCCGGCGTGCACTTCTTTTCAGACCAACCCGGGTCGGGGAACCGCTTCCAGTCGCGTTGACACTCCCCACCGACCCACCGGCTGCCAACCCCACTCAACCCGGCAAGGCGTACGCATTTCAACTGAACAGCGGGTCCTGGTACGGGATGACGCTGTGCGACACCCAGTCGTATCAAGAGCAGGTCAAGACCTGCATCCCGGACAGTAATTCCAACATTGTTGACCCCGCCGTCTCGCCGAAGCATCCCGGGGCCGCCTTTATGGAACTCCAGTTCTATCCCCCCGGATGGGTCCAGTGGCCGACTTGGGCGGTGGCCGTCGGGACGGGTTCCTGCGACCCCAAGAAGTGGTGCGCCGCGCTCAACGTGGACAGCCTTCTCGAGGATCCGGTGGCGGGAACTCTG